>JAEYSS010000091.1 GCA_023434425.1 Pseudomonadota bacterium | reverse complement strand
ATATTTAAATAGATATTTAAATGTTTAAGTCAGATCAGCTCGAAACCCGTCATATCCACCAGCTCGCCGAGATGTTCCGGCTGCTGGGCGATCCCTCACGGCTGCGCCTGGTGACGACGCTGTGTATCGGCCCGATGCCGGCGACCGCAGCGGCCGAAGCCGCCGGCCTTTCGCCGCAGTTGGCGAGCCACCATCTGCGCCTGCTCAAGGCCGCAAGGCTGGTGCGCGGCATCCGGCGCGGTCGACAGATCTACTACGACGTCGCCGACGATCACGTGCGCCATATGCTGGCCGACATGGCCGCCCATGTCGCCGAGCCGCATCGCGACGAGACCGCTTTCAACGAGCTTTTCAAGGACATTGTCTGAAGGACCGGATTGCCATGGGTGCTTCCTGCTGCTCGCCGTCTCATAGCCACAGCCATCATGGCCAGGGCGGCCATGACCATGATCACGACCACGGTAACGCGGCGCGCCCGGCCTTGTGGATCGCGCTGATCCTGAATGCCGGCATGTTTCTCGTGGAACTCGGGGCCGGCCTCGGTGCGGGGTCGACCTCGCTGGTGGCGGACTCCGCCGACTTCCTCGGCGATGCGGCGAATTACGGCCTGGCGCTGGCGGTGCTGTCGATGGCGCTGGTCTGGCGCGCCCGCGTTGCGCTGCTCAAGGGTATCACCATGGGCCTGTTCGGCCTGTGGGTGGCCGGCATGACGATCCATCATGCCATCGCTGGCACCGTGCCGGAGCCGGCCACGATGGGCATCGTCGGCTTTGCAGCCCTGGCGGTGAATGTGCTGGTTACCGTCGTCCTGTTCCGCTTCCGCAATGGCGACAGCAACATGCGCGCCGTCTGGATCTGCAGCCGCAATGACGCGCTCGGCAACCTCGCGGTCATGGCGGCGGCCAGCGGCGTCTTCGTCACCGGCACCGCCTGGCCCGATCTGGCGGTGGCCGCCTTCATGGCCGCGCTGGCCCTCTGGGGTTCAGTGCAGGTGATTCGCCATGCCCGGCTCGAACTTCGCCGTGAGACACCGGCGGTTGCGGCGCATGGCGGCGCTCGTTAACCGGATAAAATTTGCATAACCAGCGGCCTTGAAATCGCCATAGTTCAGGCTACATTGCCGCCCACGTCCGGGCCCCTCTGGCTGCCATGAACGGGATGGCAGCGATGTCGGACGGCTTTTTGCAAAAGCCCCCCGCCCAGGATATATCTTATGGACCTCTCGGTTTTCCTCGAACCGGCGGCGCTGCTCGCATTGATTGGCCTGATCGCCCTCGAGCTCGTCCTCGCGGTCGACAACCTCATTTTTATCACCATTCTCACCAGCCGATTGCCGGAACACCAGCAGCCGCTGGGCCGCAAGCTGGGCCTGCTCGGTGCGGTCATTACCCGCATCATGCTGCTGCTTTCGGCCGCATGGCTGATCACGCTGACGGCGCCGTGGTTCACCCTCTTCGAGTATGAGATTTCCGGTCGCGACCTGGTGCTGATCCTCGGTGGCCTGTTCCTGATCTGGAAGGCGACCATGGAAATCCATGAGCGCGTCACGCCGAAGGAGGCCGACGAGATGGAGGGCGACACCCCCGGCGTGGCCGGCGGTGAGCCGAAGAAGAAGTATCCCGCCTTCTGGGCCATCATCGGCCAGATCGCGATCCTCGACATTGTCTTCTCGCTCGACAGCGTGATCACCGCTATCGGCCTGGCGCGGCAGATCGAAATCATGGTGGCCGCCGTGCTGATCTCGGTCGCCATCATGGTGGCGCTGGCGGAGCCGCTGGCCCGCTTCGTGAAGAAGAATCCCAACATCGTCATGCTGGCGCTGTCGTTCCTCGTCATGATCGGCATGGCGCTGGTTGCCGAAGGTTTCGACGTCGAGATTCCGAAGATGATGATCTACGGCGCCATGGCCTTCTCCGTCACGGTGGAGTTGCTCAACATGGCGTCGCGCAAGGCCCAGCTCAGCCGCGCCTATCGCGCGATCCGCGATCCGGAAGGCCGCCACGAAGCGGACTGAACCGGTTCAGCTGACTCGTAATCGAATTCTGGAGGCGGACCCAAGGTCCGCCTCTTTTTTTGCCTGTTTTGCCCTTGAAGACCTAGAGCCGGCGCCTATTTCGAAACTGCATTCGGGCCCCTCTGGTTGCCGCAGTTCGGACGGCAGCGATGTCGGATGCCATCGCCGCCATATTCCGGACCGGAGCACCAGCATGGAATCCTTCATGATGACTGCGGCTGCATATCTTGCGGCCGATTTCCTCAGCAAGCCGGTTTGGCTTTGGCTGTCGTTCATGGCCCTTGTCGTCACGCTTCTGGCATTCGATCTGGGCATTCTTCACCGCAAGCAGCGTGAGATCGAAGTTGGGGAAAGCCTCGCCCTGAGCGCCGGCTACATCGTGATTGCCTGCGCCTTCGGCGCCTGGGTCTGGCAGCAGTTCGGTTCAACGGCCGGGATGGATTGGTATACCGGCTTCTTTGTCGAGAAGAGCCTCTCGCTCGACAACGTTTTCGTTATTGCCCTGATCTTCGGATATTTCGCGGTGCCCCGGCAGTATCAGCATCGCGTCCTGTTCTGGGGCATCCTGGGCGTGATTGTGCTGCGTGCGGCCATGATCGCCCTTGGCGCCGCCCTGGTCAGCGAGTTCAGCTGGATCCTCTATGTCTTCGGCGCCTTCCTCGTCCTGACCGGCATCAAGATGCTGCTGGCATCCGACACGCCCCGGGATCTCGCGGCCAACCCGCTGCTGAGGTTCCTGCGGCGGCGTCTGCGCGTGACGCCAGAGCTGCACGGCCAGCGCTTCTTCGTGCGCCAGCCGTTAACTGCCGGGGGAAGGCCCGTCCTGTGGGCGACGCCGCTTTTTCTTGCACTGATCCTGATTGAGGCGGCGGATCTTGTCTTTGCTGTCGACAGCGTTCCGGCGATTTTCGCGATTACGCAGGATCCGTTTATCGTCTACACCAGCAACATCTTTGCCATCCTGGGGCTCCGTGCGCTGTATTTCGCACTGGCCGCCATGATCCACCGCTTCCATTATCTGAAATACGCGCTGGCGGCGGTGCTGGTCTTCATCGGCAGCAAGATTTTCCTGGTGAATATCATCGGCAAGATTCCTGCCGTGGTGTCGCTGACGGTGACGCTTTCGCTGATCCTGGCCGGCATCGTCGCGTCGCTGTTCTTCACCCGGAAGACGCCAGCCAGTGCGGAGCAGAGCTGAACATCGCAACGCCGCGCTTTTGCCCCAATCCCGCGCCACTATGCCCGCATGACATCCGTGAAATCCGGGAGGCATAGTGGCGAGGGCCGGCGCAGTGTCGCCGGTGATCTGTCGCGCCTGCGTCGGCATGGACGTGTCGACGGAATGACGCTGGCTGACGCGAGCGGCATCGTGGCGCAGCGCTCAACGCCGATGCTGCTGCTGTTTCTCGGACTGCTCGGTTTCATCCCGTCCCCTGGTCTGCCGCTTGGCGTGATCGTCGGCTCGCTGGTGGTCTGTGTCGCGCTCGGCCTGCTGGCTCAGCCCGATAAGCCTCCGATCCCGGGTCTGCTCGGGCGCCGCCGGCTGTCGGCCGGACTGCTGCGCCGGTTCATGACCTTTGCCATACCGTTCATTCGGCGGCTGGAGCGTCGCTTCCGGCCCCGCATGACCTGGGTGGTGAGTGGTTTTGGCGTCGTGGTGGCGGCCATCGGCATTGCGATTCAGGGCATCGGCCTGGCCCTGCCGCTGCCGTTCGGCAATGTTCCTTTCGCGTTTGGCATCGTGCTGACGGCGTTGGGTTTGCTGACCCGCGACGGGCTTGGCGCCCTGGCCGGTCATTTTGTCGGGATCGCCAGCATGGGCTTGTTCGTTACACTCGGCGCCGGACTGGTTCGAGCCGGCACCGGCCTCACCGACTGGATGATCTGGTAACCCGATGCCCACTGCAGTTGTGATCAACGCCGCCTCAGGCACGGCGCGCCAGTACGGCGCCGCCGCCTTGCAGGATGTCATCCGCGGTGCCGCCGTCGCGGCTGGTCGCAGCGATGTGCGGGTCAGCGTCGTGCCGCCGAAGCGGCTTCCCGCGGCCCTGATGGCGGCCTCCGAGACCAGCGACGAGATCTGGGTCGGCGGCGGTGACGGCACTCTACGCTCGGCAGCAGAGCTGGTCATGCGGCGCGATGGCGTGCTCGGCGTGCTGCCGCTTGGCACGATGAACCTGCTGGCGCGGGATCTGAATATTCCGCTTGAGATCGAGCAGGCGGTCACCGCGCTCAGCAGTGCGACGGTAGAACCGATCGATGTCGGCCGCGTCAATCGCGGCATTTTCTTGAACAAGTCGGCGCTCGGCCTCTATCCTGAAATGATCGTGGATCGCGAACGCCGCCGCCGACTGTTCGGGCTGGCAAAATGGCCGGCGATGTTTAAGTCGGCCTGGCGCGCGGTGCGCCGCCACCGGCTCATGGAAATTACCATCGAACATCGCGGCCAGCGGCGCGAAATCGTTTCTCCCGCCATCGTGGTCGCGGTTGGGTCCTACGAATTCCGCACCGCGCAGCTGTTCACCCGCTCCGACCTGCAGAGCGGCGAACTCACCGTCTATGTCAGCCATGAGAAGAACTGGCTCGGCTCCGCGGGCCAGCTCGCCAAACTGTTCCTCGGCACGCTGGACAGCGATCCCTCGCTGGAAGTGATCAAGGCGCATGGGCTGAACATCGACTT
>JAEYSS010000078.1 GCA_023434425.1 Pseudomonadota bacterium | reverse complement strand
CGCTGATCCGCTATTCCACCGTGGCCGGCATCCCGGTGCCCGACCTGATCAAGATGGGCTGGTCGACGCAGGAGAAGATCGACAAGATCATCCAGCGCACCCGCGATGGCGGCGCCGAGATCGTCGCCCTGCTCAAGACCGGCTCGGCCTTCTACGCGCCGGCCTCCTCGGCCATCGAAATGGCCGAGAGCTACCTGAGGGACAAGCGCCGCGTGCTGCCCTGCGCCGCCTGGCTCGATGGTGGCAAGTATGGCCAGTCCGGCATGTATGTCGGCGTGCCGGTGGTGATCGGCGCCAATGGCGTGGAAAAGATCGTCGAGATCGAGCTGAATGCCGAAGAGAAGAAGATGTTCGAGCATTCGGCCAATGCCGTGAAGGGCCTGGTCGACGCCTGCAAGCAGATCGATCCGAGCTTGGGTAAGTAAGGGCCTGGGCAAGTAAGGCAAACCGAACACGTCATCCTCGGGCCCAAGAAGAGTTTCCTGGCCGAGGATCTCTCGCAGGTTTGCGAAAGATGGTCGGGTCAAGCCCGACCATGACGGGTTTGAAGAAGTAGAAGCGGCGCGCTGGAACAGCGCGCCGTTTTTTTGTTTTTGCCGAGCTTCGACCAGCAACGTGTAGCTGCCCCCACCAGATCGTCATCCTCGGGCTTGACCCGAGGATCTCGCGCAGTTCGGCACCAGATGGTCGGATCAGGTCCGACTATCTGGTGCTGGGTGAGGTGCACCGGATCACCATGCTCTTGAAAAACCGAAATAAATCACCATCTACGTATCATGTCGCGCTTGTCTCATAAATTACGTACCGGGCTATCGCCGAAGGCGCATGTTTTTGCCCGGAACGAGGACGCGAGGGCCCATTACAGCCGATAAGCCCGTTTCCGGGACTTCACTGAACATTGAGGTGTCGTTCAGTCGCGCATGATCTGCGCGCGGAGGTGAAGCGTGTCTGCCCGGTTGAAAACGCGTGTCTGCGATCATTGTGGCCATATGCTGCCACGCGCCGCCATTCGCTGCCTCTCGTGCCCGAAATCCGTCTCGTTCTTTGGCGGTATCGCCGCAACCTGGCCACCTGCCGCAGACGGATGTGCTGCGGACCTCGTTCGCGCCGCAAATTCATCCCCGGAAAAATGAAAACCCATGAAACCCGATAGCATTTTCCAGCGGACTGTCTGGCCGGCCGTGATGGCGGCGGGCAGCATCGCCATCTACCTGCTGCACCAGCCGGCCCTCGATGCGGCACCGCTGCAGGTGGATGCCCGCGCGATTCACCTGCTCTCTGGCGCGGCCACCTATTTTTCTGCGGCCTGGCTCGGCGGGCGCCTGATCGGCATCGCGCTCGAACGGCCTGGTGCGACGCGGCGCCGCGCGCCCCGGCTGCTGCAGGAACTCGTCTCGGTCGCGCTGTTCATCGCCGCGACGATTGCCACCATCATCCTGGTGTTCGGCCAGTCGGTCAGTGGCGCGCTTGCCGGCTCTGGACTTGTCCTGGCGGTGCTCGGGTTCGCCGTCCGCAATGCGCTGGCCGATGTGCTGTCCGGTATTGCACTTGGCCTCGAAGGCCCGTATCGCATCGGCGACTGGGTGGAAGTGGATACCGCGATCCGTGGTCGTGTCGTGGAAATCGGCTGGCGCACGACGCGCCTGCTGACCCGCGACAATACCTATGCGATTCTTCCAAACAGCCAGATCGCCCGCCAGCGGCTGACGAATTACAGCGCACCCCGCCGGAATTACCGCGCCAAGGTCCAGATCCTGCTGGGCCATGATGTGCCGGCCGCGCGCGCCAAGGCGCTTCTGCAGCAGGCCGCTGCGCAGCCGCCCATCATTCTCACCGATCCGCCACCCGATGTTCGCGTGATCGCCTACGAGGCCGAGGGCATCCGATACGCCGTCCGGTTCTGGGTTCCGAGCTTTGCGGAAGACATCGACTGCCGGGATGCGGTGCTGTCCTCGATCGATGCCGCGATCCGGGACAACGGGCTGTGCGCACGCAAAACGCGTGACGTCCTGCCGGACGGGGTGCCCCCGAAGATCGCGACGGCCGTCGAGTGATCCGTGCAGCAGGGTGGAGGCGGAGGTGAGGTCTGAAGCAGGCGCGCTGGTTAGCTCATGCGTCACCCTCGGGCGCGAAGCGGGAGAGGGAGGGATCCGCTGCGCAGTAGTGGGAGGGCGAGGGTCCGGTTTCCTGCTATACTTCCCCCGACTCAAACCGCCCCGGGAGACCCATGGTGCGCCTGATCATCGCGATCTTTCTGCCCTTCCTGCTGTTCTTCACCATCGGCCGGCCGATTGCCGGCATCATCTGCCTGATCCTGCAACTCACCCTGATCGGCTGGATCCCGGCCGCGCTCTGGGCGGTCTATGCGCTCAGCCAGTACAACACCGCCAAACAGATCGAGCAGGCAACCGGGCGTAAGCCCGGTTGAGGCGGAGGCGTTCATCCGTTCCCTGAGGAATAGCCGGACCGCAATCCCGGCTTTTCTTTCGTCCAGAATGTTGCTACAATGTTCTAGTTTGAAGCGAACGGAGACAGGGCTGGGACAGGGAGAAGGCGAGTTAAGCCGGAATAAGCCGAAATAAGACTCATATAAGCAAAAATAAGCACGGAATAAGGGTCAAATAAGCCCGAACAAGACTCGAATACGGATGGAATAAGCCGGTTTCAGGCGGGTCTAACAGGGTGCCGGTGCCCGGATTGTAGGGTCGCAATTGTGGACTTGCCCCTTGCCGGTCAGGGCTTTAGCTCTGCAGGTGACGAAACCGAACGCCCGTTCAGGAGGCCTCCCGATGTCCGCAACCCCCGCAGCCCCGGTTCCAGTTCTGGGCTGGCGCACGCCGCTGCTGGTCATCCTGGCCGGCTGCACCATTGCCCTGCTGAATTTCGGCGTGCGCTCCGGCTTCGGCCTGTTCCTTGAGCCGATCAGCATTGCCAATGGCTGGGGCCGCGAGGTCTTCGCCTTCGGCATCGCCATCCAGACCGTGCTCTGGGGCTTCGGGCAGCCCTTTGCCGGCGCCATCGCCGACCGCTACGGCTCGGCCCGCGTACTCGCCGTCGGCGCGCTGCTCTATGCCGCCGGCGTCGCGCTCACGGCTTACGCCGCCACGCCGCTGATGCTCAATCTCACGCTGGGCGTGCTGCTCGGCATGGGCCTCGCCGGCACGTCGTTTACCGTGGCGCTCGCCGCCATCGCCCGCATGGTGTCGCCGGAGAAACGCTCCTGGGCGCTCGGCCTGGGCACCGCCGCCGGCTCGATGGGCCAGTTCCTCATGGTGCCGCTCAGCCAGGGCTTCATCGCCGCCTGGGGCTGGCAGTTCGCGCTGCTGCTGCTCAGTATTTTCGCGTTGGCCATCATCCCGCTGTCCAGCGTGCTGGCCGGCCGGGCGCCGGAAGGCACCGGGCCGAAACAGTCGATGGGCGAGGCGCTGAAAGAGGCCGGCAACCAGAAAAGCTACTGGCTGCTGATCTCCGGCTTTTTCGTCTGCGGCTTCCACGTCTCCTTCATCCAGACGCATCTGCCGGCCTATATCGTCGATCGCGGCCTCGATCCGCAGACCGGCGCCTGGGCGCTGGCGCTGGTCGGGCTGGCCAATGTCGTTGGCTCGTATACCGCCGGCGTGCTCGGCGGCAGGCGCAGCAAGAAATACCTGCTCAGCTTCATCTATGCCGCGCGTGCCGTGGTGATCGCCGTCTTTGTCATGCTGCCGATGACCCAGATCAGCGTGCTGGTTTTCGCTTTCGCCATGGGGCTGCTCTGGCTCTCCACCGTGCCGCTCACCTCGGGACTGGTGGCGCAGATTTTCGGCCCGCGCTACATGGCCACCCTGTTCGGCATCGTCTTTTTCAGCCACCAGGTCG
>JAEYSS010000053.1 GCA_023434425.1 Pseudomonadota bacterium | reverse complement strand
CGAGGCGGTGGTCTGTTCCACCAATGCGCCGTTGCGCTGGGTCATCTCGTCCATGCTGCCGACCGCGGTGTTCACCTGCTCCAGCCCGGTCGCCTGTTCGCGTGAGGCCGCCGCAATCTCGGCGACGATATCGCTGACCTTCTTGATGGCGCTGACGATCTCGCTCAGCGACTGACCGGTCTGATTGACCAGCGCCGCGCCCGTTTTCACCTGCGCATTCGACTCGTTGATCAGCGCCTTGATGTCTTTCGACGCATTGGCCGAACGCTGTGCGAGCGCGCGCACCTCCTGCGCCACCACGGCAAAGCCCTTGCCGGCCTCGCCCGCACGCGCGGCTTCGACCGACGCATTCAGGGCCAGCAGGTTGGTCTGGAAAGCGATCTCGTCGATCAGGCCCACGATGTCGCTGATCTTCTGTGCACTGCCCTCGATCCGACTGACCGCAGCGACGGCATCCTGCACCACGCTGCCGCCGTTCTCCGCCGTACTGCGCGCCGTGGCCGCCAGCTTGTTGGCGGCTTCAGCATTGTCAGCATTCTGCTTCACCGTGGCAGTGATCTCGTGCATCGAGGCTGCGGTTTCCTCCAGGCTTGCCGCCTGCTGCTCGGTGCGGCCGGCCAGGTCGCTGCTACCGGTGGAAATCTCGGCGGCGGCATCGCGCACCGACGAGGCAGCGAAGTTCACCTTGCCGACGGTTTCCGACAGCTGCTCCGCGGTGCGATTGGCATCCTGCTTCAGGCGATCGAACACGCCGTCATAGTCGGCCTCGATGCGGTGTGTGAAATCGCCGCGCGCCATCGCGCCCAGTGCGTCGCCCAGACTGACAAACACTTTATCGACCGTCCCGAGCAAGCCGTTCATGCGCTCACCCAGACGCGCAGTCATACCGCTCAGTGTCGTCGTGTCGATACGGGCCGACATATCGCCACCCGCGGCAGCGCCCACCACTTCGCCGACAGCGCGATCCAGCAGGTCTTCCTGCGCCTTGCGCTGCTCTTCCGCACTGAGGCGATTGCGCTCGACTTCGAGCTGCAACTGCTCGTTCTCAAGGCCGTTTTCCTTGAACACCTGCACGGCCCGCGCCATCGCGCCAATCTCGTCACTGCGTTCGCGGTCCGGTACCTCAGTCGCCCATTCACGGTTTGCGAGGCGCCCCATGGATCCCGTCAGCGAAGCCAAAGGATCGGCAATGCGGCGGCCGATATAAAGCCAGCCGACCAGGAATGCAGCGGCAAGGCTGGCGATGGCAACGACCACCAGCGTGGTCATGCCGACCATGCTCACGCTCTTCGCCTGCTGCGTCGCGCTGGCTACGCCGAGATTCGCATCATCGACCACATTTTGCGCCAACGCACCCAACCGTTTGGCGGCGTCGCGACTGGTACGTAGCGTGGACAACGAATATTCCTGTGAATCGAGTTCCTGTTCCCGAAAGCTGAACAGTCCCGTGCCTTCATCCCCGTAGGACAGCACTTCCTTGGTCGCCTTGATCAGTTCGGGATGCGGATTGATCTTTTCAACAACAGAAAGAGCCTTGGTTACCCGCTCCGCTGAGGCCGCGAACCGTTTGGCCATCTCAGTCAGGCCCGCACGGGTGTCGGCTTGAGCGCCGACCGCAAGCTGGCCGACGGCATTGTTGACCTCGCCGATGAGTGTGGCCGTCGCCTGCACAAGTGCCAGGTCGTTATTGGCCATGCGGGTCAGCGATCGCTCGATGCGCGTGACATCCCCGCTGCGCGTCACATTCTGCATACTGCCGGTCAGGTCGACCACGGCATCGTCAATCAGCGGGTTGGCAAACCGCAGAAAGCCTTCATGTGCCTTGGAGAGGGCCTGGGTTTCCTGCACGCGTTGAGCGCTCGTCTGAATCCGGGCCGCAACCAGTTGTTCCAGCCGGTTGATATTGGCCAGCAGACCGGTGGTTTCGGACTGGATCTTCTCCAGGGTTTCACCGGTCACGCGGGCGGAGACGAGATCGAGCACGGAGCGAATGTCGGCTTCGCGCTCCTTGTTGCCCGTCGCGGTGGCCTTGAGTTCGGCCTCGTTCGCTGCGGAAACCAGATCCGGGGCAGCCCCGGCCATATCCGCGACCCGCTCTGCCAGCGCCAGGGCGGCAACGACGGCCGATACCCCGTCGTCAGTAACGGTCGTGATCGCCCGGTCGAGACGAGACAGGGAAACCCAGCCCGTGACCGCCGAAATCAGGGCAAAGGAAGCTATCGCCCCCACCGCCAAATAAAGCCGCTGACGGATTCCGCCCTGCCGCTTGGTCGTCGGCGCATCGGCCATCGCGTTCCCCCACCTGTGATTCTAATCCAGAGGGATTGTTCTGGGTTTTTGCCCCACGGGCAACCCCGTTGATTCTCCAAAATAAACCGCCAAAACGCATACTAGCGTGACGGGTGCGAGGCCGTGGCATTCGCGCCATCGGCTATGCTAGGCTGTTGGCTCTGAGGAATGCTCGCCCATGCTTGTCCTGATCGATAACTACGACAGTTTCACGTGGAATCTGGTCCACTATTTCGGCCAGGTCGGTGCCGCAGTGCGGGTTTTCCGAAATGACGAGACCACGCCCGAGGCGATTCTCGCCCTGAAACCTGCCGGTGTGGTGCTGTCCCCGGGCCCCTGCGACCCTGACCGCGCCGGCATCTGCCTCGCCATGATCGACAAGGCCGCAGAAACCCGCCTGCCCCTGTTCGGCGTCTGCCTCGGACACCAGGCCATCGGCCAGGCCTTCGGCGGCAAAGTGGTCCGCGCGCCGCAGCCACTCCATGGCAAGATGAGCCGGATGCATCATACCGGCGAAAGCGTCTTTGCCGGCCTGCCGCAGGATTTCCAGGCGACCCGCTATCATTCGCTGACCATCGACCCGGCAACGCTACCCAACAGCCTGTCGGTCACCGCCCGGGCCGAAGACGGTGTGATCATGGGCGTCGCCCACCGGGATCTGCCCATTCATGGCGTGCAGTTCCACCCGGAAAGTATCGCTTCGGAACACGGGCTTGCGATGCTGGCGAATTTTGTGCGCTATTGCGGCCTTCCGGTAAGTGGGATTTCGGAGCACGGACAGGCGGCATGAGTGCGGATGTAACTGAATTCAAGCGGCTGCTCGGGCTGGTCGCTGGCGGTGCGCGACTGGGTATCGACGATGCCCGGACAGCTTTCGACGTGATGATGTCGGGCAATGCCACCCCGTCGCAGATGGGGGCCTTCCTGATGGCGCTGCGGGTGCGCGGCGAAACCGTCGACGAGATCACCGGCGGCGCCATGACCATGCGCGCCAAGGTTAATGGCGTGAAGGCCCCCACCGATGCGATCGACATCGTCGGCACCGGCGGCGACGTCAAAGGCACCTGGAATGTCTCGACCTGCTCGGCTTTCGTGCTCGCCGGCTGCGGTGTGCCGGTCGCCAAACATGGCAACCGAGCGGTGTCGTCCAAAACCGGCGCTGCGGATGTGCTGACCGCGCTCGGCGTGAATATCGACTGCGACTTTCGCCTGATCGAGAAAGCCATCGCTGAAGCCGGCGTTGGCTTCCTGATGGCGCCGCGACATCACGGCGCGATGCGCCACGTTGGACCAACACGTGTCGAGTTGGGCACGCGCACGATCTTCAATCTGCTTGGCCCCCTGAGCAACCCGGCACTGGTCAAGCGCCAGCTGATCGGCGTGTTCGACCGCCAGTGGGTGCAGCCGCTTGCCGAAGTGATGGGCAAGCTCGGCGCCGAAAAGGTCTGGGTCGTGCATGGTTCCGACGGCCTTGACGAGATCACCACCACCGGCCCGACGTTCGTTTCGGAAATGGATGGCGGCAAGCTGCGTCATTTCGAGATCACGCCGGAGGATGCCGGTCTGCCGCGCGCAAAGCTGGAAGACCTGAAGGGTGACGAGCCGACCGCAAACGCCGTGGCGTTGCGTGCCGTGCTAAGCGGTGCGCCCGGCGCCTTCCGCGACATTGTGCTTCTCAACACCGCGGCTGCACTGCTGATTGCTGGCAAGGCCAGGGATCTGCGGGATGGAGCCGGCATGGCCGCGCAGGCCATCGACAGCGGCAAGGCGCGCGCCGCCCTCGCCCGCCTGATCGAGATCACCCACGAACCGCCGCCGCCCGCGCCGGTCGAGGAAACGCCCGTGAAGAAGAAAGCGTCATGAGCGACGTTCTCACCAAGATCAACATCGAGAAGCGCGGGCATATTGCCCGCCGCAAAGCCGCCGTACCTGTTTCCGCACTGGAGCAGCAGGCGCACGCCACGCCAACCCCGCGTGGTTTTATTCGAGCTTTGCAGAACACGATCTCGGCCGGCCGCTACGGCCTGATCGCCGAGATCAAGAAAGCGTCGCCGTCCAAGGGCCTGATTCGAGCCGATTTCGATCCGCCGGCGCTCGCCCGCGCTTACGCTGCCGGCGGCGCCACCTGTCTGTCGGTGCTGACGGACGAGCCCTATTTCCAGGGCCATGACGATTACCTGCGCGCTGTCCGCGCGGCCGTGGATCTGCCGATCATCCGCAAGGATTTCATGCTCGATCCCTATCAGGTGATCGAAGCTCGCGCGCTTGGTGCCGACTGCATCCTGCTGATCATGGCCAGCCTGAGCGATACGCAGGCCGCCGAACTGGAAGCCGCTGCCGGCGACTACGACCTCGACGTCCTGGTCGAAATTCATGACGGCGAGGAACTGGACCGCGCGTTGAAGCTCAAAAGCCCGCTGCTCGGCGTGAACAACCGCAACCTGAAGACTCTTGCTGTCGACATCGCCACGACCGAGGCCCTGGCGGCCCGCGTTCCGGCCGGCAAGATTCTGGTCGCAGAGTCCGGCCTTTACACCAAGGACGACCTTGACCGCATGGCAAAGTGCGGCGCCCAGTGTTTCCTGGTCGGCGAAAGCCTGATGCGGCAGCCCGACGTGGAAGCCGCCACTCGCCTGCTGCTGACCGGCAAGGAACTGGCGGCATGAGCGGCGGCAAGCTCACGCATCTGAACGACGCGGGCGAAGCCCACATGGTCGATGTTTCGGCCAAGTCCGAGACCGAGCGCGTCGCCAGGGCCGGGGCGCGCGTGCTGCTGCAGAAGTCGACGCTGGACCTGATCCTCTCGCGTCAGGCCGCCAAAGGCGACGTACTGGCCACCGCGCGTATCGCTGGCATCATGGCCGCGAAGAAAACCTCCGATCTGATCCCGCTCTGCCATCCGCTGGCGCTCAGCCAGGTGACGGTGGACCTGACCCCTGATCCGGCATCCCATGCCATCGATATCGTCGCGACCTGTAAACTGAAAGGCCGTACGGGGGTCGAGATGGAGGCGCTGACCGCCGCGAGCGTCGCCGCACTCACCATCTACGATATGGTGAAGGCCGTCGATCGCGGCATGCAAATCACCGATATCCGGCTGCTGCACAAGTCCGGCGGCAAATCAGGCGATTTCAACGCATCATGAACCCCGTCAGCACATGATTCCAGTACGGGAGGCCCGCAGCCGCATTGTTGCCGCCCTGCCGCTCATGGCTGCAGAGACGGTGGCAATCAGCACAGCCTCCGGTCGCGTACTGGCCGAAGATGTAGCGGCGCGCCGCACACAGCCGCCCTTCGATGTCAGCGCGATGGATGGCTGGGCCTGTCGCCAGGCCGATCTCGGCAGCATTCCCGCGAAGCTGAAGCCTGTCGGCCATGCCGCTGCCGGCGGACGCCATGACGGCACCGTCAGAACCGGTGAATGCGTGCGCATCTTTACCGGCGCACCGCTGCCCGATGGAACCGATGCCATCGTCATCCAGGAAGATGCCGACCTCTCCAGCGATATCCTGACGGTGCGCGAAGCGCCGAAGCCTGGTCAGTGGATCCGCAAGGCCGGCCTCGATTTTGCCGAGGGCCAGATCTTATTACAGGCAGGCCGCCTGCTCGGCCCTGCCGATGTGGCGCTGGCCGCCGCCATGAATGTGCCCTGGCTGCAGGTGCGACGGAAACCGCGCATCGCGGTGCTGGCCACCGGTGACGAGCTGGCGCGCCCCGGTGAGCCGATCGGTCCGAACCAGATTGTCAGTTCGAACAATATCGGTCTCTGCGCGCTGATTGAGGGACATGGCGGCGTTGCCATCGATCTTGGTATCGCGCGCGATACCGAAGGCGACCTGCGCGAAAAGGCTTCGGCGGCCGTCGGCTGCGACCTGCTGCTGACCCTCGGGGGGGCCAGCGTCGGCGAGCATGACCTGATCCACAAAATCCTCGGCGGCGGCGGAAAAAGCATCGACTTCTGGAATATCGCCATGCGGCCAGGCAAGCCACTGATGTTTGGCCGCGTCGACCTCGGCAATGGCGCATCGGTTCCGCTGCTCGGTCTGCCGGGCAATCCGGTTTCGGCGATGGTCTGCGGCCACAATTTCCTGCTGCCAGCCCTGCGCGCCATGCTGGGACTCGATTGGGAAATCCGCTTCGAGACCGCGATGAGCAGCGCCGATCTGAGCGAGAACGATAAGCGAGAAGATTATCTGCGCGCCACGCTGCAGCGACGGGACGATGGGCAACTGGTCGCGACGGCGTTCGGCAAGCAGGACAGCTCCATGCTGCGCCGTCTGAGCGACGCCGACTGCCTGATCGTGCGGCCGCCGCATGGCCCGGCTCTCAAGGCCGGAAGCGCCGTGCCCATCCTGCGGCTGCGCTGATCATGCGGGTCACACTACTCGGCACCGGCTGCCCCCAGGTTTCCACGCGGCGCTATGGCCCGGCCAGCCTGCTGCGCAGCGAAGCGCGGCAGTTCCTGATCGATTGCGGCTCTGGCGTGACGCAGCGCCTGCTGGCGGCGGGGACGTCCGGCAAGCAGATCGACGCCGTGCTGCTGACGCACCTGCATTCCGACCACATCGTCGATTTGTTCCAGCTGATCATCTCAAGCTGGCATCAGGGTCGCGACCGGCCGCAGCGCATCTACGGTCCGCCCGGCACGAAGCAGTATGTAAGAGGCCTGATGGCCCTGTGGCGGCCGGAACTCGATCAGCGCATCGCGCATGAGAAACGGCCCTCCACTACGGCGCTGGAACTTGACGTCACCGAAGTTGAATCGGGCCGGATCATTCAGGACGATGATATGGCGCTCATCGCCGTGCCGGTGCGGCACCAGCCCGTGAAAGCGGCCTTTGGGTATGTCTTCACCGACGGCAAGCACAAAATCGCCTTCAGCGGCGACACGGCCTATTGCCCCGAACTGATTCAGGCCGCGAAAGATGCTGATGCTCTGGTGCATGAATGTTTCATCCACCGCGAAATGCTGGCCCTGCCCGGCCGCTCGCCGGAAACGCTGGCCAACGTTGCCAGTTACCACACGCTCTCGACCGAAGTCGGCAAGGTGGCCGGACAGGCGCATGCCGCCTGCCTGATCCTGAACCACTTCGTGCCCGTCGACTTCAACCCCAATGCGCTCCTGGCCGACGTGCGCGCTGACTATGCCGGGCCGGTGCTGATCGGTGAAGACCTGATGGAATTCGATGCCGCCACGCGCGTGGTCACGCATGTCAACGGGAGCATTGCCCTGCCGCTCGCCACCTGATCAAATGGCGCTGCCGTCCGAGACAAGAATCACGAGGCCGTAATGCCCGTCGCCTGGCGCATCCTGTTCTGCGCCTGCCTCAGTTACACGATCAGCCAGTTCTACCGCTCGGCCAATGCCGTGATCGGGCCGGACCTGATGATCGAACTGGCGCTGACGCCGGAAGACCTCGGCATTCTGACGGGTGCCTTCTTCCTCACCTTCTCGATCAGCCAGTTCCCCGTCGGCATCGCGCTCGACCGCTGGGGCCCGCGCCGCACCATCATCGTCACACTGGTCATCGCCCTGATCGGTGCACTGGCTTTCGCCTTCGGCCGCAATCTCACGGAGCTGACGCTGGCGCGCATCGTGCTCGGCTTCGGCTGTGCCGCCCTGCTGACCGGCCCGATGGTGCTGTTCTCGCGCTGGTTCCCACCCGACCGGTTCGCGACGATGTCGAGCATCCTGATTGCCGTCGGCAATATTGGCGTGATCGCATCCACTGCCCCGCTCGCCTGGCTTGCCCAGGCTTATGGCTGGCGCGCGGCATTCTTTATCACGGCAGCGATCACCGTGGGCCTGATCGCCTTATCCTGGTGGGGCCTCGAAGACCATCCCGATCCGGCAAAGGCGCGCAGCGGCGCCAATGAAAGCCTGGCCGAAACGCTGCGGGGTATCGGTGCAGTGATCCGGCATCCAGCCTTTCCCAATCTTTTCGCCATCATCTTCTCGGCCTACGCCACCTTCATCACCATTATCGGTTTGTGGGGCGGCCCCTATCTGCATGATGTCCATGGCATGGACGCGGCAGCGCGCGGCAATGTACTGATCTTCATGGCCGTCGGCGCGGCCGCTGGCTATTTCATCTGGGGCCCGCTGGATCGCGTATTCAACACGCGGAAATGGCTGCTGGCGGTCGGGCTGGGCAGCCAACTCGCCTGCCTGCTGGTGATCATTCTGGTGCCGGGACTCAGCGTGCTCGTGATCACCGCGCTGTTCTGCTTCATGGGCGTGATGAACGGCTGCATCGTGATGATCTTTGCCCATGCGCGCTCGGTCTTTCCAGCCGAACTGATCGGTCGCGGCATCACAACGCTGAATATCGGCACCATGGGCGGCGGCGCCTTCCAGCAATTCTTCACCGGCTGGCTGATGAGCCGCATGGCGCCGAAGGGCACCGTGCCGAGCGAGCTGGACTATCGCATCGTCTTTGCCGTGCAGTTCTCCATTCTGCTGGCGGCACTGCTATTCTACTTGCGCACACCCGACGCCAAACCACACCAGACCGCGTAATGACCGAGCCCGTCCCTCCCCGTTTCAACCTTGCCCGCTACTGCCTTGCGGAGAATGCCCGGCTGCGGCCCGACAAGACGGCCATGATCCTGGTCGGCGCCAGCGATGAAGTCCGCATGAGCTTTGCCGAAGTCGACCTGGCCGTACGCCGGCTGGCGGCCGGCCTGCAGAGCCTGGGCCTGCCGCCGCGCAGTCGCATCATGATCCGCATGGCCAACGATGCGGATTATGCACTCACCTATTTCGCCACCATGGCGGCGGGATATGTCGCGCTGCCGTCCAGTGCGCAGCTGACCACATCCGAGGCCGCCTACCTGCTGGAGAATTCCGGTGCGGCTGTCGTGGCGGCCAGCGCCGAACTGGCCGCCGACCTGACGCTGCCCCCCGGCGTGCTGCTGCTCGATCCAATCAGGCTGCAGCAGCTTAAGCAATTTGCGCCGCTATCCGACTTCGCCGATACCGCCGCCGATGATCCGGCCTATCTGGTGTATACCTCAGGTACGACAGGCCGTCCCAAGGGCGTGCTGCACGCTCATCGTGCGGCCTGGGGGCGTCGTCCGATGCATCACGGCTGGCTCGGCCTACGCGACAGCGACGTGATGCTGCATGCCGGTGCCTTCAACTGGACCTATACGCTGGGTGTCGGTCTGGTCGATCCCTGGGCAGTGGGCGCAACGACCGTTCTCTACAACGGGCCGCGCGATATCCAGGTCTGGCCGCAGCTGATGGCCCGGCATAGAGCGACGATCTTCGCGGCCGTCCCAACCCTGTATCGCCAGATCCTGAAATACTGCGATCTCGACGCTTACGATCTCTCGGCGCTGCGGCATGGCGCGACGGCTGGCGAAGCCCTGCCGCCGGCCCTGTTGCAGGAATGGCAGGACCGCACCGGCAAGCCGCTCTATGAAGCGCTCGGCATGTCGGAAATCTCGACCTATATCTCGACTGGCCCCGGCATGACGATCAAGCCCGGTAGCCCCGGCAAGCCGCAGCCGGGCCGCCGCATCGCCATCCTGCCGCCAGAAGATTCCGGTGGCCGTGACAGCACCACGCCACTGCCGCAGGGCGAAACCGGTCTGCTTGCCGTGCATCGCAGCGACCCGTCGATGATGCTCGGATACTGGTATCGCCCAGAGGAAGAGGCGCTGGTCTATCGCGGCGACTGGTTCTGCGGCGGCGATCTCGCCAGTCTGGATGCCGATGGCTATGTCTGGCATCACGGCCGCAACGACGATGTGATGAATGCCATGGGCTATCGTGTCTCGCCGGTAGAGGTGGAGATGGCGCTGGCCGACCACCCTGCGATTGCCGAGGTCGCGGTCACGGAAGTGAGAGTGCGCGCCGATGTGTCGGTGGTGGCCGCTTTCCTCGTGCTGCGTGAGGGCATGACGGCCGACCCGGCTGAACTTAACCGCTTCGCCGAGAGTCGTCTGGCGGCCTATAAATGCCCGCGAGAGTGGCGCTTTGTCACCAGCCTGCCCCGCACTGCCAACGGCAAGGTGCAGCGCAAAAAACTGGCGGAACCCCAAGTCTAAAACCGACCTGAAATAATGTGGCATCGGCCTTGCAATTTCCCCATCAGAGCAATCGATGGGGTTTGTTATGGGTACCATTGCCACCGCCTCCGCCAAGGCCGTTTTCGGCGATCTGCTGACCGCGCACCAGACCGTGGCCGCGAATACGCCGGCCAAGGCCGCTGCAACGAAATTCGCGGATTACCTTGAAGAAAAGCAGTCGGCGAACCGTCTTCCGAGCGTGTCACCCGGCCAGCATCCGAGCCCGGAACTGCTCGGCAAGGTGCTGTTCGGCACTGCCTGGGATACCGACACCAAAACCATCCGGCTCGACAAAATTGCCGCCGATATCCAGAAACGCACGGCAGAATTTGCCGGGCAGTTCAGACAGGCCCTTGCTGCCTTTGGGATCGATCCCAACATCCCGGTCGAACTGAGCACCGGCGGCGATGGTCGCATCATCGTCGACAACAGCCACCCCCATGCGGCCGAGATCAGCAAGCTGTTCGCCGCCGATCCGCAACTGGCCCAGGCCTATCGCGACATCGCCGCCCGGAACGACCATCTGACCCTGATGCAGGCCGGCGCCGCTTATGTGAAGGACTGGAATGCGGCCAGGACCGATGGCGAGCGTACGGCATTGTGGAACCGTTACAGCACGCTGATGGACAAGATGATCAGCATGTTCAACGGTCGCATGATCTTCGGCCCCAGCACAGTCGTTGCCGAAAGCCAGCAGATGCTGCGCCGGATGGGACTGTCTTAACTGCTCAGGTTATCGAAAGGCCGTCATCCGCGGCGATGATTGCACCGTTGATGAAGCGCGCCTCACTCGAGGCCAGCAGCAGCACCAGCCCGTCCAGATCCTTCACGTCACCGACGCGCTTGCGCGGCAGCATCTCGATCAGTTTCTGGCCGCCTGGCGTCACCCAGTAGTCGCGATTGATTTCGGTTTCGATATAGCCGGGACAGATCGCCGACGTG
The DNA here is from genome assembly GCA_023434425.1 of Pseudomonadota bacterium. Classification (GTDB taxonomy): domain Bacteria; phylum Pseudomonadota; class Alphaproteobacteria; order Ferrovibrionales; family Ferrovibrionaceae; genus Ferrovibrio. The sequence continues at coordinate 4,908 of JAEYSS010000053.1, read as the reverse complement.
TTGATCCCGTAGCGCGCCCATTCCAGCGCCATGGCTTTGGTCATATGCACCACCGCTGCTTTCGACATGCAGTAAACCGACAACTGGCCGAGAACGCGCATGCCGGCCACGGAAGCGATATTGATAATCCGGCCCTCGACCTTGCGATCGATCATATCCCTGGCCGCTGCCTGGGCGACGAAGAAGGCGCCCCTGGTGTTGGTGTTCATGGTGAAGTCGTAGTCGTCGGGTGTGACGTCGACGATGCGGCCCTGTTTGCTGACGCCCGAATTGTTGATCAGAATGTCGGTGCCGCCGAGCTTTTGCCGCACTTCCGCAAAGGCGGTCTGGATATTGTCGTAGTCATTCACATCCAGTTTTACAGTGATGGCCGTGCCGCCGGCGGCAGAGATTCTGTCGGCCAGGGATTTCAGCCGATCGGTCCGCCGCGCCGCCAGCGCGACGCTGGCCCCGGCCTCGCTCAGGATCTCGGCGAACCTTTCCCCCAGGCCGCTGCTGGCCCCGGTCACCACCGCCACCTTGCCCTTCAGACTGATCCCGCTGCCCATCGAATCCTCCCTCATTTACCGTTACATGAATGCTGGGCGGGCCAGTCTCTTCGGTCAAGAGCTGGACCGGCGGTCAAGGGCTGGCCGGATCGCCCCGGCTGCGCTACCGTAACGGCATGCGCATCGAAATCGTCTCCGACGTCATCTGCCCCTGGTGTTTCATCGGCAAGCGCCGCCTCGAAAAGGCGATGGCGCAGCGGCCTGACATAGAGTTTGAAATCGGCTGGCGTCCGTTCCAACTCAATCCTGACATGCCTCGCGAGGGAGCGGACCGGAAAAGCTATCTGGAGGCTAAATTCGGCGGGCCGGAACGCGCCAGGGAGATTTATGCCCGCGTCTCGGCCGAAGGCGCGAAAGAAAGCATCGCCTTCAACTTCGAGGGTATCAAGCGCACGCCAAACACGCTGGCCGCTCACAGCGTGCTGCGCTGGGCACTGAATGCAGGCGTGCAGAACGAACTCAAAGAACGCCTGTTCAATTTTTACTTCATCCAGGGCCGGGACATCGGCAATCACGAAGTGCTGGCCGACGCCGCCGCCTTGGAAGGCATGGACGGTGCGCTGGTGAAGCAGTTGCTGGATGAAGGTCGCGACACCGACGTAATCCAGTCGGAAGACATGATGGCGCGCGAACTCGGCATTAGCGGCGTGCCGTTTTTCATCTTCGAAGGAAAATACGGCGTGTCGGGCGCTCAGCCGGCGGAAGCGCTTTTACAGGTGATCGACAAGGTCGCTCTCGACCCGCCGGCTACCGCCGGATCCTGACCGTGGAACTGCCGGCCCTCTCCGTCGTACCGCAAGGGCTTCCGTCGCTGGACTTCATCAGCGCCCCCGGAGACATCCGGGACTCCAACCTACGCCAGTTTCTGCAACTGTGGCGCGACGCCCATGTCGACGGCGGTGTTCCAGGCAAGGAATTTCTCGATCCGCTGCGGCTGCGCTTTCTGCTCGGTTCGCTGTCGCTGCTGGAAGTGCAGTCCGAACCACTGCGCTTTCGCTACCGGGTGGTCGGCACCGATATCGTGCAGCGGCTTGGCCACGAACTCACCGGAAAATTCCTCGACGAGCATCCCGATCCGGCCTTGCGGCCTTTTCTGGTGAAGGGCGCCACCATGGTGCATCACGCCGCCATGCCGATCTACGGGCATGTGAAAGCCCGCACGCTGGGTCAGGACTGGCTGCTGGAAGTGGTGGCTGTGCCCCTGCTCGGTCCCGACGGCGAAGTCGCCTTCATTGGCGCCGGCCAGAGCTTCCCGCCTGGCAAGCCCGAACTGTCCGGGCGCGCTTGAGCCGCGTCAGGCCCTCTTAACGTTCCTCGTCTTCGCCTTGGTTGCGATCTCGGCCAGCCGCGACGCGATATGCAACACGCCCTTCAGGCGATCCTCCGGCTCGGGCCAGTCATACATCAGAACGACCTTGTGATCTGGCCGAAGTTTCGCCTTGCCGCGTTCGGACTGGATGAACAGCACCAACCCGGCTGGGTCGACAAAGGTATTGTCGCGGAAAGTCAGCGTCGCGCCCTTAGGGCCAGCCTCGATCTTCAGAACATTGGCATCATGGCAATGTTTCTTGATCGCCACGATATCCAGCAGGTGATGCACTTCCGGCGGCAACGGGCCGAAACGGTCGATCAGTTCGGCGGCGAAGGCGTCAATATCGGCGCGGCTCTCCAGATCGGCGACGCGGCGGTACAGCTGCATACGCAGATTTAGGTCGGCGATATAGCTGTCCGGAATCAGCACCGCCGTGCCGATCTGGATCTGCGGCGACCATTTCTCAGCGACCGCACTGGCATCGCCGCGAGCCGCCGAGCGCGCCGCTACAATCGCCTCCTGCAGCATCTCCTGATACAGTTCAAAACCGACTTCGCGGATATGGCCTGACTGTTCCTCACCCAGCAGATTGCCCGATCCGCGCAGATCGAGATCATGCGACGCCAGACTGAAACCCGCACCCAGGGTATCCAGACTCTGCAGCACATGCAGGCGCTGCTCGGCCGAGGTGCTCAGCAGCCGGCCAGGCTGGTAGGTGAAGTATGAATAGGCGCGCAGCTTTGAACGGCCGACGCGGCCGCGCAATTGATACATCTGCGCCAGGCCGAACAGATCGGCACGATACACCACCAGCGTATTGGCCGAAGGAATGTCGAGGCCGCTTTCCACGATGTTCGTCGCCACCAGCACATCGTAGCGCCGGTCGTAAAAGGCGTTCATCACGTCGTCGAGGTCGGTCGGCGCCATCTGGCCATGCGCCACTACGGCTTTCAGTTCCGGTACGTGGTCGCGGATGAAGGCCATGGCCGTGTCGAGATACTCGATGCGCGGACAGACAAAGAAGCTCTGTCCGCCACGGAAATGCTCGCGCAATAAAGCCTCGCGGATCACCACACCATCAAAGGGCGTGACGAAGGTGCGCACCGCCAGACGGTCGACCGGCGGCGTGGCGATCAGGCTGAGTTCGCGCACGCCAGACAGCGCCAGCTGCAGTGTGCGCGGGATCGGCGTCGCCGACATGGTCAGCACATGCACCTCGGCCTTGATCTCCTTCAGGCGTTCCTTGTGCTTGACACCGAAATGCTGCTCCTCGTCGATGATCAGCAGTCCCAGCCGCTTGAAGTCGATGCTCTTTGACAGCAGAGCATGCGTGCCGATCACGATATCCACCGTGCCATCGGCCAGGCCGGCCTTGGTGTCCTTGGCCGCTTTCGCAGTCACCATCCGCGACAGTTGTTCGATCCGCAATGGCAGGCCACGGAAGCGCTGCGCAAAAGTCCGGTAATGCTGGCGGCAGAGCAGCGTTGTCGGACAGACCAGCGCCACCTGCTGGCCCGACATGGCCGCGGCAAAGGCCGCGCGCAATGCCACTTCCGTCTTTCCGAAACCGACATCACCGCAGATCAGGCGGTCCATCGGCTTGCCGCTGGCCAGATCGTCCAGCGTCTCGTTGATGGCGCGTTCCTGATCTTCGGTCTCTTCATAGGGGAAGCGGGCGCAGAATTCCTCGTACAGACCCTCCTGCGGCATCACGCGCTCGCCCTGACGCAGCTCGCGCTGTGCCGCGATCTTCATCAGCTCGCCGGCCATGTCCTTCAGGCGCTGCTTCATGCGCGCCTTGCGGTTCTGCCAGCCGACGCCGCCCAGTTTGTCGAGCGTTACCTCGGCTTCCGGCGAGCCGTAACGCGACAGCATCTCGATATTCTCGACCGGCAGATACAGCCGGTCGCCGCCGTCATAATGCAGTAGCAGGCAGTCATGCGGCGCACCGGCAACGTCCAGCGTCACCAGATCCTTGTACTGGCCGATGCCGTGATCAATGTGAACGACATAGTCGCCCGGCTGCAGCGCACTGGCCTCGGCGATGAAATTCTCGGCCCGGCGCTTTTTCTGGCGTGGCCGCACCAGACGGTCGCCCAAGATGTCCTGCTCGGCCACGACGCAGAGATCGGCGGCCTCGAAACCATGTTCGATCGGCAGCACGGCAATCGCCGGCACCGCCCTCGGCACGGTCTCGATATCGCTGGCGGCTTCGATGGCCTGCGGCATCGGCAGACCATGGTCCTTCAGCACCAGTGCCAGACGATCGCGCGCGCCGGCCGAGAAGGTGGCGAACAGCACTCGACGCCCCTGTCCGGTCTGTTTCGCGATATGGCCGCCCAGCGCATCATAGACGCTGACGACCGAGACCTTCTTCTCGGCCGCCTGTGCAGCCTGCGCGCGTTCCGGCGCGAAGTCGCGGCCTGGCCGTGCCCCCAGATCGACCACCTTCACATCCGCCCCACCCACGGCCTCAAACGGGAAGAGCGAGCCGACCGGAAATTTCTCCAGCCGCGCGGTCCATTCGCCCGCCGTGAGATACAGCCGGTCCGGTGGCAGCGGCTTGTAGGGTGCGCCACCTTCTTCCAGTCCGCGTTTCATCGCTGATTTGCGCGCATCGTAATGATCGGCAATCGCCTTGAAGCGTTCATCGGCCGCGTCACCAGTCAGATGATCCAGCGTCACCGCCGCCTGCGGCAAATAGTCGAAAACAGTTGCCAGGCGCTCGAAGAACAGCGGCAGCCAGTGTTCCATGCCGATCTGCCGCCGGCCGGCGGACACGGCTTCGTAGAGCGGGTCTTCCTTCGTCACGGTGCCGAAGAGCTCGCGATAGCCGCTGCGGAAGCGCGCGATGGAGTCCTCGTCCATCGGCACTTCGCTCATCGCCGTCAGCGACAGTTCGGTCACGGCGTCGATGGTGCGCTGGGTGGCCGGATCGAAGCGGCGGATGTTCTCGACCTCGTCGCCGAAGAAATCCAGCCGGTACGGCGCTTCCGTGCCCGGCGGGAACAGGTCGACCAGGCCGCCGCGCACGGCATATTCGCCCGG
>JAEYSS010000152.1 GCA_023434425.1 Pseudomonadota bacterium | reverse complement strand
ACCCTGGACCCCGTGAGCCGCAGGCTGCGCTTCCCCCAGGAGCGCGAGCTGGTGCTCACGGACACGGTGGGCTTCATCCGCGAGCTGCCCAAGGAGCTCAAAGAGGCCTTCCAGGCCACCCTGGAGGAGCTCGAAAGCGCGGACCTGCTCATCCTGGTGGCCGACGCCGGGCACCGCGAGCTGGCCGGGCAGGTGGAGGCCGTGGAGTCCATCCTGGAGGAAATGGAGCTTAACAAGGTGCCGCGCATCCTGGCGCTCAACAAGTGGGACACCCTGGACGAGGACGGCAAGGCCTGGGTTATGAGCCGCTATCCCGACGGTGTGCCCATCTCGGCAAAGGCGCGCCCGAGCCTGGAGCCCCTGGTGAATGAAATTTTATCGCGCCTGAAATGGGAAAAGGACTTGCCAACCTGATCGAAAGCCGATAGACGACTCTTCCTCGCGCCGAGGTAGCTCAGTTGGTAGAGCAGGGGACTGAAAATCCCCGTGTCGGGAGTTCAATTCTCTCCCTCGGCACCACGAGATCACAAGGGGTTACGGTTACAAGCCGTAGCCCCTTTTGCTTTTGCGCCTCCTCCCGCCTGGCCAGCCGCCACGGCCTGGCAGGAAAGCAGGGGGCAAGGCGGGGGGAAGGAGCTTCTTCAGGGCTTTGCTTCGCCACGCCTATGAATGGGGGAGTTCCGCCCTCCAGGTTCTGGGTCAGGCTGCCCCTCTGGCTGGGCATCGCAATGCATCACGCTTCCGCGATGATCTTGCGGAGTTCAGAATATTTCACCCCGATCAGCAGGCGCGTTGGCCATCTTCCCGGATTTGGCCTGGGGGGCTCATGCCGCCAATCAACTGCGGCGAGGTTCGGATTTGAAACCCGTCAAGGAGTGACAAGGCCGAACCTCACCGCATGGTGTCCAAGCCGTACCGGCGCGCCACACGATCGCAAGGAGCCATCAGGATCAGTGGGCACGCCGTCAGAATAACGAGCCTACTTGGCTTCCTTGACCGCCGGAACTGTCCATGATCCGTCCAGGATCGAGGGCTTTGCCTCCTTGGGCCAGTAGAGCCGCATCATGAGGATGAATTTGTCCTTGGGCGCCGGAAGCCAGTTGGCTTCCTTCTCCGCCCCGGGGCTCTGGTGCTGGATGTAAAGGTCCACGGAGCCGTCGGCGTTGGGCTTCAGATTTTGCCGTGCGCTGATGCTCTGGCGATTGATCGGGTTTTTGACGAAGAAATAATCCTTGTCGTACATGGTCAGAGACCAAAAACCCTCCGCAGGGGGGAGCTGGCCTTTGGCGAAATGCATCACGTAATTCTTCTCGCCGGAATACGACTCCAGGGCGTTGGGACCCTCGGATGTTGGATACACCGCATCCTGAGGGCGGTTGGCGCCCAGCCCGATAGCGGTAATCAAGGCGCGCTGGATGTAATTGGTGCCGTAGATGCCGGTCTTGGTCGTGAAGACCCAGCCGTGTTCCAGCTTCATGTCGCCGGTGACGATGCCTTCCTTCAGCCACAGCATGATCTTGTCGTTGGCTATCCTCGGAACGGTCGAGAAGGCCTCCCGCGCCAGAGGGTTGAGTTTGCTTCCGTCGAAAGCTTGCCCGGGCACGATGCCGAGCTTGGCGAGCTTCGCGAGCATGGGCTTGTCGGCCGGGGCGGGCGGATTGTCCTTCATGAGTTTCGCCAGCAGGTTGAAGTAGTCCTGCGCGCTCAGGGCGTTGACCTGTTCCCGCACGGCGAGCTTCATGTCGATGGCAGGATCGACTTTCCCGGCTGGAGGCGTGTAGGCTTTGCCGTAAGAACTCAGGGGCACGAGGGAGATCTCGTCCTGCATCTTGTGCACCGCCGCATAGTCTTCAGGCGTGCCGGTGCAATAGATGCGCCCGAGCAGCCAGACGATGTTGGTGGGCGATTTGTACTCCTTCACGCCGTCAGGGAGTTTGCCCTTCCAGCCCGGGCCGGTGATGGCATATTTCTGCGGGCCTGTGCCGGTCGTGCGTTTGCCGGGAACCTGGAACACATTTGTCCAGCCGTCGAGCATGGGAAAGAGATAGTAGCGGTCCTTGGCGTCGGGAAGCGTGAGCACGTAAGGTTCCCGGCCCAAGTCGATCCATGCCGTGGTATAGAGCGTGTCGGCGTTCGGCGCGGTCACGTCCCGGAACTCAGGCGAGGGATACTCGCGCATCCGCACGAACTGGCCCATGGGGGCGCGCGTTCCTTCGGGATTCCCGACGTTGGTCATGACGCGCCTGGTCATTTCCATCGTTACGAGCGGGTATCCGTAGATGTACGCCTCCACACCGAGCGAAACAGCGTCGAAGAGGTTGTCTTTGGCCTGGCTGCTGTTGAAGGGGGCCACTATGAGCAATAGCAAGAAGTAGAGGAATGACTTCCTCCTGGTGAATGCGCCCATTACGCTTGGCTCCTGTTGCTATGGTTTGTGTCTGTCACATCCGGTACATGCAGCGGATCAAAACCGGTTCAAGGCGTTGAAAAACGCCGAACGCACAGGCGCACACCGCATCAAGCTGATAAAACAACACAAAAGAGCAACGTGAAGGCAACTTCTGGAGTCGGGCCTGAACGTGGCGGGAAGCAGGGCGATTCTCACCTGCTATCTTCCCCACCAGCATATAACCACAGAACAGATTGCTGGGCAATCACAACCGCACAATCCACCCTGTGCTGCAAACTTTCCGCCCCTGAAGATCGGGGCACAAAATGCCCAGGCCGCCGACGGCGTGATGGCCGCAGCGGCAGCGGATATTTCTTGGCTGATTCCCGGCAGAAGAGCCGGCGGGCAACGGCGCAGGCGTCCCCCCGGAGCAAAAGGGGCTCATCGAACTGGAAGAGCCCCCGAAGGCCTCCCGAGGGCGCAACTACCGGCTGGCGCTAGGCCCGGATGGCAGGGCATTTCGCCGCGCTCACTCCTTGAACCGGTACCCGACACCCGTCTCGGTGTGCAGGTGCCTGGGCCTGGCCGGGTCCTTCTCGATCTTCTGGCGCAGCTTGTGGACG
>JAEYSS010000131.1 GCA_023434425.1 Pseudomonadota bacterium | reverse complement strand
GCCCGGGCATGACGGGTGGGTTTTATTTTTCACGTCATGGCCAGGCTTGTCCCGGCCATCCACGCCTTTGTCTTTCGTGCCGTATGATTTGTGCTCGCCTCAGGACGGCTGGGAACCACGGCCTGTTCCGGCGGGTTCAGTCAGGATGCAATGAGAAGGGAGCATCCCATGCTGCGACTGCTGCTGGTTCTCGTCACGCTTTCCGCCACCGCGCCCGCGCTGACCGCCTGCTACTGGGGCGAACAGCCGCCGCCGCGCATGCCCGTCACGAATGAGAACACCTACAAGACCTGTCCGGGCGGCGGCACCAACTGCTGATCGGAAACAAAACGGCCCGGCGATCCTGCGACCGCCGGGCCGTGTGTTGATTCGTGACTGCCTGCCTACAGGGGCCCCTTTAGAGGGCGTCGTCGTCGCTTTCGCCGGTGCGGATGCGCAGCGCCTTTTCCAGATCGACCACGAAGATCTTGCCGTCGCCGATCTGGCCGGTCTTGGCGGCATTCTGGATCGCCTCGATCACGCGATCCGCAAGCGCGGATTTCACCGCCACCTCGATCTTGACCTTCGGCAGGAAGCTGACGGCATATTCGGCGCCGCGATAGATTTCGGTATGGCCCTTCTGACGGCCGAACCCCTTAACTTCAGTGACGGTCAGGCCCTCGACGCCGAGGCTGGTAAGTGCCTCGCGAACTTCGTCGAGTTTGAATGGCTTGATGACTGCCATGACCAGTTTCATGTGTCTCACTCCTCAGCGTTGTTGGCCGCTGGCCGGGTCTATGCCCGCACGGCACGGCGTCGCCACATCCACCCTTCAAGAACCGTGCCGATTGGCCGGTCCCGAGTCTCCACCCACTTTAGCCGCCGCTGGCGCTGGCGGGAAAGCCTGCGGCCCGGGAATCTGCCCCAAACACGGCGCTGTGCTGAAAAATCAGGCAGCGGGTTGCGAAGCTGTGCCGCCATGGCGGGCCGCGACCAGGGCCCGGCCTTCGCGGCCATGAAGGAAGCCGTTCGAGAAGCGGAGATCGCCGGCTAACGCGGCCAGTTCGGCCTCCGCCTCGGCCGCGGGCAGATCGCCGTCCAGCACGGCGCGGAACAGTCGGCTGATCGCCACCATGTCCAGCGCCTGCGGCGACAGGCGGAAATGCCGGATACCGGCCGCCGTCAGCCCGGCCAGTTCGCCAGCGAGGTTCAGGCAGGTCTGCGACAGCGTCTGCGTGCCGTTGATCGCCAGGAAGGCCTCGCCGTCCAGCGTGCGCACCGTGCGGCCGTCAGGATCCGCGCCGCAGGCATAACGGCAGGAATCCTTGTGCAGACCCTCGGCCCGGGCATGGAAGCAGCGCGCCGAGATCGCCAGCGGCATGCGGCCGAAGACCAGCACCTCCAGCGGCACCGACGCATCGGCGGCCAAGGCGGCGATGGCCGCGCCCGGCAGTTCCGGCGGCAGGCAGACCCTGACGGCGCCCTGTCGCGCCAGATAGGCCAGCGTGCCTTCGTTATAGACATTCACATAGGGCCCGATCACATGCGGCTGTCCGGCCAGCTGGCGCACGGCGCCCAGATCGTTGGCCTCGATGGTGAAGCCGATCTCGCCGGCGCCGTCGATCTGCTGCGCCGTCAGGCGTGCCTCGCGTGCGGTCATCACCAACGCGCGCGAAGACAGGATCACCTCCTTGCCGCCGCGCTGCAGCCGCTCGATGATCTCGGGCAGCAGCGGATCGAAGAATGGCGCGCGTTTGGAACAGACGATCTCGCCGAGATAGACAATGTCGACCGGGGCTTCGTCGGCGATGCGGGCATAGAAATCCTGCATCCGGTCTGCCGGCCAGTGGAACAGCACCGGGCCCAGGGTCAGCTTCGGCGCGAGGTTTGCCTGTCCGCTCATCGCCAGCCCTTCCTGTAGGCACCGGAGGTTTCCTGCTGGCCTTCGGCAAGCCGGCGCAGTGCCGCCACGGCATCGGATGTGGTGTCACGCGGCGTCGCGTCGCCAGCCATGCCGTCGACCAGGCTGCGGAACTGCCGCACCACGTCCGCGACATAGGCGCGGCCGCGCTGGCGACCCTCGATCTTCAGCGCCTTCACGCCGGCCTTCGCCAGGTCGCTGAGGATTTCGCCGGTGCTGAGCGAGGTTGGTTCCTCGAATAGATAGTCGGCATAGCTGCCGCCGACCGCGAACCGGCCCTTGCACAGCGTCGGATAGCCGGCCTTTTCCGTCCTGTCGAACACGTTGATGGTCGACCCGCCCAGGCTGGAGACCAGATCGTCGCCGCGCTGTTCGTAGCGCACATGGCTCGCCGGCGAACACACGCCCTGCCGGTTCGGTGACTGGCCGGTGACATAGGAGGACAGCGAACAGCGCCCTTCCGCCATCGGACACATGCCGCCGAAGGCGAAGACCTCGGTCTCGACCGGGATCTGCCGGGTCAGCTGCGCGATCTCGGCCACGGTCAGCACGCGGGGCAGCACCACGCGGCGCACGCCGAAGGCCTCGTGATAGAACCGGATCGCCTCGGCATGCGAGGCGGCCGCCTGCACCGACAGATGCAGGCGCAGATTGGGATGTTTGGCCGCGGCATAATCCAGCAGGCCGATATCGGCGATGATCACCGCATCGGCGCCCAGCGCCGCGGCATCGTCGATGGCGCGATGCCAGGGTGCCTGGTTGCCGGCGGCCGCGTAGGTATTGATGGCGACGAACACCTCGCGGCCGTTGCGGTGCGCATAGGCGATGCCGTCGCGCAGTTCCGGCCGGCTGAAATTCAGGCCGGGAAAATTCCGCGCATTGGTCTCGTCGCGAAATCCCAGATAGACGACATCGGCGCCGGCATCGACGGCATCGCGCAGCGCCGCCGGCGTGCCGGCCGGGCAGACCAGTTCCAGCGGTGCCGTCATCCTTGCCCCCCGCCCAGGATCGCGGCGGAGAGATGACTATGCAGGCGGGCCACCGTCCCGCTCAGCCGCCGTCCCAGCCGCTCGGCTGGCGCTGCCAGCGGGCCGCAGGCAGCAGCGGCATCGCCGATCAGGTCGATGCCGGCATCGTCCACGGCATTGCGCAAGGCCACCACCACTTCCATGTCGCCCTCGATGGTCAGATCGCGCGAGAAAAACAGAGCATCGCCGTCGATGCGGCCTTCCAGCAATTGCAGCAGGGTGGCGATGTCGGCGCGGATCGTCGCGCGCGCCTGCGTCGCGTCGGCATCGACCAGGTCCAGCCGTGGCGGCTGCGATGCCGGCTGAAATGTCAGCAGGAAGGCGGCCGGCAGGTCGCGCGGCACGATCAGGCAGGTGGCGCCGGCGAAATCAGTCAGGCGGTCCAGCATGCCGGTATGGCGGCATGCCAGTTGCCCGGCCAGACGGTTCAGCGCGGCTTCCGCCAGACGGCGCGGTCCCGGCGACAGCAACAGACGGCGCACCGGCCGTTCGGCAAAACTCACGATGCGCTCCTGTGCTGACACGACTGCCTGCGTGGTTAGGAGCGCGGCCCTGCGCCGTCCTTGACGTGGGTCAAACAAGGGCCGACACGAAACGAAGAGGCGGGCCTTGCCGGCCCGCCTCCTTGATTTTCGGCAAAGCGTTGATCGCGACTCGCGATCAGCCCGCCAGCAGACGATTGGCCGCCGAGGTGACCGCCTTGAGCGAGGCGGCGACGATATTGCGGTCGCGCCCGACACCGAACAGCGTGGTGCCATCCGCCCGCTTGATCTCCACGTAGGCCACGGCTTCGGACGAGGCGCCACCATTGGTGGCGGTCGGCGCGATGGCATGTTCGCGGTAATCGATCAGGTTGATCTGCACCCCGGCATGGCGGTTGATCGCGTCGATATAGGCGTCGATCGGCCCGGTGCCCTGGCCCTGCAGTTCGATGGCTTTGCCGCCGTCCTGCACCTGCGCGGTCAGACTGCGGCGCTCGCTCTGATGCGGATCGGGCAGGGTGCGGTGGCCGCCGAAGCCGAAGCGGCCGGTCGGCTGGGTGAGATACTCGGACTCAAAGGTATCCCAGATCAGTTTCGGGCTGATCTCCTTGCCGGTGCCATCGGCGATGCGCTGGATCACCTGGCTGAACTCGATCTGCAGGCGGCGTGGCAATTCGAGACCGTAATCGGTTTCGAGCACATAGGAGATGCCGCCCTTGCCGGACTGGCTGTTGATGCGGATCACCGGCTCGTAGGCGCGGCCGACATCGGCCGGATCAATCGGCAGATAGGGCACTTCCCAGACGCCGTCATTGCGCTGCGCCTGCGCCGTCATGCCTTTCTTGATCGCATCCTGATGCGAGCCCGAGAAGGCCGTGAAGGCCAGCTCGCCCACGTAGGGATGGCGCGGGTGCACCGGCAGCTGGTTGCAGTATTCCGCCGTGCGCGCTGCCGAGGTGATGTCGGTGAAGTCCAGTTCGGGATCGACGCCCTGGCTGAACAGGTTCATCGCCAGCGTCACGACATCCACGTTGCCGGTACGCTCGCCGTTGCCGAACAGGGTACCTTCCACGCGGTCGGCGCCGGCCATCACGCCGAGCTCCGCTGCCGCAACACCGGTACCGCGGTCGTTATGCGGATGCAGACTGAGGATAATGCTGTCGCGGTTCTTCACCTTGCGCAGGAAATACTCGATCTGGTCGGCATAGATATTGGCCGTGCTCATCTCCACCGTGGCCGGCAGGTTGAAGATGATCTTCTTCTGCGGCGTCGGCTTGATCACGTCCATCACGGCTTCGCAGATCTCGATGGCGTAATCGATCTCGGTGCCGGTGAAGCTTTCCGGCGAATACTGGAACACCCAGTCGGTCTCCGGCGCCTTGTCGGCCAGTTCCTTCACCAGTCGCGCGCCATCGGTGGCAATCTTGGTGATGCCGGCCTGGTCGAGGCCAAACACCACGCGGCGCTGCAGCGTCGAGGTGGAATTGTAGAAATGCACGATGGCGCGTTTGGCGCCCTTGAGCGCTTCGAAGGTGCGGGTGATCAGTTCCGGCCGGCACTGGGTCAGCACCTGGATCGTCACGTCATCGGGGATCAGCTTGTCCTCGATGATCTGGCGCGTGAAGCTGAAATCGGTGTCCGACGCCGAGGGGAATCCGACCTCGATTTCCTTGAAGCCCAGCTTCACCAGCGTGTCGAACATGCGCATCTTGCGCTCCGGGCCCATCGGCTCGATCAGCGCCTGATTGCCGTCGCGCAGATCCACGCTGCACCAGATCGGCGCTTTGGTGATGGTCTTGTTCGGCCAGGTCCGGTCCGGCAGGTTGATCGGCTGGAACGGTCGGTATTTGTGGAAATTCATCTTGTTCATGGTCTTCGCTCCTGAAGCGAAAGGAATTCTGGATCGACTAGGGGGAAGGGCCGTGAATGGCCGCTGACAGAGGCCCGCTGTTCAGCGGCCGCCGGTAAGTCGAAGAATCAGGAGGTGCGAGAAAGACATGGGATAAACCGCGTATTGACTGAGCCTGCGCCCTCGGGCGCGCGTTCTTTCGACCCCGACCCTGCTTACAGGATCGGGCCGCTAAGAAGGAGTAGGCTCAGGCGGGCGGTTTTGTTCATATCCCCAACAAATTGCCAGTCTGCCCCGCCCTCGTCAAGTGGACCGTTGCCGCAGCGCAAACGCGCCGGTAATGTCCCCGCGTTTCAGGCACTTGAGCCATCATGGTAAATGGCCCGGTGCCGAACTCTCCAGTCTGGGAAGGGGCGCATGAACAAGGTTTACCCGAATGCGAAGGCGGCGCTGGAAGGCATCGTCCGCGACAATATCATGGTGATGTGCGGCGGCTTCGGCCTCTGCGGCCTGCCGGAAAAGCTGATCGACGCGCTGATGGAAAGCGGCGTCAAAGGCCTGACCTGCGTGTCGAACAACGCCGGTGTCGACGGCGCCGGCCTCGGCAAGCTGCTGGAGACGCGCCAGGTCAAGAAAATGATCTCGTCCTATGTCGGCGAGAACAAGATCTTCGCCAAGCAGTATCTCGCAGGCGAACTGGAACTCGAATTCAACCCGCAGGGCACCATGGCCGAGCGCATCCGCGCCGGCGGCGCCGGCATCCCGGCCTTCTTCACCAAGACCGGCGGCGGCACGCTGGTCGCCGAAGGCAAGGAAGTCCGCGAGTTCGCCGGCGAGAGCTACGTGATGGAGCGCGGCCTGTTCGCCGACATCGCTCTCGTCCACGCCTGGAAGGGCGACACCGAAGGCAACCTCGTCTACCGGAAGACCGCGCGGAACTTCAATCCGATGATGGCCACCGCCGCGAAAGTGACGATCGCCGAGGTCGAGCACCTCGTCGAGCCGGGCGAGCTCGACCCCGACAGCATCCACACGCCGGGCATCTACGTGCAGCGCATCGTCCACCTGAAGACCCCGGTGAAGCGCATCGAGCAGCGCACCGTCCGCAAGCGCGCCGCGTGAAGGGAGCACTGTGATGGCCTGGACCCGTGACGAGATGGCCGCCCGCGCCGCCAAGGAACTGCGCGACGGCTTCTACGTGAACCTCGGCATCGGCATTCCGACGCTGGTGTCGAACTACATCCCCGAGGGCATGACGGTGTCGCTGCAGAGCGAGAACGGCATGCTCGGCATGGGCCCGTTCCCCTATGAGGGGGAGGAGGACGCCGACCTCATCAACGCCGGCAAGCAGACCGTCACCGAGCTGCCGACGACGAGCTACTTCTCGAGCGCCGACAGCTTCGCGATGATCCGCGGCGGCCACATCGATCTGGCCATCCTCGGCGCGATGCAGGTCACCCACGCCGGTGACCTGGCCAACTGGATGGTGCCCGGCAAGATGGTCAAGGGCATGGGTGGCGCGATGGACCTGGTGGCCGGGGTCAAGCGCGTGGTGGTGCTGATGGAGCACGTCGCCAAGAGCGGCGAGCACAAAATCCTGCCCGAATGCACGCTGCCGCTGACCGGCGTGGGCGTGGTGGACCGCATCATCACCGACCTGGCGGTGTTCGACGTCACCCCCGACGGCCTGAAGCTGGTGGAAGCCGCGCCGGGCGTGAGTGTCGAGGAACTGCGCGAGAAGACCGGCGTGCCGTTCGCGGAATAAAGACCGTCCTTCATTTTCCGCAGGAGCGGCTTCAGCCGCGACCCACGTCACGGCACAAGTCCTGGCACAAGCCCCGAGGCACGGACACGCGCCGTACCTCGGGCGTCGCCCGACCGGACGTGGATGGGACACCGTCCAGCCGCCCACGACGACGGCATGCACTACAACAGCATGCACCACAAAACCATGCACGACGGCTGCACGGGCATGGCATTACAATGTCCGCATGCTGCCCGACGCCACCCCCCTCGCCAACCAGCTGCTGATCGCCTTGCCCGCGCTGGAGGATCCCAACTTCGCGCGCACCGTGTCGCTGATCTGTCAGCACGACGGGGACGGCGCGATGGGGCTGGTGGTCAATCGCCCTTCGGAATACACGCTGGGTGACATCTTCGATCAGATGAACATCGAGGGCGGTGACCCCGGCATGCGCAGCCGCCTGGTGCTGAGCGGTGGGCCGGTGCGCCCTGATCGCGGGTTCGTGCTGCACGATGGCGAGCGCAGCTGGGATTCCACCCTGCGCGTGGTCGATGGCCTGTATGTCACCACCTCGCGCGATGTGCTCGAGGCGATGGCCCGCGGAGATGGCCCCGGCCAGACCCTCGTGGTGCTTGGTTGCGCCAGCTGGAGCGCCGGGCAACTGGAGCAGGAACTGGCGGACAACGCGTGGCTCACGGTTGAGAGCGCCCCCGAGCTGCTGTTCGATCTGCCGCTGGAAGGTCGCTGGCAGGCCGCGGCCGGCCGCATCGGTGTGGACCTGACCTACATGCCGGACTACAGCGGGCACGCCTGAACCGATGCCCGTCCCGATGCCTGTCGCCTGCCCGCATTACCTGGTCATCGATTTCGAAGCCACCTGTTGCGACCGCGGCAGTGTGCCGCGGGCAGAGATGGAAATCATCGAATTCGGCGCGGTGATGGCCGATCCCGGCTTCAGCGTGGTGTCCGAGTTCCAGAGCTTCATCCGGCCCGTGCGCCATCCGCAGTTGACGGCATTCTGCACCGGGTTGACCTCCATCCATCAGCAGGACGTGGATGCCGCGCCCGACTTCGCTGCATGCATCGCTGCGTTCGAGACATGGCTGCAGCC
>JAEYSS010000105.1 GCA_023434425.1 Pseudomonadota bacterium | reverse complement strand
GTCGCGATCATCGGGAAGCTGACCAGCATGGCGGCCCAGAAAGCCAGCCGGATGTAGGTGAAGAAGGCCTCCTGCGGCGCCGTGAAGATCATGCGGCGGCCTTCGGTGCCGGTCGCCTCGATCAGCGGATGCATCAGCAGATTGTAGATATACGGCGCCAGGAAATAGCAGGCGGCGAAGGCGATGAAGATCGTGCCAACCGACCACATCAGGCGATTGCGCAACTCGACCAGGTGATCGAGCAGCGGCATACGAGAGGCTTCGACCTCGTCCTGCGGCTCTTTGGCCTCTGTCTGAGTATCGCTCACGGCTTGGGCGTCCAGGTTTTTTCGGCGGCCGCCGGTTCGGGCGGGACGGCGTCGGGCGACGGGTCTACGGCTGGATCGGCTGCCGGCCCGGGATCTGCAATCTTGGTCGCCGTGTCGACAGGCACCGTCTCGGCCGGCTGGACGACGCCAGTGGCCTCCATGATCGCCTGGTTATGCTCGGTGAACTGCTTTTCCAGCGAGCCGTCGGGATCGAAGGTCTTCTTCACTTCCTTCTCGATCGAGAAGTCGCTGACCTGCTTGGCGGCCTTGCGCAGCTCGTCCAGTTCGGTCTCGCGCACCATGTCGTCGATGCCGCTCTGGAATTCGCGCGCCATCGCGCGCGCCTTCGCGGTCCATTGCCCGATGCTGCGCAGCACCTTGGGCAGGTCTTTCGGCCCGATGACGATCAACGCCACCACCGCGACTACTGCAAGTTCCGACCAGGCAATGTCGAACATCGCCGCCTACGCTATCCGTGCTGCCGATCCGGCGCGTCGCATGAGTCTGCGGCTGCCGGCGTGCTGTTGTTAGTGCTGCGGGGTCTTGTCGGCCGGCGTACCGCTGTTCGCGGTGCCGGTCGGCTGGCCAGGCTGCTGGTTGATCACTGGCGGCGGCGAAGCCGGCTTGTCCTTGTCGTCGCCGGGTTCGGCCATGCCCTTCCGGAAGTTCTTGATGCCGGACGCGAGGTCGCCGGCCACCTTCGGCAGCTTGCCGGCGCCAAAGATAATCAGGATCACCAGCAGGACGATCAGCCAGTGCCAAAAACTAAAGCTACCCATACCCTTATCTCCTCCAAAGCGGGGCCCGGCCGGGCCCGGCTTGCGCAGGCCGGCACTATGGCAGAGATAGCCCGTCCGAGGCAATCTTCGGCCCCCGGCTTCTCAGCCCTTCGTCGCGGCTAAGCGACTGGAAAAACGAAGCAGAAATCCGGGTTCAACCCGAAATGCAGCACGGCGCCGCTGGCCGGCAGCGGACCGGCCGGCAGACGGGCGGCAAAGCGCTGGCCGCCGACGCCAATCTCAAGACGACGATAGGCCCCCAGGGCCGTGGCACGCTCCACCGTGGCCGCCGCGGTGCCGGTGCCCGGCGCTGCTTCCTGCAGCGCTTCGGGCCGGAACATCAGCAAAGCGGCGCTGCCATCGGCCAGACGAGCGGGAGCCGGCAGGCGGCCGAACGGCGTCTCCACCGCACCGCCGCGCACCTGCACCGGCAGTTCATTCGTCTCGCTCAGAAACCGCGCCACAAACGGTGTGGCCGGCGCGGCATAGACCTGGGCCGGCGTGTCGATCTGTTCGATCCGGCCGGCATGCATGATGGCGATCCGGTCGCCCATGCGCATGGCCTCTTCCGGATCGTGCGTCACCAGCAGGGTCGCCGTGCCGGCCTGTTTCAGCACTTCGACTGTCTCGTCGCGGATCTGGTCGCGCAGCCGGCTGTCGAGGCTGGAGAAGGGTTCATCCAGCAGCATCACGCGGGGTTCCGGCGCCATGGCGCGGGCCAGTGCCACACGCTGCTGCTCACCGCCCGACAGCTGGTGCGGATAGGTATTCAGCAGCGGGGTCAGGCCGAGCCGCCTGCCCCAGCGCTCGATCCGGCCCTGCCGTTCGCCGGCGGCGACATGGCCGAGGCCGAAGGCGATATTCTGCGCCACGGTCAGGTGCGGGAACAGCGCATGGTCCTGAAACACCATGCCGACATGGCGGCGTTCGGTCGGGATGTTGCGGCTGCGGTCGGCCATGATTTCGCCGCCGATCCGGATCGCGCCCTGCTGCAGGTCTTCCAGGCCGGCGACCAGCCGCAGCGTCGTCGACTTGCCGCACCCCGAGGGGCCCAGCACGCCGAGGATCTCGCCCGGCGCGACCGTGAAGCTGACACTGTCGACGGCGCGGCGACGGCCGTAATCATGGCTGACGGCGCTCAGTTCCAGGCCGGCCGCGTTTTCGCTGGCGGCGGACCGCTCACTCATTGTCGGAAGCGGTCTTTTCCCTGGCGGCCTGTTCGTCGGCTTCCTCATCGACCAGCGGCTCAAGGAATTCGCGGCCGTCGTCATCCTCGTCCAGCGGATCTTCGCCGGCATCGTTGAGGGTTTCACCCGGCATCGGAATGCCGCCAGAGGCCGGCAAGGCTTCCAGCAGGCCGGAGGCGCGCAGTTCCTCGATACCCGGCAGCGCATCGGCGCTTTCCAGACCGAAATGCACCAGGAATTCGTCGGTCGTGCCATAGGTGACCGGACGGCCGGGCACGCGGCGACGGCCACGCACCTTCACCCAGTCGATTTCCATCAGCAGATCCAGCGTGCCCTTGCTCAGGGAAACGCCGCGGATATCCTCGATCTCGGCGCGCGTGCAGGGCTGGTGATAGGCGATGATTGCCAGCGTCTCGAGCGCCGCGCGCGACAGCTTGCGCTGCACCTGGCGATGCTCTTCCAGCATATGCTGCAGGTCGGGCGAGGTCATGAAAGCCCAGCGACCCGCCACCTTTTTCAGCACCACGCCGCGGCTGCGGTAGATGTCTTCCAGCGCGGCCAGCACCGCCGGCACGCGGGTGCCGCGCGGCATGCGCTTGCGCAGCGTCGCTTCGTCCAGCGGCTCGGCGGCGGCGAACAGCAGCGCTTCGGCCATGCGGATGGCGGCGGCAAAAGCGGCTTCCTTCTCGGCATCGCTCAGGCCCGCTTCGGCGGCCGATGCTTCGTCGTCCTCGCTCGGCTCGGCTTCGGTTTTTTTGGCCCGCGGCTTCCGGGCGGCCGGCGGCGCGGCTACCTCGGCCGAAGCCTCTTCGTCGTCGCCCTCGTCCTCATCTTCGTCCTCATCTTCGTCTTCGTCTTCGTCTTCGTCTTCGTCGTCACCATCAGCGTCGTCGTCGTCCGACTCATCGTCCTCGTCGTCGGAGTCATCGTCCGACTCATCATCGTCGGAGTCATCATCGTCTTCGTCGTCGTCCGACTCATCGTCCTCGTCGTCATCATCATCGTCGTCGTCATCGCGACGCTTCTGTGCGGTCCCGGCCGTGAGCACGGCATCCTCGTCACCGGCCCCGTCTTCCGCGGCGGCGATGATCTTGGTTTCTTCCTCCAGCCGATCTTCGTCGGCCGGCAGCGCGTCGTAGGACTGCATCACGTGTTACTCTTCCGGATTGGCAACGGCTTCGGCCGGCAGATTGCCATGGCCGCGGCGGATATAAATGGGACCGAAGGTCTGGGTCTGTTTCAGCTCGATCAGGCCCTGTTTGGCCATTTCGAGGCTGGCATTGAAGGTTGAGGCCAGCGCCGACTTCACGGTGAACGGATCCTCGGAATCGATCGGCAGGAAGGACTGCAGCGTGGCCCAGTCAGGGATCTGCCCGAGCATGCTGCGCAGACGGGCCAGCGCCTCTTCCACCGACACAATGCGGCGGCGGGCCATTTTCATGGTCAGCACTTCCGACGAGCCTTTGGAAGCGCGGAATTCGGCATAGGCCTTGAGCAGCTCGTACAGCGTGCTGTTGTAGACCGACCTGCGGATGACGCGCACGCCTTCGGGCTGGCCGCGCAGGAACATGGCGAGACCGACCTGGTCGCGGCCCATCAGCTGCTCGGACGCCCGGCGCATCGCCTCCAGCTTCTGCAGCTGGAAGGCCAGGCGGGCCGCCATGTCGGCGCCCGACGGCTCGCCTTCCTTCTCCGGCTCGGGGATCAGCAGGCGCGATTTCAGATAGGCCAGCCAGGCGGCCATCACCAGATAGTCGGCGGCGACCTCGATGCGCACCTTGCGCAGCTCGGCGATGAAGCGGAGATATTGTTCGGCCAGCGCCAGGATGGAAATCTTGCGCAGGTCGACCTTCTGGTCACGCGCCAATGCCAGCAGCACGTCGAGCGGACCCTCAAAGGCATCGAGGCTGAGGATCAGCTGTTCGCCGATCCGGACCCCGTCCTCGGCCAGACCGTCGCGCTGCGCCGCCTCGAAAGGCTCTCCGCCCGACGGGGGACCGGCGGGAGCGTCGGGCGCGGATGCAGGTGTCTCGGCAGCCTCGGTCACTACTTTGAAATCCTTGCCTAAACCTTTGAGCAGTCGGGCTTGTTAACGACCGTGTCCCGACAATGCAAGCAGGGAATCCGCCAGCCAGTTCACCACCGGGGTGATCAACGCAAACAGCGGGTTCCAGTCGATGCCGAACTGCCCGGCCGCCAAGGGCACGGCGAGCAGCAGAATCAGCAACAGCACCATGCCATAGCGCTCCAGCCGGGCCAAGGGACGCGCCAGGGCCAGCGGCAGCAAACCGACCGCCACCCGGCCACCATCCAGCGGGGGTAAAGGCAGCATATTAAATACACATAATATGAGATTGATCCGGATGGCATTTTCCAGATTCTGAGCAACCCACTGATCGACCGTCTGGCCGAACATCGGCAGCAGGTGAAACAGCAGCAGCGCGATATAGGACTGCAGCAGATTGATGCCCGGCCCGGCAGCCGCAACGATGGCCATATCGCGACGTGGCGAGGGCAGGTTGTGGAAGTCGACCGGCACCGGTTTGGCCCAGCCAAACAGGAAGGGCGCCTTCACCAGCAGCAGCATGGCGGGCAGAACCACCGTGCCCATCGGATCGACATGCCGCAGCGGATTGAGGGTCACGCGCCCGGCCTGTTTCGCCGTCGGGTCGCCCAGCCACCAGGCCACGAAACCGTGCGCCGCCTCGTGCAGCGTGATGGCCAGCAACGCGGGCAGGATCCAGGTGGAGGCTGTGTAGAGAACGTCCATCATGGCCGCCTCAGGCCGGGGCCTGCTCCAGGAGAGACCGGTGGCGCAGCTTCTCGGCCTCGGCGAACGGCCTGGGCGCGGGCAGCGCGGCGCGGGCACGGCCGATGCGGCGGGCCGCCTCCGGGCTCATCGCCGGCAGCGCCGCCAGCAGCGCCTGCATTTCCGGCAGGTCGCCCGAACAATGCAGGACCAGGTCGCAACCGGCCTTCAGCGAGGCGACGCCGGTCACGGCGGGCGCGCCCCTCAATGCCTTCATGGTCAGGTCATCGGAAATCAGTACGCCATCGAAGCCGATACGGTCGCGGATCACCCGCTTGATCACGTTCGGCGACAGGGTGGCGGGGAACACGCCGTCATAGGCCGTGTAGACGATATGCGCCGTCATCGCCCAGGGCGCATGGCGCAGCGCGACGAACGGCAACAGGTCGCTGCGCTCCAGCACCTCGGCCGGTGTATCGACCACCGGCAAGGCCAGATGGCTGTCGGTATGGGAACGGCCATGGCCGGGAATGTGCTTGATCACCGGCATCACGCCGGCTTCCGCCAGACCGCGCATCACCGCTTCGGCGATCAGCGTGACGATATCGGGATCGCGGCTATAGGCGCGATCGCCGATCACGTCATGGGCACCTTCCACTGGAATATCGGCGACCGGCGCGCAGTCAACGTCGATTCCCAGCGCGGCCAGTTCGGCCCCGATCCAGCGATAAGTCAGATACGCGGCTTCCTCGGCCAGCGCCGGATCGCGCGCGTAGAGTTCGCCAAAGGCTGCGCCGGGCGGGAAGACCGGCCAGTGCGGCGGTTTCAGACGGGCAACCCGGCCGCCTTCCTGGTCGATCAGCACGGGCGCCAGGGCATTGCCTACCACGCCGCGAAAATCATTGACCAGCGCCTTCACCTGCGCCGGGTCGACAATGTTGCGGGCAAACAGGATCAGCCCCAGCGGCTTGCGCACGCCGAACAGCACGCGCTCCTCCGCCGTCAGCTGCGGGCCGGCGCAACCGACCACGACGGGCGCGTAAGCGCCCCACTCCACTGACTTAACGTCCGACAACGATGCAGCCCTGGTTCTTGGCCGCCAGCGCAGCGCAGGCGGCCTGCGCATCGGCGCGATCCTTCAGAGGACCGGCCTGCAGGCGGATGAAGGTGCCTTTATTGGCAATCTCGACGCGTTCATAGGACGGCTGCAGACCGCCCAGTATCTCGGGAAACTTCTTCTGCAACTGGTTCCAGGTGGCGGTGGCCGCCGCCTGATCCTTCAACGAGGCGAGCTGGATCTTCGCGCTGCCGCCCGGCGTCGCGGTCACAGTCCGCGCGGCAGGCGCCGCTGCCGGAGTCTGCGATTGCGTGGTGGCGGGCGCCGGCGTCGGTGCAGCGGCCGTGCGTGCCGACTGACTGGGCGGCGTTACCGTTTGCGGCTGACCGGGCACAGGCTGAACAGGAGTCGCGCTGGGCGCATCGGTGCGGTTGGGCACAGCCGATGCCGCTGGCGGCGTCGCGGGGGCCTGGTTCGGCACCGGCTGAGCGCTGCGGTTCGGTACGGTCACCGATGGCGAAGTCGCCACATTCGGCTGGGTCGGCGTCGCACTGGGCCGCTCCGGCGGCGGCAGCAGACGTTCGGTCTGGCCGGCCGCCCCCTGCGCGATGTTACCCGGCAGACGCTCATAAATCTGTTTGTCCTGGTTCGGTACCTGCATGCCGCCCGGATTTTCCGGCGCGACTTTCGTTGGTGCCTGATCGGCACGGATCAGCGGCGGTGCGCCCGAGGCGCCACGCTTTACGCCCTGATCATAGGCGAACCAGATACCGATGCCGAACGCTGCCACCGCACCAAGCGCGATGCCGGCGGTGATCAGACGCTTCGGGCTGCGCAGACCGGGGCCACCAGCGGGCTCGCCGGGCACAGGACGCATATTACGGTCGCCGCGCAGATCGCTCATCACTTACCTCATTTCTTCGACGGGCGTCACGCCCATCACCTTCAGGCCCGAGGCGATCACCAGCGCCACGGCACGCAGCATCGCCAGCCGCGCGCGGGTCAGGTCGCCATCCTCGGACAACAGGAAACGCATGCCAACATCGTCCCGACCGACATTCCACAGGCCATGGAAGGCTGCGGCCACATCCTGCAGGAAAAACGCCACGCGATGCGGCTCATGCGCCTCCGCCGCCGACTCGACAAACCGCGGCCACGACGCCAGAAGTTTGATCAGTGCCAGCTCGGCCGGGTGTGACAACTTCGTCATATCGGCCTGCGCCAGCGCCACATCGGCCGTGTCGACGCCGGGCACTTCGGATTTCGCGTTCCGCAGCACCGAGCAGACACGCGCATGGGCATACTGAACATAAAAGACCGGATTGTCCTTCGACTGTTCGGTCACCTTCTTGAAGTCGAAATCCAGCTGGGCGTCGTTCTTGCGCGTCAGCATGATAAAACGCACGACATCCCTGCCGACCTCGTCCACCACATCGCGCAAGGTCACAAACGTGCCCGCGCGCTTGGACATGCGCACCGGCTGGCCGTCATCCAGCAGGTTGACCATCTGCACCAGCTTGACGTCGAGTTCCGCCTCGCCGTTCGAGATCCCCTTGACGGCGGCCTTCATGCGCTTGACGTATCCGCCGTGGTCGGCGCCCCAGACGTCGATCATCTGGTTGAAGCCCCGGCGATACTTGTCGTCGTGATAGGCGATGTCGGCGCCGAAATAGGTCCAGGATCCATCCGATTTCTTCAGCGGGCGGTCGGTGTCGTCGCCGAATTCGCTGGCCTTGAACAGCGCCTGCGGGCGAGCCTCGTAATCCTCGGGCGGTTTGCCCTTGGGCGGTTCCAGCACGCCGGTATAGATCAGGCCGCGCTGGTGCAGGCGGTCAAAAGCGGTCTGCACCGCGCCATTGTCGTGCAGCGCCTTCTCCGATGTGAAGACAGCATGATGGATGTTCAGCGCGGCCAGATCCTCGCGCACCATCGCCATCATCGCGTCGGTGGCTTCCTTGCGGAACAGCGCCAGCCACTC
Organism: Pseudomonadota bacterium; assembly: GCA_023434425.1. Taxonomy (GTDB): domain Bacteria; phylum Pseudomonadota; class Alphaproteobacteria; order Ferrovibrionales; family Ferrovibrionaceae; genus Ferrovibrio. Next base: position 1,488 of record JAEYSS010000105.1, on the reverse strand, counting down.
GGTGTCCGGTGCGCCCTTGTATTTGTCGTCGTATTTCTGCGCGAGATGCTGCCCCAGCGGTTTCAGGTAATCGCCGGGATAGAGACCTTCCGGGATGGTGACGCTCTCGCCCAGCGCTTCGCGGTAGCGCAGATGCGCCGAGCGCGCCAGCACATCGACCTGCGCGCCGGCATCGTTGATGTAGTATTCGCGCGTCACATCAAAACCTGCCTTGTCCAGCAACGCGGCCAGCGCATCGCCGAAGACGGCGCCACGGCAATGCCCGACATGCATCGGCCCGGTCGGGTTGGCCGAGACATACTCGACATTGACCTTGATCCCCTGCCCCAGCGCGCTGTCGCCATAGGCGGTGCCGGCGCGTACGATCGTGCCCACCTGGCTCTGCCAGTAATCGGGCTTCAGGCGCAGGTTGATAAAGCCCGGCCCGGCGATCTCGACCGCGGTGACATGCGGATTGGCCTCCAGCAGCGGCTTCAGCTTCTCGGCCAGTGCGCGCGGCGCCATTCCCGCCGGCTTGGCGATGACCATGGCGGCATTGGTGGCCAGGTCGCCATGGGCAGGATCGCGTGGCGGTTCCACGGTGACGGCCTTCAGCGGCAGGTCACCGGGCAGTGCCAGAGCCTCGACGGCCCGCATCACATCGCGGCGGAATTCGGAAAAAACATTCATATCGGCGAGGCTTTTCTCAGAAAACAACAGAATCGGGGCGGAAAGTAGCCATATGACCGCCCTGCCGCAATGTGGCCGGGCGCGCACCGACCATGCGCTTGGTGTTGACTCGAATTGACTTCCCCGCGCCAGCACCTAAATTGCTGATCGAATGTGGCAAATTATTGGTAAACCAAGCGTAAACACCAGATGACCGACATCGCGACCCAGACCGGCACTTCCCAGACTCCCGCTACCCCGCAGGGCGGCCAGCTGGGCCTGACCGCGTCGGCGGCCCGGCGAATCCTGAAAGTGGCCGAGTCGGAGGGCAATCCGGCGCTTGGCCTGCGGATCAGCGTCTCCGGTGGCGGCTGCTCGGGTTTCCAGTACAGCTTCACCCTGGATGCCGACGAAACCGCCGACGACGTGGTGATCAGCCGCGATGGCGCCCGCCTGCTGGTCGATACCGTGTCGCTGGAATACCTGCGCGGCTCGGAACTGGATTTCGTCGAAGACCTGTCCGGTGCGGGCTTCCGCATCAACAACCCGCTCGCCGTCTCCAGCTGCGGCTGCGGCAACTCGTTTGCGGTTTAACCCGGAAACATGTCGCTCTCGGGCCTGACCCGAGGGCCTCAGACAAAACGGCATGAGATGCTCGGGTCAAGCCCGGGCATGACGGTGTTTTTTTAGAGCGTTTCCCCCGATACTGCGCCGCATGAGAATCGCCACCTGGAACGTCAATTCGGTCAAGGCGCGGCTGCCCAATGTCACCGGCTGGCTGCGCGAGGCGAAACCCGATGTCTGCGTGCTGCAGGAAATCAAATGCCAGGACGCCGATTT
>JAEYSS010000075.1 GCA_023434425.1 Pseudomonadota bacterium | reverse complement strand
GATGGCTGCAGCGTCCAGGGCTGATCCACCAGCAGGCTGAGCGGCACCAGGATCACGGCGCCGCAGAGCATCGAGCCGGCAGCCGGGATCATCGAATCGAGATGCTTGAAATTGTGGCCGTAGATTGCGGCCGCGCCATAGGACAGCGAGGCGACCAGCATCGCCAGCTGGCCCCAGAGGTCGCTGCCCAGGCCGGTCAGCGCCCCGACCCCCATGATCAGGCAGACGCCACCGATCCCCATCACCGTGCCGAACAGCTTGCGCCCGGTGACGGCCTCATGCCGCGTGATCGCCCAGGTGATCAGGAAGGCGAAGATCGGCGTGGTCGAATTGAGGATCGTGGCCAGGCCGGCATCGATGCGGGTTTCGGCCCAGGCGATCAGCGTGAACGGCAGCACGGAATTCAGGCAGGCCTGGATGGCCAGGCTGCGCCAGGTGGCGCGGTCGCGCGGCAGCCGGATGCGGCGGGCCTGCAGGATGCAGAACAGCAGGCCGCCGGCGATCACGGTGCGCGCGGCGATGAAGGTCACTGGCGGAATGGTCTCGACGCCCAGCTTGATGAAGGTGAAGGACGCGCCCCAGAGCGTGGCGAGGGCTGCCAGCAGCAGCAACTCCAGTGCAAGGGAGCGGGGCGGCGCGGCAGCAGCAGAGGCGGTCATAGGGGTGGTTCCGGTGCAGGAGATCGAATGCGCCGCACCATGCCATGCTGCACCAGACGATTCATCCGCTCATGCTACGGCCTCGGCCGAACTATGGCGACCGCGCGATTGCATCCTGACAATGCCCAAAAGCAGGGCGCCGCGAAGGCTTGGAAACGCCGTGCGGCATCGCGTATCGTTGCTGCAGGGACAGGGCCGCAACAGACGGCCCGAAGACGATTTGGGGGAGGCGGCATGGAAGGCGATATCGTAACCAGTATCCTGCTGCCGGGGATTCTGGCCTTCATCATGTTCTCGCTCGGGCTCGGCCTGACGGTCGAGGATTTCGTGCGCATCGTGCGCCAGCCGCGCGCGCTGCTGGTCGGCGTGCTGTGCCATTTCGTGCTGCTGCCACTGATCTGCTTCCTGCTGCTCAAGGCGGTCGGCATCGGCGGCGTCTTCGCCATCGGCTTCATGATCCTGGCGGCCTGTCCGACCGGCACGACGTCGAACCTGCTCACCTATATCGCGCGCGGCGATGTGGCGCTGGCGGTCAGCTTCACGGCGGTGGCCAGCGTGGCGACGATCTTCACCCTGCCGCCGATCGTGATCTGGTCGATGCAGCATTTCGGCGGCAACGCGCAGGCAGCGGTCAGCGTGCCGGTCGGCCTGATGATGGGGCAGATTTTCCTGATGCTCGGCGTGCCGGTCGGGCTCGGCATGCTGGTGCGCGCCCGCTGGCCGCAGGGCGCGCTGCGCTGGGAACCGCGTGCCACCCGCGTCGCCGCCGTGCTGTTCATCCTCATCGTGGTCGGTGCGGTGGCAAAGAACTGGGCGCTGCTGCGCGACAATTTCGGCAGCCTCGCCGGTTTCGCCATCGGGCTCAACCTGCTGATGCTCGCGGTCGGCTTCCTGGTCGCCTGGCTGGCGCGTCTGTCGCGCCGCCAGTCGGTCACGCTTGGCATCGAAACGGCCGTGCAGAATGCGACGCTCGCCATCGTGATCGCCAGCACCGTGCTGCAGGACGACGCGCTGGCGATCCCGGGCGGCCTCTACGGCGTGCTGATGTATGCTGGTGGCCTGCTGTTCGCCTTCGGCATGCGGCGGTTTACGCGGGCCTGATCAGCGCACGAATCCCAGCCGGCGGTAGCTCAGCGCTTCCGCCACATGCAGTCGCCGCACGCTGTCGCTGCCGTCCAGATCGGCCAGCGTGCGCGCCACCCGCAATACGCGATGATAGCCGCGCGCGGTCAGGTGCATCGCCTTGGCGGCGTCTGTGAGCAGGTTGCGGCCGGCCTCGTCGGGCGCGGCGATGCGTTCAAGCAGTTGCCCGTCGGCCTGCGCATTGGTGCGGATCACGTCGCGACCGTCTTTCGACAATCCGCCGCTGCCGGTGCGCGCATAGCGGTCGCGCTGGATGTCGCGCGCCTGTGCCACGCGGGCGGCGACGGCGGCTGAGTCTTCGCTGGGTGGCGGTGCGGCCAGATCGTCGGGGCTGACGGCGGGCACTTCCAGCGTGAGATCGATGCGGTCGAGCAGCGGGCCGGAGAGGCGCGCCTGATAGTCGGCGCCGCATTTCGGCGCGCGGCTGCAGGCCTGCGCCGGATCGCCGAGATGGCCGCAGCGGCAGGGATTCATCGCCGCCACCAGCTGCACGCGGGCCGGATAGCTGACATGCGCATTGGCGCGCGCCACGACGCATTCGCCGGTTTCCAGCGGCTGGCGCAGGCTGTCGAGCGTCTGGCGGTTGAATTCCGGCAGCTCATCCAGGAACAGCACGCCGAGATGGGCGAGGCTGACTTCGCCGGGCTTCACGCGCAAACCGCCGCCGACCAGAGCCGCCATCGAGGCGGAATGATGCGGCGCGCGGAACGGACGGCGGCGTGTGAGCTTGCCATCGGGCAACTGCCCGGCCAGCGAGGCGATCATGCTGACTTCGAGAATCTCGGCCGAGTCGAGCGGCGGCAGGATGCCGGGCAGGCGCTGCGCCAGCATCGACTTGCCCGCACCCGGCGGCCCGATCAGCAGCAGATTGTGGGATCCGGCCGCCGCCACTTCCAGCGCACGTTTGGCGCTTTCCTGGCCCTTGATGTCGCGGAGGTCGGGCATGGCCACAGCGTCTTCGGCGGCGACGCCCGGCTGCGGACAGGGCAGCACCTGGCTGCCCTTGAAATGATTGATCAGGGCCAGCAGCGACGGTGCCGCCAGCACGCGTTCGGCATCGCCGGCCCAGGCCGCCTCGCTGCCCTGCACCTGCGGGCAGATCAGGCCGCGATCCTGCGCATGCGCCGAGAGCGCCGCCGGCAGAATCCCGGTGACCGCGCCAACCGCACCGTCGAGGCCGAGTTCGCCGAGCGCGAGATAGCCGTCCAGCGCATCGGGCGGCAGCACGCCCATCGCGGCGAGTAGCGCCAGCGCGATCGGCAGATCGTAATGGCTGCCTTCCTTGGGCAGGTCGGCGGGTGCGAGATTGACGGTGATGCGCTTGGGCGGCAGCGCCAGGCCGATGGCGCCGAGCGCGCCGCGGACTCTTTCTCTGCTTTCGCCCACCGCCTTGTCGGCCAGGCCGACCACGGCAAAGGCCGGCAGGCCGTTCGAGAGCTGCACCTGCGCCTCGACCGGCATCACCTCGATGCCCTGGAATGCGACCGTGCGGCAGCGTGCGACCATGACGCACAGTTTATTCTTTGTTCTAGGGGGACACAAATACCTCAGATTGTTTTCTGTCGTGAATCTCCCGCACTAGGAATATTGCCGTATGCACCGCGCCTTGGCAGCACCGCTGATCAGCGCTACACAGGCCTCGCACCCTTTGGGGAGTAGCCGTCCGCCATCTTGCAAAAGATGAGCGGGGGGAGCGTCAACAGACTAGGCACGGGCGGCCAGCAATCTGCTCTCTTGCCTTGGCGCTTCCGGACCAGCTTTCAGAAGCTGCGTATGGCGAGACCTTAGGCTTGTGCCGTTGCATCCCGGACCGGGCGGCGACGGGACAGCCTATGGCCTGATCGCCGCCCGGTCCGTTTCGAGCTGCCCCGTGTTTTCCAGCCCTGAGCTTTCCGCTTTCCTCACCACCACCGGCGTGGTCGCCATCGCCGAGATCGGCGACAAGACGCAGCTGTTGTCGCTGCTGCTGGCGGCGCGTTTCCACCGGCCCTGGCCGATCCTCGCCGGCATTCTGGTTGCGACTGTCGCCAATCACCTGGCGGCTGCTGCGCTGGGTGTATGGCTCGAAGATCTGCTGGCGCCGCAGGTTCTGCGCTGGGTGCTGATCGCCTCCTTCGTGGCGATGGCGATCTGGACGCTGATCCCTGACAAGCTGGACGACGATGCCGGGCCGAAAAGCGGACCCGGGCGTAGTTCCTGGGGCGTTTTCCTGACCACGCTGACGATGTTCTTCATCGCCGAGATCGGCGACAAGACACAGCTTGCCACCACGGCACTGGCCGCGCGCTATGACGCGATCCTGATTATTACGGCGGCCAGCACGCTGGGCCTGATGCTGGCCAATGTGCCGGTGGTGTTTCTCGGCAAGGCGCTGATGCGCCGCCTGCCGCTGAACCTCGCGCGCTATCTGGCGGCGGCGGCCTTCCTGCTGCTCGCCCTGGCACTGCTGCTGATGGGCTGAGAGTTGGGCAATCGTTCCGGTGCAGTGCAAAAAGGTTGTATCTCCAACGAAATGGTTTGGTCTGCGGCGGCTTTTGCCGGTAAAACTTTCCCCCTGAGGAAACGCGCGATGGCCGGAATGAACCGGTGCGCTTAGTAGGGAGAAAAGACATGCGGCGGATTCTGGCATTAACGGCGGTGGCATCGGGTGCGGTTCTGGCCGCCGTGAGCTTCATGTCCGGCGCTGCCCAGGCGCAGGCCTGGCCCGACAAGCCGGTCACCTTCGTCGTACCCTTCCCGGCCGGCGGCGGCACCGATGCCTTCGCCCGTCCGCTGGCGGCGCATCTGGGCAACCAGCTCGGCAAGCAGGTGATCATCGACAACCGCGCCGGCGCCGGCGGCACCGTGGGTGCCGGCATCGCGGCACGCGCAGCACCGGACGGCTACACCTTCTTCATCGGCGGCGCACATCATGCCATTGCACCTTCGGTCTATCCGAAGCTGGACTACGATATCGAGAAGGACTTCGTCCCCGTCATCCTGATCGCGCAGCCGCCGCAGGTGGTGGTGATCAACACCACCCGCACCTCGGCCAAGACGCTGAAGGAACTGATCGACGAAGCCAAGGCCAAGCCGGGCAAACTGTCCTACGGCTCGGCCGGCAACGGCACCTCGCATCATCTGGCGGGCGAGCTGTTCAAGATCCTGACCAAGACCGACATCACCCATGTGCCGTATCGTGGCGCGGGCCCGGCGATGCAGGATCTGGTCGGCGGCCAGGGTATCGAGATGATCTTCGACGGCCTCGGCTCCTCGGCCGGGCAGATCAAGGCTGGCCGCATCAAGGCGCTGGCGGTTGCCTCCGATGCACGCTCCCCGGCTTTCCCCGATGTGCCGACCGCCAAGGAAGCGGGTCTGGACGGCTATGTCGTGTCCACCTGGTATGCCATGTGGGCGCCCAAGGGCGTGCCGCAGCCGATCGTCGACCGGATGATCAAGGAAGTGCAGACCGCGATGGCCACGCCGGAACTGACGGAAATCTGGAAGAACAACGGGTCGGCCGTGCCGAAAGTGAGCGGCGCTGCCTTCGGTACCTTCCTCAAATCCGAAATCAAGCGCTGGGCTGAGGTGTCAAAGGCCTCGGGCGCCCGGATCGACTGATCCAGGAACCCGGCAGGCAGATACGAATCGCCAGGTATTCTTGTCGATTCTGACAAGGCGGCCGTCCGGGCAGTCCGGGCGGCCGTTTTTGTATGAACTGTCATCAATATGCCGGTGGCTAGGACGAGGGCGGTCCGGCTAGTATTGGCCGCAACCCGGTGCTGCCTGCGACCGGCCAAGAGAAGACGCGAGCGATGACCAATATTGCCGGCAAGCGCTACCGGAAAGCCGAGATCGAGACGCTGCTCGATGCGCTGAAGCGCCAGACCAAACGGGCGCGCGCCAAGGCTGAGGATGCCATCCAGCGGATCGGCCACGCCACCTACGAACCCTATTACGAATACCGCGAGTCGCTGACCGAGATCGAAGGCGTGCTGGTCCTGATCGAGGACCGCATGGAAAACGCCGAAAAGGACGCCGCGGCCCAGCTGCAGCAATATCACAGCCAGCTCATCGTCGATCTGCTGCGCATGAAGATCGACGTGGTGCTGCGGGTCTTTCCTGCGCTTGAGAGTGCCGAAGTCCTGCCGGTCGGCACGCAGAAAGTCTTCCTGGCCACGATCTGGGAGTTGCACGAGACGGTGGAACGCATCGACCGCGAGAAAATCCAGGGCGTGCTGGATGGCGATGCGCGCAAGCGGCTGACGGTAGCCGAGACTATCCTGCGCGAGGTGTCGGATCGGGCGCCGCGCCTGATGGAACTGGCAGCCGAGAATCACGTCCGCGCGGGCTGACCAGCTCGTTACGGGCTTCCCGACAATTCGTGATACTGCCGGGCGTAGAACATGCGATGCGCGGTCTGGGTCTG
>JAEYSS010000086.1 GCA_023434425.1 Pseudomonadota bacterium | reverse complement strand
GATTCGAACCTCCGGCCCCTAGCTCCCGAAGCTAGTGCTCTACCAGGCTGAGCTACGCTCCGACCGGCGCGGGCCGACTGTATAGCGCCTGAGGGGCGACCCCGCAAGCGGCCCCCCGGAAGATATCCTGGCTGATTCGGGTGAAATTGGGACCGGGGGAAAATCGCAGCAGGCCAGAGGTTTAATTGCCGCGCCGACAGCGGCTCAGCGGGCCCGTTCGACGGCGAAATCGACCGCTTCGGCCAGCGCATCGCGCATCGCGCCGGCGGCAAACGGCGCCAGCGACTGGCGTGCTTTCTGGCCATACAGCCGGGCGCGGGCCATGGTCTCCTGGATGGCGCCATGGCGGTCCAGATAAGCCAGCGCCTGCGGCCAGTCCTCAGGCGTCTGTTCCTCGGGCCGCTCGATCACGCGGCGCCAGAAGGTCTTCTCGGCCTCGCTGCCCCGGGAGAAGGCGAGCAGCACCGGCAGGGTGATCTTGCCCTCGCGGAAATCGTCGCCGGTATTCTTGCCCAGCGTCTCGCCGTCGGAGGCATAGTCGAGCGCATCGTCCACCAGCTGGAAGGCGATGCCGAGATTGTGGCCGTAATCGTCGAGCGATTGCGCCTCAGACGTCGGGCGGTCGGCGATCACGGCGCCGACGCGGCAGGCGGCGGCAAACAGCGCCGCGGTCTTGGCCTTGATCACCTTCAGATAGTCGCTTTCCAGCGAGTTCATGTCGTTGGCGATCACCAGCTGCAGCACCTCGCCCTCGGCGATTTCCGAGGAGGCGCCGGCCAGGATGCGCAGCACTTCCAGCGAGCCGGTTTCGACCATCAGCTGGAAGGCGCGGGTGAACAGGAAGTCGCCGACCAGCACCGAGGGCTGGTTGCCCCACAGCACATTGGCGGTGGCATTGCCGCGGCGGCGGTCGCTCTCGTCCACCACGTCGTCATGCAGCAGCGTGGCGGTGTGGATGAATTCGACGCAGGTGGCCAGCAGCACGTCGTGCTTGCCGCGATAGCCGCAGAGCTGGGCGGCGCCGAGCGTCAGCAGCGGACGGATGCGCTTGCCGCCGGCCGCGATCAGATGGCTGGCCAGTTCCGGAATCAGGCTGACATCGCTGGCCATGCGCGCGATGATCTCGCGATTGACCGCATCCATGTTGGCGCCCACCAGGGCGCGCAGCGGCTCGATGCTGGGCTTGGGGCCCGGCGCCGGCAGGTCTTGCAGGGATTTCGAGGCGGTCTGCACCTTGGTGGCCGAACCCATGATTGTGTCGAGCGGTCTGGCTGGAGCATAGTGGGCTGGCCGGGTCGGTCAAGCGCCGCTCATTTGCCAAGTTTGTCTTTCAGATCAAATGCCTGACAACGATCATACGACCGATGCCCTGCTGGGCGGTCTGGTCCGCCTGAAACAGCCGCGCAAGGGCCAGCGCGCCAGCGCCGATGCCGTGATGTTGGCCGCCGCCGTCGTTGCCCCAAAGAAATCTGGGTCCGGTGCGCAGGTGCTCGAACTGGGCTGCGGCTCGGGCGTCGCCATGCTTTGCGTGGCGGCACGCCTGAAACATGTGACGGTGGCGGGCCTTGAACTGCAGCCCGATCTGGCTGCGCTCTGTGCCCGTAACATCGCCGCCAACGGCTTCGAGGATCGTCTCAGCGTATACGAAGGCGACATTCGCGCGCGGCGCATTGCCGGACTGGCGCCGAACAGCTTCGACCAGGTTTTCGCCAACCCGCCCTATTTCGATGCGGCGCGACATCGTGTCTCACCGCATGCCGGCCGGGCGGCGGCGCGGGCCGAGGGCGGCGAGGCGGCCGATATCGGCCACTGGGTCGCCGCGATGCTCCGGTATGCAAAGCCGAATGCCGGACTGACCCTGGTCCACAAGGCCGAGCGGCTGGGTGACATCCTCGCCGCCTTCGAGGGCAGGGCCGGCGCGATTCGGGTGATTCCGCTGTGGTCGCGGCCGGGTCAGCCGGCCAAGCGCGTGATCCTGCGGGCGGTGAAGGGCAGCAAGGCACCGCTCACCCTGACCCCCGGTCTGGTGCTGCACACTGCCGAGGGCGGCTACCTGCCCGAGATCGATGCGGTACTGCGACGCGGGGCCGCGTTGCCGGCAGTGTGACGGCGACTCGGTTCTCAGGCCTTGCCACAGAGGGGCGGCAGGGCCCAGAATCAAAGCCATGCTGAAATTCCTGCTCCTGATCCTGCTGATCGCGGCCGTCTGGTACGGCTGGCGCTACATCAATCGCAAGCCCCTGGCCAAACCGCCCGCTGCGGCGGAGCCCAAGGCGCCCCAGGAGCAGGCCGGGGCCCAGAAAACCATCGCCGAAGACCTGAAACCCTGTCCGGTTTGCGGCACTTACATGGTGGTCGATCCCAGCAAGGCCGCTGGTCAGACCTGCGGCCGTCCGGACTGCCGTCCGGCCTAGGTTTTCACAGCCTGCTTTGGGCTTAAGTCGGCCCCGTGCCGCAGGGCCAACGGCTTGATTATCAAGCCCCCGCTGGCTAAGGTCCGCCCGATTTTCGGCCACCCCACGCACGTACAGGCGAGAGCGCAAAGGATCCCGTAATGGCGCCCACCGGACCCGCTGCGGCTTCGTCGTTTCAGGATCTGATCCTGACGCTGCAGACCTACTGGGCACGGCAGGGTTGCCTGCTGCTGCAGCCCTACGACATGGAAGTGGGTGCCGGCACCTTCCACCCCGCCACCACGCTGCGTGCGCTCGGCCCCGAGCCGTGGAATGCCGCATACGTGCAGCCCTCGCGCCGGCCCAAGGACGGCCGCTACGGCGACAATCCGAACCGGCTGCAGCATTACTACCAGTTCCAGGTGATCCTGAAGCCGAGCCCGCCCAATGTGCTGGAGCTGTATCTCGGCTCGCTCGAAGCGCTCGGCATCTCGTCCAGGCGGCATGATATCCGCTTCGTCGAGGATGACTGGGAAAGCCCGACCTTGGGCGCCTGGGGCCTGGGCTGGGAAGTCTGGTGCGACGGCATGGAGGTGACGCAGTTCACCTATTTCCAGCAGGTCGGCGGTTTCGACTGCTCGCCGGTCGCGGCCGAGATCACCTACGGTCTCGAACGCCTCGCCATGTATGTGCAGGGCAAGGAAAACGTCTACGACCTCGACTTCAACGGTCGCGGCGTGAAATACGGCGAAGTGTTTCATCAGGCAGAACGCGAATTCTCCGCCTATAATTTCGAGCATGCCGACACCGAGCAGCTGTTCCGCCGCTTCGTCGATGTCGAGAAGGAATGCGTCGCGCTGATCGAGAAGGGCCTGGCGCTGCCGGCTTACGACCAGTGCATGAAGGCGAGCCACACCTTCAACCTGCTGGATGCGCGTGGCGTGATCAGCGTGACCGAGCGCGCCGCCTATATCGGCCGTGTGCGCGCGCTGGCCAAGGCCTGCTGCACGCAATGGCTGAAAAGCCGTGGCCACCTGCAGGAGACCGCCTGATGCTCGGCGAACTCCTGCTCGAACTGCATTCGGAAGAAATTCCCGCGCGCATGCAGCAGCGCGCCGCCGAAGACCTGCAGCGCCTCGTCGTCGATCTGCTGAAGAAATCCGGTCTGCATTTCGACAAGGCCGAGTCCTACGTCACGCCGCGCCGCGTGGCGCTGGTGGTGCGCGGCCTGCCGCGCATGCAGGAGGCCGTGCGCGAAGAAAAGAAGGGCCCGCGTGTCGGTTCGCCCGAGGCTGCAGTGCAGGGCTTCCTGCGCGGCGCCGGGCTGACCTCGCTCGATCAGTGCGAAAAGCGCGACAGCGGCAAGGGCGAATTCTGGTTCGCCATCGTCGAAAAGCCGGGCGAGGCCACGAAGGACGCGCTGAAGCGCCTGATCCCCGAAGCGCTGGCCGTTTTGCCCTGGCCGAAATCGATGCGCTGGGCCGATCACGCCCTGCGCTGGGTGCGCCCGCTGCACAGCATTCTCTGCCTGTTCGAAGGCGAGACGGTCGCCTTCTCCTTCGGCCATCTGACCGCCGGCGACAGCACCTGCGGCCATCGCTTCCAGGCGCCGGCGCGCTTCGCCGTGCGCGATGCCAACGACTACCTGCGCCGCCTGCGCGTGGCTTACGTGGAGCCGGATTTCGTGGTGCGCCGCGCCGCCGTGCTCAAGGATGCCGCTTTCGCCGCCGGCAACGAAGATCTGGTGCTGGTCGATGATCCGGGCCTCGCCGATGAAGTGACCGGCCTGGTCGAACAGCCGGTCGTGCTGCTCGGCCGTATCCCGCAGGATTTCATGAGCGTGCCGCGCGAGGTGCTGACCACCACGATGCGGGCGCATCAGAAGTATTTCGCGCTCAACACCAAAGATGGCGCGCTGGCGCCGCGCTTTGTCATCGTCGCCAACACCCTGACCGATGACGGCGGCAAGCAGGTGATCGCCGGCAACGAGCGCGTGCTGAATGCGCGGCTGTCGGATGCCAAATTCTTCTGGGACCAGGACCGCAAGGCCACGCTGGAAAGTCGCCTGCCGGCGCTGAAGGACATCGTCTTTCACGCGAAGCTCGGTACCGTGGCGCAGAAGGTCGAGCGCGTCGAGCGCCTTGCCTATGAGATCGCCGGCGCTCTGCATGCCGATGCCAAGCAGGCGCGCCGGGCAGCAAAGCTTGCCAAGGCCGATCTGGTTTCCGGCCTGGTCGGCGAATTCCCCGAGTTGCAGGGCATCATGGGGCGCTATTACGCCCTGAACGATGGCGAGGCGCCCGAAGTGGCCGACGCCATTGCCCAGCATTACGCGCCGCAGGGGCCGGGCGACCGCTGCCCGACCGCACCGGTATCGGTTGCTGTCGCGCTGGCCGACAAGATCGACACGCTGGCCGGTTTCTTCGCCATCGACGAAAAGCCGACCGGCTCGAAGGATCCCTTCGCGCTGCGTCGCGCCGCGCTCGGCGTGATCCGGCTGATCCTGGAAAACAAGCTGGCGCTGCCGCTCAAGGCGCTGTTCCGCTCGGCCCTGTCGCTGCAGATCGCGCAGGCCGACGGGAAACGCAGCGCCGTCGAGGAGCTGATGCAGTTCTTCGTCGACCGCCTGAAGGTGCATCTGCGCGAGCAGGGCGTGCGCCACGATCTGGTCACCGCCGTCTTCGCCAAGGGTAACGACGACGACCTGCTGCGCATTCTGGCCAAGGTCGAGGCGCTGCGCGGCTTCCTCACTGAGGGCGAGGGCGCCAATCTGCTGGTGGCCTATCGCCGCGCCAACAACATCGTGCGCGCCGAGGTTAAAAAGACCCCGGATCTGAAGCTGGGCGAGGTCAATGGCGACCTGATCCTGCAGGACGAGGAGCGTGTGCTGGTCGCAGCGCTCGGCGAACTCGGTCGCGAGGTCTCCGGAAAGACACAGGACGAGGCGGATTTCCGCCATTATCTTGCCACACTTGCGCGGCTACGTGCGCCCGTCGATGCGTTCTTCGACCGGGTCACCGTCAATGCCGATGATACGGCCGTCCGACGTAATCGTTTGAGCCTGCTGTCTGCCGTTGCCGGCAGCATGGATCGTATCGCCGACTTTTCCCAGATCGAGGGGTGAATACCGCTATGGCCAAGAAAAAAGCAGCCAAGAAAAAAGTCGCCAGGAAGGCCGTGAAGACCAAGACCCAGGCCAAGCGGGCAGCGCCGAAGACGGCAGCCGCACCGAAGAAAGTTGCCAGAAAGGTCGCGAAGCCGGCGAAGGCCGCCGCCCAGAAGAGTGTCTCGGCTGCCAAGGGCAAGCTGGTTTACTCCTTCGGCGACGGCAAGGCCGAGGGCCGCGCCGACATGCGCAACGTGCTGGGCGGCAAGGGTGCCAACCTCGCCGAGATGTCGAATATCGGCCTGCCGGTGCCGCCGGGCCTGACCATCACCACCGAGGTCTGCACCGCCTATTACAAGAACGGCAAGCAGTATCCCAAGGAACTGAAGGGCCAGGTCGATGCCGCGCTGGCGCGCGTCGAGAAGCTGGTCGGCGCCAGGTTCGGCGACGCCAGGATGCCGCTGCTCGTCTCGGTCCGCTCGGGCGCGCGTGCCTCGATGCCCGGCATGATGGACACCGTGCTGAATCTCGGCCTGAACGACACGACCGTCGAGGCGCTGGCCAAGCAGTCAGGCAACGAGCGCTTCGCCTGGGACAGCTACCGCCGTTTCATCCAGATGTATTCCAACGTGGTGCTCGACGTCGGCCACGAGCATTTCGAGGAGCTGCTCGAGATGCACAAGGAAGAGCATGGCCTGCATCTCGACACCGAACTGAAGGCCGATGACTGGAAGCAGATCGTTGCGGCCTACAAGAAGAAGGTGCAGCAGGAACTGGGCCGGCCTTTCCCGCAGGATGTGCGCGACCAGCTCTGGGGCGCCATCGGCGCCGTATTCTCCAGCTGGATGAACCAGCGCGCCATCACCTACCGCAGCCTGCACAATATCCCGGCCTCGTGGGGTACGGCGGTGAACGTGCAGGCGATGGTGTTCGGCAATATGGGCGAAACGTCGTGCACCGGCGTTGCCTTCACGCGCGATCCCTCGACCGGCGAGAAGATCTATTACGGCGAGTATCTGATCAACGCGCAGGGCGAGGACGTCGTCGCCGGCATCCGCACGCCGCAGCAGCTGACCAAGGAGTCGCGGCTCAAGGTCGGCAATGACATGCCGTCGATGGAAGAGTCGATGCCCGCGACCTTCCGGCAGCTGGTCGGCGTGTTCAAGACGCTGGAAAAGCATTACCGCGACATGCAGGACATCGAATTCACCGTCCAGCAGGGCAAGCTGTGGATGCTGCAGACCCGTTCGGGCAAGCGCACCGCCAAGGCCGCGATCAAGATCGCCGTCGACATGGTGAAGGAAAAGCTGATCAGCCAGGCCGAGGCCGTCATCCGCGTCGAGCCGGCCTCGCTGGACCAGCTGTTGCATCCGACGCCGGATCCGAAGGCCGAGCGCAAGGTGATCGCCAAGGGCCTGGCCGCGTCGCCGGGTGCCGCTTCGGGTAAGGCCGTGTTCACTGCCGATGAAGCCGAGCAACTGGCCGGCAAGGGCGAGGCCGTGATCCTCGTCCGTGTCGAAACCTCGCCGGAAGACATCCATGGCATGCATGCCGCCAAGGGCATTCTGACCGCGCGCGGCGGCACCACCAGCCATGCGGCCGTCGTGGCCCGTGGCATGGGCCGTCCGTGCGTCTCGGGCGCCGGTGCCATCCGTATCGATTATGCCGCCGGCAAGATGACGATCGGCGATGTCATCGTGAACAAGGGCGACGTGATCACCATCGACGGTTCGACCGGCGAAGTGATCCTCGGCCTGATGCCGATGATCGAACCGCAGCTGTCGGGCGATTTCGGCCAGCTGATGGCCTGGGCCGACAAGCTGCGCAAGCTGAAGGTCCGCACCAATGCGGAAACGCCGGCCGACGCCGAAACGGCCGTGCGCTTCGGCTGCGAAGGCATCGGCCTGTGTCGCACCGAGCATATGTTCTTCGACGCCGACCGCATCACGGCGGTGCGCGAAATGATCCTGTCGCACAGTGTGGAGGGCCGGAAGAAGGCGCTGGCCAAGATCCTGCCGATGCAGCGCGAGGATTTCGCGCAGTTGTTCAAGATCATGGCCGGCCGTCCGGTGACGATCCGCCTGCTCGATCCGCCGCTGCACGAATTCCTGCCCAAGACCGATGCCGATTTCGACGCGGTTGCGCGCGGCACCGGCCTGAGCGTCGGGGCGCTGAAGGAACGCAAGAAGGCACTGGAAGAGACCAACCCGATGCTCGGCCATCGTGGCTGCCGCCTCGGCATCAGCTTCCCGGAAATCTACGAGATGCAGGCGCGCGCCATCTTCGAGGCGGCCGTGCAGGTGTCCAAGGCCGGCGGCAAGCCGGTCGAGCCGGAAGTGATGATCCCGCTGGTCGCCACCAAGGCCGAGATCGACATCCTGAAGGGCAAGGTCGATGGCGTTGCCGCCGCCGTGTTCAAGGAGCAGGGCAAGAAGGTGAAGTATCTGGTCGGCACGATGATCGAACTGCCGCGCGCCGC
>JAEYSS010000013.1 GCA_023434425.1 Pseudomonadota bacterium | reverse complement strand
GCAGCGATTCCAGGTCGCCGTAAGCATTGATCAGTTCGGCCGCCGTCTTGATGCCGATGCCGGGCACGCCGGGCACGTTGTCGGTGGAATCACCGGCCAGCGCCTGCACGTCGATCACCTTGTCGGGGGTGACGCCGAATTTCTCCATCACCTCGGCCGGACCGATGCTGCGATCCTTCATCGGATCCATCATGCCGACGCCGTCACGCACCAGCTGCATCAGATCCTTGTCGGAGGAGACGATGCAGACCTCCATCCCGGCCGCATGGGCCAGTTTCGCATAGGTGGCGATGATGTCGTCGGCCTCGAAGCCGTCCTTCTCGATGCTGGGCAGGCCGAAGGCGCGCGTCGCTTCGCGGATCGGGGCGAATTGCGGGATCAGGTCTTCCGGCGTCTCGGACCGGTTGGCCTTGTAGGCCGGATAGATTTCGCTGCGGAAGGTCTCGCGCCCGGCATCGAAGATAACGGCCATATGGCTGACGGCCTGGTCATGCTCGGCCTTGTCGCGCAGCGACGACAGCATGTTGCAGAAGCCGGACACCGCGCCGATCGGCATGCCGTCGGATTTGCGCGTCAGGGGTGGGAGCGCGTGATAGGCGCGGAAGATGTAGCCCGAGCCGTCGACCAGATAGAGGCGGTGTTTGCTTTTGCCGGTGCTCATGCGATCTCCGGGAAATTCCCCACCGCCGTCATTCCCGGCCTTGCGCCGGGAATCCATCCCGTCTGGCGGTGCCTGAGACGGTGACGGAAGAGCATGATGGCGACGACAGATGGATCCTCGGGGCAAGCCCGAGGATGACGATTATTCTTTCAGTGCCCGTGGCCGCCGTGGGAATGGCCCGCGCCGCCCTTCAGCACATAGGCGCGGCCGCAATAGGGGCAGTCGATCTCGGTCTTGTCGCCCATGTTGAGATAGACGCGCGGATGACCCAGTGCACCGCCGCCGCCGTCGCAGGCCACGACCGGGCTGTCCACGGTGATGGTTTCGGGAGCGGGTGTCTTGGCGGCCTGCATGGCGGTCTCCGGGTTATTCAGGGGCGGCAATTTGACCCGCCCAATCCAAGGTGATACCTACCGCAGCACTGTCTGCCACGCCAGCCCTCCGGGGCCAAAAGGCCGAGACTGCTGCCATGTCTGCTGCCGATTCCCCGTCATTTTCCGCCGCCGTTCCGGCGATTTCCGTGCGCGACCTGGTCAAGGTCTACGGCCATGGCGCCAGGGCAAAGACGGCGCTGCATGGCGTGACGCTGGACATTCCGCGCGGCAGCTTTTTCGGCCTGCTCGGGCCGAACGGCGCCGGCAAGTCCACCCTGATCAACATCCTCGCCGGCCTGGTGACCAAGACCTCGGGGACCGCCGCCGTCTGGGGCCACGATATCGACCGCGATACCCGCGCGGCCCGCGCAGCGATTGGAGTCGTGCCGCAGGAACTCAACCTCGATCCGTTTTTCACGCCGCGCGAGGCGCTGGAATTCCAGGCCGGCCTCTATGGCGTGCCCAAGGCCGAGCGGCGCAGCGACGAGATCCTCGAAGCGCTGGGCCTGACCGACAAGGCGAACTCGTATGCACGCACCCTGTCGGGCGGCATGCGGCGGCGCCTGCTGGTCGGCAAGGCGCTGGTGCACACGCCGCCGGTGCTGGTGCTGGACGAGCCGACCGCCGGCGTCGATATCGAGCTGCGGCAACAGCTCTGGGCGTATGTGCGGCAGCTCAATACTCGCGGGACGACGGTGGTGCTGACCACGCATTACCTGGAAGAGGCCGAGGCGCTCTGCGACCATATCGCCATCGTCAACCACGGCCGCATCGTGGCGCATGATACGACGCCGAAGCTGCTGGCGCGCATGGATCGCAAAGATGTGATTGTCACCCTTGAGGCCGATCTGGCGGCGGTTCCGGCGGCCCTGGACGGCCTGGATGCCGCGCTGCTCGGCCCGCGCCGGCTGCGGCTGCGGTACCGGCCGAGCCAGCTGCCGTTCGGCGCCGTGCTGGCAAAACTGCAGTCTGCCGGGCTGGCGATCCACGACCTCACCACCCAGGATGCCGATCTGGAAGACCTGTTCCTGGAGCTAACCCGCAGCCGCGCCGCCTGAGCCGCCCGGCCGTCCGGCCGGACGGCAGCGCCCTCGGGTAATGAGAATTTCGTTGCAGCGCACCCGGCGCTCTGGCAAAAGCGCCGTGCTGCAGGGCCTCCGGACCGCCATATCGGCAAGCCCGACCCGGGCAACGGTCTGAGCCACCAGAAAGGTGCGCACGTGTTCGTCCTGAATACCCCCGTAGTGGAGATGCCGCGCAGCGGGCGCCGCGCGGCAATGGTCACCATCGTGATCGGCGAGCTTTATGCAGCTACCTGGATGCGGCTGGCGCGTCCATCCTGGGTCCGTTACGCCAATACCCACGATCTCGATCTCATCGTCATCGCCTGTCCGCTCGATTCCTCCGAACGGGCGGCGGCGCGCTCGCCCGCCTGGCAGAAGCTGCTGATCCTCGATCAGCCCTGGGCCAAGCAGTATGAGCGCATCGTCTGGCTCGATTCCGACATCGTGATCTCCTCGCATGCCCAGAACATCCTCGAAGCCGCCGGTCCGGCGGAAAAGGTCAGTCTCACGGTATCCGGCGGGCGCAGTTCCGATGCCGAGCGCATGCTGTTCATCGAGCGCCTGTATGACGCGCGCTTCCTGCCGACGGCAGAGCAGATGGTGTGGACCTGCGAGGTCGAGAAGAACTATATCGACCACCAGGTGCCGCCGCATGACGTGATGTTCAACACCGGCGTCATGGTGGTGTCGCCGCAGCATCACAACGAGCTGTTCCTGCACTGCTACGAACATGGCGAGCATGTCGACCGGCTCTACGAGCAGCCGCTGCTGTCGCACGAGATCATCGAGCGCGACCTGGCATATCCGATCAACAGCCGCTTCAACTGGGGCATCCAGGAAGCGCTGTTCTTCTACCTGCCGGAAATCATCCGGCTGAAGGAGCATCCGCCGGCCTTCGTCGAGCCGGTGCTGAAGCTGGCCCGCTATCTGGTGCGCTGCGAACTGGCCAACAGTTACTTCCTGCATTTCTACGGCACGATGAATTTGATGAAACGCCTCAGCCATGAGGATATATTCGGCGGCACGGCAGTCGAATTGTTTACGAATCAGGGCGGGTAAGGGTCGTTCCGCCTCGACAAGGGGCGCGAATGATCTTTCTCGAATCGGCCGACGCGCCGGTACCGGATACCGGGCGCCGCGCCGCCATCGTCACCATCGTCATCGGGGCGGAGTACCAGATGACCTGGGCGCGGCTCTGCCGCGACTCCTGGCAGCGATATGCGCAGGTCTTCGATCTGGACGTGATCGTCATCGCCGGCCCGCTCGACACCGGCGCGCGGGCATCGTCGCGTTCGCCGGCCTGGCAGAAACTGCTGATCCTGAACCAGCCCTGGGCGCAACGGTACGAGCGCATCGTCTGGCTCGACTCCGATATCATCATCGCGCCGCGGGCGCAGAATATCGCGCTGGCCTGGGGCCCGGCCGAAAAGATCGGCCTGACGCGCGTGGGCGAACAGATTTCGGAGTCCGAGCGCATGCTGTTCCTCGAGCGGCTGTACGGGCTGCCGATCCGGCCGGAAGCCGCCGAGCGGGTCTGGGCCACCGATATGGGGAAAAGATATGCCTCGCACGGCGTGCCGAAGCATGACGAGATGTTCAATACCGGCGTGATGGTGGCTTCGCCGCAGCATCACAACGACCTGTTCCTGCACTGTTACGAGGGCGACCAGAAAGGCCGGCTCTACGAGCAGCCGCTGCTGTCGCACGAGATCCTCCAGCGCGATCTTGCCCATCCGATCAGCGCCCGTTTCAACTGGGGCATCCAGGAAGCCTTCTTCTTCTATCTGCCGGAAATCATCGACCTCGACAAACAGCCGCCGGAAATCGTCGAGCCGGTGCTACAGCTGGCGCGCTATTTCGTGCGGCGCGAACTGGCCAATGCCTATTTCCTGCATTTCTACGGCACGATGGGCCTGATGAAGGCCCTGACCCATGTGGACGTGTTCGGCGGCGAGCCGCTGGGGCTGTTCGTGGAGGGCGGCGGGTAGGGGCGGGAATCTGCCCTCACATCGTCAGTCCCGCGGAAGCGGGACGCCAGCCAAATCCCGAGATGCGCATAAACAAGTATTCACCAGAAATCCGCCAATTCCTGTTGCATATGTTCTCTTTTTGTTTTAGTATGGCAACCGCGAGTGCCCGCCGGGCCCGGACAGGCTGAAACGCCGCCGGAACCCATCCGCGGATAACGCTCCAGTGACGATGAGGATTTTCACCGCTCCGGCCTGGCCGGCAGCGACTGGTGGTTTGCATCCGCAAACCGGCAAAGAGACCCGCATGTGTAATGGAGCAAACTGCATGCACAGGACAAAACTGACTCTGCGCGCGGCGCTCAGCCCGGATCATCTGGCCGAGCCCGACGACATCCTCGACACCAAGAAGACGCTGATGGCGCTGGGCTATTACAGGCCGGTCGATGATTCCGAACCCGGGGCCTGGGTCGACAGTGACCTGTTCACTGGCATCCGGCAATTCCAGCGCGACAATGGGCTGAAGGTCGACGCACTGATGCGCCCGGGCGGCCCGACGGAGCAGGCGATGAATGCGGTGCTGGAAGACGCGCCGCAGACGCCGCCGGCCAACGACGACCAGCCGCCGGCGAATGACGATGAGCAGGTCGCCCTGATCGACTGCTATCACCGCTACGATGTAGTTGACGGTGGGATTTGTCGGGGGCTCCGTACTGAGGCAATACGCAGTCGATGCTGGGACTCGGCAGCTGTCCGTCTCGGAGCTTGCCGGGCCAACAAAACTTTGCCTCCACTCATAAGATGGTAAAAGATATACCAGAATGCTGAGAGCCCCCTTTCTGAAACGCATCACTCTCGATCCGGCAAAAACGGATCGAGAGGCATTTCCTTTTACCGTATTGCCGTATCTCGCTGATGGATTCGAACTCGATTTCGAGTCCGCCATTACCATTATTGTCGGCGAGAACGGTTCCGGAAAATCCACGCTGATTGATGCCATCGCACAAATGGCCGGCTTTGCCGGCAAGGGCGGCAGTCAGGATCATCAGACCGGTGAAGGGGGCAAGGAGAATGCCTTGGCTCAGTCATTGCGGCCGTCTTGGCTGCCTAGGGTGCGGCGGGGTTTCTTTTTCCGCGCGGCCAGCTTTTTTAGTTATGTCGACTACCTGAGCGAAACCGGCGGCTTTGGTAATCTAGAACAACGCAGTCACGGCGAGGCGTTCTTGGATACTTTCCAGGATCGGATGTCCGCCGGCGATCGCGCGATCTATATCCTTGACGAACCTGAAGTGGCGCTCTCCCCGCAGCGCCAGCTCGCCTTCCTGCGCATCCTGCGCGAATGGCAGTTGAGCGGCCAGGTCCAGGCGATCATCGCCACGCATTCCCCTATTCTGATGAGCCTGCCGGATGCGGCTTTGCTGTCGCTGGATGGCGGTGTAATCCGCCCCATCGCGCTGGAAGAGACCGAGCATTATCGCGTCACGAAATCCTTCCTCGGCAACCCGACCGCCTTCCTTGCCGATCTCTTCCGGGATCTGGGGTGATCCGCGCCTCGGTGTGCCCGCCCGGGAAGCATTCGCCGTGCCGGCACTGAGCCGGGCACAGGTTTCGCGCGCGTGATGTCGCCGGTTAGGCAGGGATAAGGCGAACGAAGCGAAACGAACGCCAGCGAGCATCGAACGAAGCCAAACGAACCCGTACGAAGCGAAACGAACCCGAACGAAGCGAAACGAACACAAACGAGCAGGAACGAAGCAAAACGAAGCGGAAAGAAGCCTGGAACCGGTCGATCCGGCCCGGCCAGCCGGCCTTGCATCGGACCCGGCGGCTCGGTTAAGGTCCGGCCCTCCAGACCCGGCACCCGTAGCTCAGCTGGATAGAGCGCTGCCCTCCGAAGGCAGAGGCCACAAGTTCGAATCTTGTCGGGTGCACCATTTTCTCTGGAATTTCCGCCGATTACTGCTGCCTTTGCCTGCCTGCGCCTCGTCGGGCCGGGCAGTACGGCTATACTCGTTAACCACCGAATCGAGGCTCTGACGGTCTCCCATGCGCGTCGTCTATGCGGTCAATATCGAGCCCCATGCCCCGCCGGCCCGGACGGCGCAGCTGGCCAGCGCGCGCTATCGCGGCCTCATCCCCGCCGGGCAGCTGCAGCGCGACGGGCATCGCGCCGAGGTGACGGCGGTGATGGAACTGTTCCGGCCGGATTTCGACACGCGGCTCGACCTGCTGGTGCTGCACCAGCCCAAGCACGACATCCTGCTGCTGGCCAATGTGATCAAGGTGCTGCTCGACCGGCTCGATGCGATCCGCAGCCAGGGCGGCCGCATCGTGGTCGATGTGTCGGATTTCAAACTCTCGTCCGAATTCCTCGACGCCATGGCCAGGGCTTTCGGGCCCGACAAGGCGCAGGCCTATCGCAATATCCTGCAGGCGCTGTTCGCCCGCAGCGACGCCGTTACCGCGCCGACAGAGGCGCTGGCCCAGCAGATGCGCGACGCGCTGGGCGCGGCCAAACCGGTTTTCGTGATCGAGGATGTGGTGGAGGTGGCGCGGCAGCCGGCGAAGTTCGCGCCGGGACAGGAACTGCAGCTGCTGTGGTTCGGCTTCCTGACCGCGCATGTCGCGGCGCTACGCCAGCTGGTGCATGACGACCTGCCGAAAATCCGCCAGCGCCATCCGGCCCGGCTGAAACTCGTCTGCGAAAAGCTGCCCAGCGGCGAAAGCCGGCAGGTCTTCGGCACCGCCGAACCGGCCGCCTTCGGCGTCGCCTGTGAACAATGGTCGGTGCCGGTGCTGGAAGCGGCGCTGGCGGACTGCGATCTCGTCGTGCTGCCCTTCGATGCCGATGCGGCCTCGTCGAAGGGCAAGAGCAACAACCGCGCGCTGCAGGCGCTCGCCGCCGGGCGTTACGTCGTGGCGCATCCGCTCGAAAGCTACCAGTCGCTGCGCGATGTCATCGGGCTCGATGCCTCGATCGCGCAGGGTGTCGAAACGGCGTTGCGCGATCCCGCCGCCACGCTGGCGCGGCTGCAGGCCGGGCAGGATGTCGTGCAGGCGCGCTACAGCCCGGCCGCCAATGCGGCGCACTGGCTCGCTGTGCTGGGCAGGCTGAAAGCATGACCCCGCCGCTTACCATTCTCGCCCTCTCGGCCAGCGTGTCGCCCACGATGGCGATTCATCTGCTGCGGCCGCTGCAGGGCCTGCCCGGCTTCAATATCCAGATGCTGACGCAGGATGCGCTGGCGCAGATCGCCAAAGGTGCGCCGCCCGGCGTCGACGGCGCCGCGCTCGCGGGCATGATCCTCAACCAGGCGCGGCCGGCGCTGGTCTTTTCCAGCCGCTACAACGGCGCGATGGCAGAGGAGTTTCTCACCGCCAGCCGCAAGATGGGGCTGCCTTTCGTCTTCCATCTCGACGACAACCTGATGGAAGTCTCGGCCGACCAGGGCGCCGAGAAGGTCGCCTATTACAATCACCCCAAACGGCTGCAGGCATTGCGGGCCCAGATGGAGCAGGCCAGCGTCGCCTATTTCAGCACGGACGCGCTGCGCGACCGCATGCTGCAGCTCGGCATTCAGGTGGCGCGGCCGCATGTCGGCCCGATCTGCGCCGCCGTCGATCTGCTGCCGCTGCCGCCCGCAGCGACCACGCTTACTTTCGGCTATGCGGCCAGCGGCGGCCACAACGAGGATCTCAAACTGGCTTTGCCCGGCATTGTCGCGGCGCTGGAGCAGCATCCGCAGGCGCGGTTCGAGCTGATCGGCTCGCTGGAGCATCTGCCGCCGGAACTGGCGCGCTTCGGCGAGCGCGTGCGACACGAACGGCGCTTCATCCCTTACGACGACTATCTGCGCGACCTGCAGCGCCGCAACTGGGTGCTCGGCCTCACGCCGCTCTGCGACAATCCCTTCACCCGCATGAAGACCTATACCAAATGGGTGGAATACACGGCGGCCGGTCTGCCGGTGATCGCCTCGGACCACCCGATCTATCGCGACTGCTGCGCCGATGGCGCAGCGATGCTGGTGAAAGACGCCGACTGGGC
>JAEYSS010000272.1 GCA_023434425.1 Pseudomonadota bacterium | reverse complement strand
GCCCCCTTGCCGGTGAGCGCCTGCAGTTCGGCAGGCAGGGCGTTGGCCCAGGTGGTGATGCTGCCGGCGCCGAGGCAGACGACGAGGTCGCCGGCGCAGGCTTCCTGCCGTACGAGTTCCGCCAGCTGCTCGGACCCCTGCAGTGCCAGCACGCGGCGATGGCCGCGATTGCGCAGGCCCTCCACAAGCGCGTCGCGGCTGACACCGTCGATCGGGCTTTCGCCGGCGGCATAGACATCGGCCACGATCACCGTATCGGCGTCGTTGAAGCAGGAGCAGAAATCCTCGAACAGATCGCGCAGGCGGGTGTAGCGATGCGGCTGCACCACGGCGATCACCTTGGCGTCGGGCTTGCCGCCCAGCGCCAGTCGCGCCGCAGACAGCACGGCAGAGATCTCCACAGGGTGATGGCCGTAATCGTCCACCACGGTGACGCCATTGGCCTCGCCGGTGATCGTAAAGCGGCGCTTGACGCCGCCGAAGCCGCCAAGCGCCTTCTTCACCACATCGCCGCTGAAGCCCATCTCTTTCGCTATCGCTGCAACAACGAGAGAATTCTGAACATTGTGGCGGCCGAACATCGGCAGATGGATGCCGGTGATCGTATCCGTTGTACCGCGCGTGCGATCTGTCATCTGCACATCGAAAATTGCGCCACGATTGTCGAAGGTCACATTCACAGCGCGCACGTCGGCCTGCGGCGAGAAGCCGTAAGTGATGACGCGGCGGTCGGTGATGCGGCCGATCATGGCCTGCACTTCCGGATGATCGATGCACAGCGTGGCAAAGCCATAGAAAGGGATGCTCTCGACGAACTGCTTGAAGCCGTCGCGCACCTTGTCGAAGGTGCCGTAATGGTCGAGATGTTCGGGGTCGATATTGGTGACCACCGCAATCGTGGCCGGCAGCTTGAGGAAGGTGCCGTCGCTCTCGTCGGCCTCGACCACCATCCACTCGCCAGCGCCCAAGCGTGCATTGGTGCCATAAGCATTGATAATACCGCCGTTGATCACAGTCGGATCCATGCCGGCAGCTTCAAGCAGCGCGGCCACCAGCGAGGTGGTGGTGGTCTTGCCATGGGTGCCGGCAATGGCGATGGCCCATTTGAGCCGCATCAGCTCGCCCAGCATCTCGGCGCGGCGCACCACCGGGATCAGGCGCGCGCGGGCAGCCTTCACTTCCGGATTGTCGGCCTTCACGGCGGTCGACACCACCAGCACTTCGGCGGCGGCGACATTCTCCTCGCGATGACCCTCGAACACCTTGATGCCGAGGTCGCGCAGGCGCTTGACGTTGTAATTGGCGCTGAGGTCGGAGCCCTGCACCTGATAGCCGAGATTATGCATCACCTCGGCGATACCGGACATGCCGATGCCGCCGATACCAACGAAGTGGATGATGCCGATATCGAGCGGTAAAGCCCTCACGCCGCGGTCCTCTTGACTGAATGATCCTGGGATGCCGGCTGCGCATTCGCAGCAGACCGGCGCTGTTCGGTGGCAACCCGCTCGACCAGATCGGCCAGCGCCTGGGCCGCCAGCGGTCGGCCGACACTGCGCGCATGCGCCGCCATGTCGGCCAGCTGCGCCGGATCGGCCAGCAGATCGTTCAATGTGGCGGCGACGCGCTCGGGCGTGAACTTGTCCTGCGCGATCACCACTGCACCGCCGGCATGCGCCAGCGCCTCGGCATTGGCGGTCTGGTGATCGTCCATCGCATGCGCATAGGGCACCAGCAAGCTGGGACGTCCTATTACGGCGATCTCCGCGGTGCTGCTGGCGCCTGAGCGGCTGACCACCAGATGCGCAACCGCAAGGCGTTGCGCCACATCGTTGAAGAAGGTTGCGGTTTCGGCCTGGATGCCGGCAGCGGCATAAGCCGCGCGCACACGCTCCAGGTCTTCCGCGCGGCATTGCTGCACGATGCGCAGGCGCTTCTTCATCTCGGCCGGCAGGCTGGCGAGCGCCGCGGGCACGGTGTCGGACAGCACGCGCGCACCCTGGCTGCCGCCCAGGATCAGCACACGCAAGGACTGATCCGGTGCCGTATAGGGCACATCGGCAGCGGCGAGGATCGCCGGGCGCACCGGATTTCCGGTGACGGTGACGGCAGCCTGCTCGGGCAGGAAATGCGTGGCCGGAAAAGACGTGGCGATGCGGGCGGCGAAGCGCGCGACCAGGCGATTGACCCGGCCGAGCACGGCATTCTGTTCATGCACCACGATGGGAATTTTGCGCAGTTTTGCCGCCAGCAGCAGCGGCAGCGCCGGATAGCCGCCGAAGCCGACCACAGCGACCGGGCGTGTCAGACCGAGCAGCGTGAGGGCCGAGACCACGCCATGGCCGATCTCGAAAATGCTCATCACCTTGCCGACCAGCGAACGACCGCTCGGCGTGCCGGCAGGAATGCGGTAGAGCGGCAGTTCGGGCAGGTTCTGGCCAAAGCCCTTGCCGCGCGTATCGGTGACGAGGCCGACGCGATGGCCGCGGCGCAGCAGTTCAGCCGCCAGCGCCTCGGCCGGGAAGACATGCCCGCCGGTGCCACCGGCTGCGA
>JAEYSS010000267.1 GCA_023434425.1 Pseudomonadota bacterium | reverse complement strand
CGAACACTTCCGAGTGGACTTCCACCGGACGGGCATCCTGGCGGTCGACCTTGTTGATGACCACGATGGGGCGCATGCCGAGGCCGAGCGCCTTGCCGAGCACGAACTTGGTCTGCGGCAGCGGGCCTTCGGCGGCGTCCACCAACAGCACCACGCCGTCTACCATCGAGAGAATGCGTTCGACCTCGCCGCCGAAATCGGCGTGGCCCGGGGTGTCGACGATGTTGACGCGCGTGCCGTGCCATTCGACCGAGGTGCACTTGGCGAGAATGGTGATGCCGCGCTCGCGCTCCAGGTCGTTGCTGTCCATGACACGCTCGGCGACCTGCTGGTGCTCGCGGAACGAGCCGGACTGGCGCAGCAGGGCATCGACCAGGGTGGTTTTGCCATGATCGACGTGGGCGATGATGGCGATATTGCGGATATCCATGCGGCTTACACAAAAGGCCCGGTCGTCCACTGGGACGGTCAGGCGCGATTCCTTTAGGTTTCAGCTAGGGTTAGGCGGGTATATACGGCCCCGGACCGATTGTGACAAGGACAGATTTGTTGCGCCGCAATGACGAGGGCGCAGGGCTGTGATCTCCGAAAATATTCTTTTCAGAACAATATGTTATTCTCTGGTTCGGTTAAGTCAAATTTTGAATGTCAGCGGATCTATACCATAGCGGACCCGGCCGGTCTGCTCACAGGAGACCATGCAGCCCGAAACATGGTGGATCAGGCAGCTGAGACGTCGGCAGGATCAGTGACCGTGCGGGCGGTTTCGGCCGCCAGCCACTCGACGAAGGCGCGCAGCCGCAGATCGCGGGACAGGGCTGCCGGCCAGCGCGCCAGATGCACCTTGCCGGATGGCAGGGCCCAGCCATCGCCGAGCGGGCGGATCAGGCGTCCATCCTGAAGCGCGTCATGCACCAGCAGCGAACGGCCCAGCGCCACGCCACCGCCTTCAATCGCGGCGGCGATCGCCAGTCCGATATCCTCGAACCGCAGGCGCGGCTTCGGTCGCGTCCTGAGTCCGAGCCGCTGGAACCAGGTCGTCCATTCCCATTCGGCACCCTGGCCGTTTTCGGCAGATTTATACAGCAACGGCAGATCGGCCAGCTTCACCGGATCGCGCAGCGGCTTCTTGAGGATCGCAGGCGCGCAGACCGGAAAAACCTGTTCGCGGAACAGCAGTCTCTGTGTGCTGCTGTTGCGGGCTTCTTCCGGCTTCACCCAGTGAATACGCAGATCGAGGTCGCCGCCGCGCGCTTCGGCCTGGGCGCGCGTGGTGAAAATCGCCAGCTCGATCTCGATGCCGGGATGGCGACGACTGAAGTCGGGCAGGCGGCGCACCAGCCAGTGCTGCGCCAGCGCAGCCCCCAGCCCGACGCGCAGCCGCGCCGGATGTGCTGCAATCCGGCTGCGCTCGCGCAAACCCGCCATACCTTCGAAAATGTCACCCAAGCCTTCGGCCAATGCGGCGCCGGCCGGCGTGGGCACCAGACCGGCGCGACGCCGCAGCAACAGTGCAGTGCCGATGAAGGCTTCAAGCCGGCGCAGACGATGACTCACCGCGCTCTGTGTCACGCCCAGTTCAGCGGCGGCAGCTGTCATGCTGCCCAGCCGCAGCACGGTATCGAAGGCAACCAGGGCGTCGAAAGGGGGCAGGGGGCGCATGGATAGTAATATGAATTAAATTCATGATGGTGTGAAGAGGCCTCGCGCGCGCAATGGCGGCGGCCGGGATATCCATTTGCTATGTCAGAAAATATCTCCGCCTCGCCCTCAGGGCTGCTGTCCCACCCCATGGCACCGGCCTGGGTGTTGTCGCTGGCCATCTGCCTCACTCAGTTTGATGTCACCGCCGCCGCGGTGGCCCTGCCGATCATCCGTGCCGAACTCGGGTTCTCGCTCAGCGCCACCGTCTGGGTGATGGATGCCTACAGCCTTGCCTTCGCCGGCACGCTGTTCGCTGCTGGTGCGCTGGCCGACCGCTTCGGTCGCCGACGCCTGCTGCTGCTCGGAAACGGCATCTTTGCGCTGGCCTCCCTGTTCTGCGGGCTGGCCTGGGATGGTCCATCGCTATGGGCTGCGCGCGCGTTGCAGGGCGTGGGGGCGTCCTGTTTCATCACCGGGGGGCTGGCGGCGATCTCGCTGGCATACCCACTGGCCGCACCGGCTGAGCGTGCCCGTGCCTTCGGGATCATCGGGGTCACCGGCGGAGCGGCGATGGCGCTAGGCCCGACGCTGGGCGGCCTGATCGCGGTGCATGCCGGCTGGCGCTGGGTTTTCCTGGTCAACCTGCCGATCTGTGCGCTCAGCGAATTTGCCGTGCGTCGCGCCATCGGCGAAACGCGCGACGCGGCTGGCCGGCCGTTCGATTTGATTGGCGTCGCACTGCTCACGCTGGCCATCGCCCTGCCTGTGCAGGCCCTGCTGCAGGATGGTGCCGAACGGCTGTGGCGCTGGGGTGGTGTTGCCCTCGGTCTGGCCTGCGCTGTCCTGCTGGTGGTGCAGCAAAAGCGGCGCAGCCAGCCGATGCTGGAGGTCGCCATTTTCGCCCGTCGCGCGCCGCTCGGCATCATCGTCCTGCTGTTCAACCTCTCGGTCGGCTACTGGGCGGTGCTGGTCTATCTGCCGCTCTGGCTGCTGGCAGATTATGGGCTGGACACACAGCAGGCCGGCCTTGCCATGCTGGCGGCCACCCTGCCGATGCTGGCGCTGCCCCCGCTCGGCGTGCGTTGGACCCGGGTATATGGCTGGCGCGCCAATTTCTCCGGCGGAATGCTGTTGCTGGCGGTCGGCATGGCGGGGCTTGCCCTGATGGCAGTTCTGAAAACGAACTTGTTCTGGGTGCTGATTGCGATGATTTTTGCCGCCAGCGGCGCAGGACTGACGAACTCGCAGGTCTCGGGTGCGTTGGTGGCTCAGGCGCCAGCGGAACGTGCCGGCATGGCATCTGCGCTGGCCACGGTATTACGGCAAGGCGGCTACGCCATCGGGATTGCGCTGCTCGGCGCGATTTCGGCAGCGATGGGCAACGGCCTTTGCTTTGCCGCAGCCGCGGCTGCGGCACTGACTGGTGCCATGGCCGCTGCGTTCTGCCTGCCGCGGCAGATGTAAGCACGAGACGATGAGGATAAGCGATGTATCTGAAGACGATTGACGAAAGTGAAGCCACCGGCAAAGTCGCCGAAATCTATGCAGCCCAGAGAGCGCAGCTGGGCTTTGTGATGTCGGCGGCACAATGCCTGACCTCACGCGAAAACCTGCTGCCGTCGTATACCGATTTCGTCAACACGATGCGTGGCGGATTTACACTGAGTCCGCGTGACTGGCGCATCATTACGCTGATCGCCGCCCGCGAAGTGAAGTCGACCTATTGCTCAATGGTCTACGGCAAGCAGCTGATCGCCGATCTCGGCAGCAGGGATATGGTGCTGGCGGTGCAGCGCGATTTCCGCAATGCCGGCCTGCCGCCGCGCGACGTGGCGATGCTGGCCTATGCGGAGAAAGTGGCGCGCGATGCCAGCCAGATCACACCGGTCGATATCGATGCCGTGCGCAAGGCGGGTTTCACAGATGCGAATATCTCCGACATCGCGCTTTGCGCCGCTTTCCGCTGCTTCATCGGCCGCTTCTTCGATGCGGTGGGGGCAGGGCCGGAGGCGGCATTCCTGGATGACGATCCAGCCTGGCGCGCGACACTGACGGTTGGTAAGCCGACCTGAGGCGCAATGTCGAAACGCATCACCGGCCGGATCGGATCCGGCCGGTGACAATTCAACTATTGCGACGTTCAGACCAGGATATTGGCGATCAGACCGGTCTGCTCGCCTGTCTTGTTGATCTCTTCCTTGAACTTCCTTTCCAGAAGTTCCCGGAACTCGTCTTCGATCGCCTTGCGATCCTCGTCAGACAGCGATGCCAGCGACTTCTCATCCAGGCCCTTGCTCTCAAGGAACTGCTTGCGGATACGCTCCGGGGCCGACAGCTTGGCGTAATCCAGGAACTGCTCGCGTGCATCCTTCGCCAGTTCCGGCGGGGCTGCGCCGAGGCCGGACGCGCCCTGTTTAGCGGCGTCCTCCTGACTCTTGGCGTGATCGGTCGGTTTGACACCGCCGGCCTGGTTGATGCCGTAATAGGGATTGTTGAAGTAATTCGAAATCGCGGAGGTCATGTCGCTCCTCAGGCAACAAGATTGACCAGGCCACCCGACGTTTTGCCGGTCATGGCCCGCACATGATCTTCCGTTTTCTTGCGGAGGGTTTCTTCGAGCTGGCTGCGCTGCTGCGCATCCATATCGGCCGCATTCTGGGCCACCGGCTGCTCGTTGAACCAGGCCAGCCGCATTTTGCCGGCGTCTTCAATCATGGCGAAGTCGAGGAGTTGCTGCTGCTGATCCTTGCTCAGCTGCACCGGTTTGAGTTCGCCGGCCTGCGCTGGCCGCTCCGGCGCAAAGATACTGCCGACGGCATCGATGGCTTTGGTCGCGGCCATGCCGCCCAGCATTGCAAGCGGATTGAAACCGCCGATCGCACCCAGCATGTAATAATCTCCTCGTGTCGCGAAGACAGAGAAGCAATCGACATGCCATGCGCGGTCGCAGGTTGCGGAGACCAGATATTGCGGATTACGGCGAAATCACATTGCTACGCAGTAAGGTAAAGGCGCGTTAACCGGAAAGTTTTGCCGGGCACGGACGGACAGGCGGCGAGACTTGCCGCGTCATGCCGGCTCGATGACCCTGACTTCCGGTGTCACGCTGCGCCAGTCGCCGTTCCATGCACCGGGCTCGGCGCGGCGTTGCCAGAACTGGCAGACGAACAGCAGATCGGGCGTACCATCGATCACCGCGCCGCTCGCCAGCGGCATGATCAGGCGATAGGTGATGGCATTCACGGTATCGCCCTCGTCGTGATACAGGCTGGAGGAATAGACCGGGCGGCCTCGCTCCAGCGCGATACGATTCATCTTCCGCACATAGTCGTGATAGTCGGCAGGCACCACGTCGTCGAGGAAACGGCCGGCCAGCTCGCGCCCGGTGTGACGCACCACTTCAGTGCCGGACAGGCGGAAGCGATACCGGTCGGTGTCCTCCTCGATCACGCGTTCGATCAGCATGATATTGGGCAAAACGGCCGGGAAATCGAGTGGGTCGATGGCAGAACGTGCGGGCACGCCGCCCGCGGTGCGGCGCGCGAACCAGTAGTCCGCCAGACGGCACAGCCGCTGGTCGGGCAATTCGGCGATTGTCCCGCTTGAAACGTCGAGCGTACCGTGCGGCAGTCGGGTGAATATCTGCATATGGCCCAGCTTGATGCAGTCTAGCGGTCAATATGCCCCAGATCGCGGCCGGGATCGAGGCGGTCGCGCACCAGCTGCTTGAGCGTCTTTATATCGGGAAAACCGCCGTCGCGCTTCCGGTCCCAGATCGTTTCGCCGTCACAGGTAATGCTGAAAATGCCGCCGGTCGAGGGCGTCAGCGCAACCTCGGCCAGATCCTCGGTGAAGGTCGACAGTAGCTCCTGCGCCATCCAGGCCGCCCGCAGGAGCCACTGGCACTGCGTGCAATAGGTAATGACAATGCGGGGCTTGTTGGCCATCGGTCAGCTTTCGCCGGAAGCAGCAGCGATGGCGGGAACGTCGCCGATCACCTGGCCCGGCTGCTTCGGAGTAGTGAGCGGCGTCGAGGTCTCGCCGCGTTCGTCCAGCATCTGCATCACAACCGCGGTCGAGGACAGCACGAAGCCCATGCCGGCAATGAACGCCACCGGCGGCTTGAGGCCGGCGAGAATCCCCGCGCCGGTCAGCAGCAGGCCGGAAATGATGACCTGGGCGACGCCGAGGCCGAAGATTTCGCGCCGCAGGTTCCATAGTCGGGACGGCTGCATCTCCAGGCCGATCAGGAAGAGCAGCATGATGACGCCGAGTTCAGCGGTATGGAGGATTGTCTGCGGATCGGAAATCAGACGCAGCCCGAAGGGGCCGATAGCGATTCCCGCCGCGAAGTAAGCCAGCACCGAGCCAAGGCCGAGCCGGCGGAACAGGGGAACGGCAAGCACACCGGCACCGAGCAGGGCGACCAGCTGCACCAGGTCAATTCCGTGGTTTTCTGCCGCCATTTTTACTCCACCCCGAATCTGGACCGTGTTGTTGCACCTTGGCTCGGGCTCCCGGAGGCCGCAACCCCTGAAAGCTGCAGGCTGGCAGACCATATAATATGATGACGATCATCATATTATATGGTCTGATCCGGTCATGAAGACTGAGAAATCCCTAGCCCGGACCGATGCCGCCCGGTCCAGGGCCGGAACCAAAGGCGAGGCAACCCGCCGCGCGATCCTCTCGGCCGCCGCCCGCATCATCCGCGAACGCGGGCCCGAGCGGATCGGCGTCGCCGAAGTGATGCGCGAAGCCGGGCTGACGCATGGCGGTTTCTATGCGCATTTCGCTTCGCGCGATGCGCTCGTGGCCGAGGCGATCCGCAGCATGTTCGAGGGCGGTCGGC
The DNA here is from genome assembly GCA_023434425.1 of Pseudomonadota bacterium. Taxonomy (GTDB): domain Bacteria; phylum Pseudomonadota; class Alphaproteobacteria; order Ferrovibrionales; family Ferrovibrionaceae; genus Ferrovibrio. The sequence goes on along the minus strand of JAEYSS010000267.1, from coordinate 231 downwards.
AGAAATTCATCGCCCGCGTTGGCAGCAAGACCGGGCCGGATGCACTGAAAGCCTGGATCGACAGCTATGTATCGCGCGAGCACCGCGACAATCCCGGTGGTGGCTGCGCCATGGCGGCGCTGATCTCGGATATGGCCCGGCTGGAGCCAGCGGCGCGCGCAGCTTTCGATGACGGCATCCGCGGCATTGCCGGCCGCCTGTCGGCGCATCTGCCGGCCGCGGCCGAGGAAC
>JAEYSS010000257.1 GCA_023434425.1 Pseudomonadota bacterium | reverse complement strand
AGAACAGATATCTCGGCAGCAGTTCGGCATAGACGCCGTCGCGCTGCTCGCCGATCAGGCGCCACAGGCGTTCGGTGAAGTCGCGCCGGGCGGCATAGAAGCGCCGCGACACGGGAACGTGAAAATCCTCGACCAGCATCGGCGGCGCGACCTTCTCGATCCGGCCGACGCCCTGCTCACGCAGCTGGCGGTCGCCCAGCACATCGATCACGACGACGGCATCGACACGGCCGATCGCCAGCATGGCAAACATCTGGCTGCTGCTTTCAAGGCGGAGAATCTCGATACCCTGGGCCTGCAGCGCATCGGCGACCAGCTGCGTGCTGCTGACGGCGACCGGCGCGGTCAGGCCGCCGACGCGCTGACCGTCCCAGGTCACGCCGCTGTCGTGCCGGCGATAGAGCGAATGTGCCAGCCGGCCGGCGTGGCGCGCTCCGTCAGGCAGGCCGTCCCGCATCGGGAAGACGAGGTCACGCGCCCGTTCGGGCGAATAGCGGAAGCCGAGGATGCCGTCCTGCCGTCCGGCCTTCACCTCCTCCGCCATGCGCCGCGCCGGCAGGCGTGTCAGCACCAGGGTCGCGCCCAGCTGCGAGACTGCCCGCTGCACCAGTTCGACCGCAATGCCGGGTCGCTCCGGGATGACTGTACCGGCGCCGGTCAGATACGGCCGTGCGTCCTGGTCGATATAACCCAGCCGCAGTTCGACGGACTGCGCCGGATACGGTAACAGGGCGAGCACCAGAAGCATGGGCAGGATGACGATGTTCATGCTCTGCAGCGTAGCAGCGCGAGGCGGCGCGCACAGCTTTTAAAACGATAACGCAACCTGACAGCAGCGTCGTTACAGCGGGCGGCGCGCCTTGAGTGCAGCACCGAGAGTGCCATCGTCCAGATAATCGAGTTCGCCGCCGACCGGCACACCATGCGCCAGCCGGCTGATCTGCACATTCTGATTGCTGAGCCGGTCGGTGATGTAATGCGCGGTGGTCTGGCCTTCCACCGTGGCATTGGTGGCGACGATCACCTCGCGCACCGGCTTTTCTCCGGGTCGACTCTGCACGCGCGCGATCAGGCCATCGACATTGAGATCGTCCGGCCCGACACCATCCAGAGCGGACAGCGTGCCGCCAAGAACATGGTAGCGGCCACGGAACACGCCGGCGCGCTCCAGCGCCCAGAGATCGGCCACGCTTTCCACCACGCAGAGCAGCGCGTCGTCGCGGCGCGGATCGGTGCAGATGGCGCAGGGGTCGCGACTGTCGAGATTGCCGCAGGTACGGCAGGCATGCACCGTCTCGCCGACGTCGCGCAGGGTGGCGGCGAGCGGCAGCAGCAAGGCGTCTTTCTTCTTGAGCAGATGCAGCACGGCGCGGCGCGCTGACCTTGGGCCCAGGCCCGGCAGTCTGGCCAGCAGCTGGATCAGCCGCTCGATTTCCGGTCCGGCCATGGAGGAAAACTCAGAACGGCAGCTTCATGCCCGGCGGCAGCGGCATGCCGGCGGTCAGCTTCTGCATCTGCTCGGCCATTTCGCGTTCGACGCGCGCCTTGGCATCGGCATGGGCCGCCTTGATCAGGTCTTCCAGCACCTCGCGCTCATCTTCCTTCATCAGCGCCGGATCGATCCTGACGCTTTTCAGTTCGCTCTTGCCGTTCAGCGTGACCTGCACCATGCCGCCGCCGGCCGCGCCCTGCACTTCGCGCGCTTCCAGCTCGGCCTGCATTTCCTGCATTTTGGCCTGCATCTGCTGGGCCTGCTTCAGCATGTTGCCGAGATTCTTCATGAGTCCGCTCCGTTGCTATGCGTTCAGTGTAACGTCAGCGGCGCAGGCGATAAAGCCGCAGGGCATTTTCCGAGGCAACCTGCTGCGCCAGATCGGGTGGCAGCGCATCGACCAGCCGGCGCGCCTGCGGCAGGCGGTTGAGCGGCTCGTCGTAGAACTGGTCGCTGCCGATCACGAAGCGGTCGGCGAAGTCCCGCAGCAGCGCCAGCCAGTCCGGCCGCAGGCTGCCGTCGTCGCGCAGCGGCGCGGTGCGTGCCGCGCCGTGATCGTCCAGCTTCAGGCTCATGAACAGGTTGGCATGGGACTGCAGCAGGCGGCGCATCAGCGCAGCGTTGCGTTCGCCGGTCAGATCCCATCCGGCATGGGCCCAGACGATTTTCGCGCCACGATCATGCTGCAGCAGCCGTTCGAAGGCGGCGATATTGGCGCGCAGGCGCTGAGGATTCCCGGCGACAGGCCGACGCTGCGGAAATGGCATCTCGGCCGGTACGGCTTCCATATGCAGGTCGATCGGCAGGCCGCTGGCGGCAGCGATGCCGGCCAGCGCCAGCAGCAGCGGATGGTCAGGCTGCAGCGATTCGTACGGATGATCGCCGCGGCCCGAGGAAAAATGCTCGAGCGCCAGTTCGCCGAAGCCGACTGCACCGGCAGCGACAATCGCCTCGGCGGTGCTGCGCAGGCTTTGCAGCGCGGCCGGCGTCACCGCATCCGGCGGTGTCGCCTGCAGCAGCGGATTGATCGATTCTCCGCCCGCGACGAAAGCGATGCGGCCATTGCTGCGACGGGCGAGTTGGGCCAGCTCGTCGACGCCGTAGAGCCCGGGCGTCACCGCCGGATAGGGCGGCGGCAGCAGGATACTGACCGATACGCCGAAACGGTCCATATGGGCCAGCAGATTCGCCAGGATATTGGCCGTGTTCGGCCCGCCCCGCTGCTGGCCGCGCTGACCGCCGCCGCGACCGCTGGCCTGACCGGCTTTTTCGCTGCGCACCGGATGTGCATGGGTATCGACGATTTCAATCCGGCTTTGCGCCCCCGCCTCCCGCACCGGCAGTCCCGCGAGGGCCAGCAGTGCGAGGCAGAGCGTCAGGCGGCGCATGGCGTCTAGTCGAGTTCGTCGAGCGGGTCGATGTCGTCGGTGACATAGCCCTCGGCGGCTTCATCAGCTGCCGGATCGGCTTCCACCACCGGCGGCGCGGCCTCGCGCACGTCGTTCAGCACGGCGCCGGGGAAGGCGAGCAACACCGCCTGCACCAGCGGATGCGCCTGGGCATGGGCGCGGCGTGCGCTGTCTTCGGCCTGTTCCTGCTCGGCCAGGGTCGGCTCGCCCGGCAGCTTGCT
>JAEYSS010000214.1 GCA_023434425.1 Pseudomonadota bacterium | reverse complement strand
TGGGTGCGGTCTATGCGCTGATCGCCATCGGCTACACGATGGTCTACGGCATTATCGGAATGATCAATTTCGCCCATGGCGAAATCTACATGATCGGCGCCTTCATCGCGGTGATCACGTTTTCCATTCTCGGCATCGTCGGCATCACCTGGGTGCCGCTCGCGCTGCTGATCGTGCTGATCGTCTCGATGATCATCACCGGCCTGTACGGATGGACCGTCGAACGTATTGCCTATCGGCCCCTCCGCGGTTCCTTCCGCCTTGCGCCGCTGATTTCGGCCATCGGCATGTCGATCTTCCTGCAGAACTATGTGCAGATCGCGCAGGGTGCCAAGATCAAGCCCCTGCAACCGATGATCCGCGGCGGCATCGAACTGATGAAAGGCGAAACCTTCTCAGTCACCGTTTCGTATCTCCAACTCATCATCATGGCGATGACGCTGGCGCTGATGATCGGCTTCTCCTACCTGATCTCGGCCACGCCGCTCGGGCGTGCGCAACGCGCCTGCGAGCAGGACCGCATGATGGCTTCGCTGCTCGGCGTCAATGCCGACCGCACCATCTCACTGACCTTCGTGCTTGGCGCCGTGCTGGCGGCCGTCGCCGGTGTCATGGTCTCGCTGTATTACGGTGTGGTGGACTTCTATATCGGCTTCCTCGCCGGACTTAAGGCTTTTACGGCCGCGGTACTCGGCGGCATCGGCAGCCTGCCGGGCGCGATGCTCGGCGGATTGCTGATTGGCCTGATCGAGGCTTTCTGGTCGGCCTATTTCAGCATTGAGTATAAGGACGTCGCGGTCTTCACCATCCTGGTGGTGGTGCTGATCTTCCGTCCGACCGGCCTGCTCGGCCGGCCTGAAGTGGAGAAGGTGTGATGACGGCGGCCGAACGTCTGAAAGACGCGATCCTGGCTGCCGCGGTGGCGGCTCTGCTGGCGCTGCCGCTGATCGGGTTCGAAACCGTCGATACCGGCGGTCCGCTTGGCATCAAGACGCGTTTCGACTACATCGCCTATGCCGCAATTGCGGTCTTCCTGGGCCGCCTCGGTATGCGGCTCGCCTTCGACTGGCGCCGCAGCTATCGCGAACGCGTCGTGCAGGCGGAGCCGGCCAATATCGATCGCAAGGAACTGCTCACGGTGCTCGGGCAGAAGGCGGATAAATGGTTGATGCCGGTGCTGATCGGTTTCGCCATTGTCATGCCGTTCCTGCCCTTCGCCAATCGCACTGTGATCGACCTTGGCACTGTGGTGCTGATCTATGTGATGCTGGGCTGGGGCCTCAACATCGTGGTCGGTCTGGCAGGCCTGCTTGATCTCGGCTATGTCGCCTTCTACGCGGTCGGCGCCTATACCTTTGCAATCCTGTCGATGCATTTCGGTTTCGGCTTCTGGGAGACGCTGCCGCTGGCCGGACTTCTGGCTGCCACTTTCGGGGTCATTCTGGGTTTCCCGGTGCTGCGCCTGCGCGGCGACTATCTTGCAATCGTCACGCTCGGCTTCGGTGAGATCATTCGCGTTATCCTGCTGAACTGGCAGCCGGTCACCGGCGGTCCGGCCGGCATTTCCGGCATTCCGCGTCCGTCCTTCTTCGGCTTCCCGTTTGCGGCCGATCCGCCTGAAGGCGTGACGGCTTTCCATCAGCTGTTCGGACTGGAATTCGCATCACTTCACCGCATCATCTTCCTCTACTACCTGATCCTTGCGCTTGCGCTGGTCACCAACATCTTCACCATGCGTATCCGTAAACTGCCGGTTGGCCGGGCGTGGGAGGCGCTGCGTGAGGACGAGATTGCCTGTACGGCGCTCGGTATAAATCCGACCAATACGAAACTGACTGCCTTTGCCATTGGCGCGATGTTCGGCGGCTTCGCCGGCAGTTTCTTTGCCACGCGTCAGGGCTTCATCAGCCCGGAGAGCTTCAGCTTCATTGAATCCGCGGTGATCCTGGCCATCGTGGTGCTGGGTGGCATGGGCAGTCAGGCCGGCATCGTGCTGGCCGCAGCTTTCCTCACGCTGCTCCCGGAAGTGGCGCGTGAATTCTCGCTGTTCCGCATGCTGGCCTTCGGTGCGGCCATGGTGCTGATCATGGTCTGGCGCCCGCAGGGTCTGCTGGCGCATCGCGAACCCACGATACGGCTTCATCCCGCAGGGGCTAAACCCGGCGGAGGCAAGCCATGACTGAGCCGCTTCTCAGGGTCGAACACCTGACCATGCGCTTCGGCGGACTGATCGCGGTGAACGACGTTTCCTTCGATGCGCAAAAGGGTCAGATCACGGCGGTGATCGGCCCCAACGGTGCCGGCAAGACAACGGTGTTCAACTGCATCGCCGGCTTCTACAAGCCGACGGTGGGCCGCCTGACGCTGACCCGGAACAATACGCCGTATTTTCTGGAGCGCATGTCCGGCAACGAGATCGCCGGCAAGGCGCGCGTGGCCCGCACCTTCCAGAATATCCGGCTGTTCCCGAAGATGACGGTGCTGGAGAATCTGATTGTCGCCCAGCATAACAAACTGATGCGGGCCTCGGGCTTCACTTTGCTCGGTTTGTTCGGCTGGCGCGGGTATCGCAAGGCAGAGACCGAGGCGGTCGACCTTGCACGTTACTGGCTCGATCGCACGAACCTGACGGATGTGGCCGACGAAGTGGCCGGCAGCCTGCCATATGGCGGCCAGCGCCGGCTCGAAATCGCGCGTGCCATGTGCACTGAGCCGGTACTGCTATGCCTCGACGAGCCAGCCGCCGGCCTGAACCCGCGCGAGTCTGCCGATCTGAACACGCTGCTGCGTTTCATCCGCGACGAGCACAAATGCGGCGTACTGCTGATCGAGCACGACATGAGTGTGGTGATGCAGATTTCCGATCATGTCATCGTACTGGATTATGGCCGCAAGATTGCGGACGGCACTCCGGACGCGGTGCGCAACGACCCGAAGGTGATAGCTGCCTATCTGGGTGAGCCGGAAGATTCCGCCGTTGTGCAGGGAGTCGCCTGATGCTCTCGATCAGCGGCCTGCATGCCTATTACGGCGCGGTTCATGCTCTGAAAGGCGTCGATGTCGAAGTGAAGCAGGGTGAGATCGTTGCGCTGAGCGGCGCCAACGGCGCCGGCAAGTCAACCCTGCTGATGAGCATCTGCGGCAGCCCCAAGCCGCGGCATGGTCATGTGAAGCTCGCCAACGAAGACATCACCGGCATCCCGACGCATCACCTGGTTCGCCGCGGCCTGGCGCACGCACCTGAAGGTCGTCGCATCTTCCCGCGCATGACGGTGCTGGAAAACCTGCGCATGGGGGCGGTGGCCGCTGATCCCGCGCATTTCGACGTCGATCTGGAGCGCGTCTACGGCCTTTTCCCGCGCCTGAAGGAACGCAGCGAACAGCGCGGCGGCACATTGTCCGGCGGTGAGCAGCAGATGCTGGCGATTGCGCGCGCCCTGATGAGCCGGCCGAAGCTGCTGCTGCTGGATGAGCCGTCGCTTGGTCTGGCGCCGCTGGTGGTGAAGCAGATTTTCTCGATCATCGAAGAGATCAATCGCACCGATGGCGTGACGGTGCTGCTGGTGGAGCAGAATGCCTATCACGCCCTCAAACTCGCCCATCGCGGCTATGTGCTGGTCAACGGCCGCATCACCATGAGCGGCACCGGCGCCGAACTTCTGGCCAATGAGCAGATCCGCGCCGCCTATCTGGAAGGAGGGCACTGATGCTGCAGGCCATCCTGGGCGAGAGTATCTGGGTATTCCTCGGGCTGACCGTCATCCTTGTGGGCGGCTGCGCCTTCCTGATGGGGCAGGCGATTGCCGGCACCTGGCGACCCTACTGGCAGATCCTGCCCTACAGCCTGATCATGGCGGCAGCGAACCGGTTTCTGGCCTTCTCGCTGTTCCAGGAAGCACTGCTGGCGCCGGTGCCCTACCTGATTTCCATTCTGGTTGTCTGGGCGTTCGCCACATTCGGCTTCCGGCTGACCCGGGTCGACCAGATGATCCACCAGTATCCATGGCTCTACGAACGGTCCGGCCTGCTCGGCTGGCGGGAGAAGCAGGGGACACCTTAGGTTGTTGCCGAGGTCGGTCCGACTGCATTAGACTTTGTTCAATGCCTTAAAACAGGGAGAGGAAGTCATGCTTAAATTTACCACCGGTTTGGCTGTCGTCGCCGCGGTCGGCTTGTTCGCCGGCACCGCTTCGGCGCAGATCAAGGTTGCGCTCAATGGCCCGATCACCGGCCAGCTCGCCAGCTTCGGCGAGCAGATGAAGCGCGGCGCCGAAATGGCCATCGCTGACATCAATGCGGCTGGCGGTGTGAACGGCCAGAAGCTGCAGCTGGTGATCGGTGACGACCAGTGCGATCCGAAGCAGGCGGTGGCGGTTGCCAACCGCGCTGTGCAGGAGAAGGTCGCGGTCGTGATCGGTCACTTCTGCTCGGGTTCGTCGATCCCGGCCTCGGATGTCTACAAGGAAGAAAACATCCTGCAGATCACCCCGGCCTCAACCAATCCGCGCTACTCCGAGCGCGGCTACAAGAACGTGTTCCGCGTCTGCGGTCGAGATGACCAGCAGGGCATCGTTGCCGGCGACTACATCATGGAGAAGTACAAGGGCAAGAAGGTCGCGATCCTGCATGACAAGACCCCGTATGGTCAGGGCCTTGCCGAAGAAACCAAGAAGCGCCTGAACGCCAAGGGCGTGAAGGAAACCATGTTCGAGGCGATCACCGCGGGTGAGAAGGATTACTCGGCGCTGGTCTCGAAGATGAAGCAGGCCGGCATCGAGCTGATCTATCTGGGTGGCTACCATCCGGAAGGCGGCCTGATCGTCCGCCAGGCCAAGGAGCAGGGCCTGAACGCCCCGCTGATGGGCGGTGACGCGCTGGTCGACAAGCAGTTCTGGGCGATTTCCGGCCCGGCCGGTGAGGGTTCGCTGATGACCTTCGACGCCGATCCGCGCAAGAACCCGGTTGCCAAGCCGCTGGTCGACAAGTTCAAGGCCCAGGGTTACGACCCGGAAGGCTACACGCTCTACACCTATGCCGCGCTGCAGGCCTGGAGCCAGGCTGCCACCACGGCGAAGTCGGTGAAGACCGCCGATGTCGAAAAGGCGCTGCGTGCGGGCAAGTTCAAGACCGTGCTGAACGAGATCTCGTTCGACGCCAAGGGCGACACCACGACGCCGGCCTACAAGGTCTACGTCTGGAAGAACGGTTCCTACGACTACGTGAACTGATCTTCTCCGGGGCAGCCCGGAAGAGAGACGGGAAGCCCGGTTCAATACCGGGCTTCTTTTTCGCACATTTGTTCGCTAATTGTACTGTCGTGCTGGGACGGCGGCTGGCCGCCTGCAAGCATTTCCCTTGTTGGTAGGGTTGGCACCTGCCACCGGATATTGTAGGGTCCGCCCGTCTTTCCCGAGGTGTCCCGCCGATGTCCAAGCCCACGGTCGCTCTCGCTGCCGATCATGCCGGTTTTGAGTTGAAAAACCTGCTGCGCGATGAGCTTAAGGCCGACGGCTACGACGTCCTCGATCTCGGCACCAACTCCTCCGACAGCGTCGATTATCCCGATTTCGGCCGCCAGCTGGGCCAGACCGTCGCCGCCGGCAAGGCTGCATACGGCGTCGCCGTCTGCGGCAGCGGCATCGGCATCTCGATCGCTGCCAACCGCGTGCCCGGCTGCCGCGCCGCCCTCGTGCATGATGCCACCAGCGCCCGGCTCTGCCGTGAGCATAACGACGCCAATGTGCTGGCGCTCGGGGCGCGGCTGATCGGCATCGAGACCGCGCGGGACTGCCTGAAGGCTTTTCTCGCCACCCCATTCGCCGGCGGCCGTCACCAGCGCCGCGTCGACAAGCTCGACCAGCCGGCCTGACCGCATAAAGACGACGCTTTAGGAGTTCTTCGATGTCCAGCACCGCCGCCAAGCCTACCGTCACCCATGCCGGCTTTTTCGAGCGTACGCTCCAGCAGGCGGACCCCGAGATATTCAAGGCCGTGACCGAGGAACTCGATCGGCAGCAGCACCAGATCGAACTGATCGCTTCGGAAAACATCGTCAGCCGCGCCGTACTGGAAGCCCAGGGCTCGGTGATGACCAACAAGTATGCCGAAGGCTATCCGGGCAAGCGTTACTACAACGGCTGCGAATTCGTCGACGTCGCCGAGACGCTGGCCATCGAACGCGCCAAGACAATCTTCGGATGCGGCTTTGCCAATGTGCAGCCGCATTCGGGTGCGCAGGCCAACCAGGCCGTCTTCATGGCGTTGCTGAAGCCGGGCGACACCTTCATGGGCCTCGACCTCGCGGCCGGCGGTCATCTGACTCATGGCTCGCCTGCGAACCAGTCGGGCAAGTGGTTCAACGTCGTGCCTTACACCGTGCGCCAGGACGATCATCGCGTCGACATGGACATGGTGGCCAGGCTCGCCGAGCAGCATAAGCCGAAGCTGATCATCGCCGGCGGTTCTGCTTATCCGCGCTTCTGGGACTTCGCGAAGTTCCGCGCGATTGCTGACAGCATCGGCGCGATCTTCATGGTCGACATGGCGCATTTCGCCGGCCTGGTGGCTGGCGGCACGCATCCGAGCCCGTTCCCGCACGCCCATATCGCCACGACGACGACGCACAAGACGCTGCGCGGCCCGCGCGGCGGCATGGTGCTGACCAATGACGAGGCGCTGGCCAAGAAGATCAATTCGGCCGTGTTCCCCGGCCTGCAGGGCGGCCCGCTGATGCATGTGATCGCCGGTAAGGCTGTCGCCTTCGGCGAAGCGCTGACGCCGGAATTCAAATCCTATGCCCAGGCCGTCGTCGATAATGCCAAGGCGATGGCGGCAGCACTGCAGGAGCGCGGCTACGACCTGGTTTCGGGCGGCACCGACAATCACCTGATGCTGGTCGATCTGCGCTCCAAGGGCCTCAAGGGCAATGTCTGTGTCGAGAGTCTTGAACGCGCGCGCATCACCGCGAACAAGAACGGCGTGCCCTTCGATCCGGAAAAGCCGATGGTGACGTCGGGTATCCGTCTCGGCAGCCCGGCAGGCACCACGCGCGGCTTCGGCGTTGCGGAATTCCGCCAGATCGCCGGTCTCATCGCCGACGTGCTGGACGGCATCGCCAAGAAAACCAACGACAATTCCGATGTTGAGCGTGCAGTGGCGGAGAAGGTGGTGGCGCTCTGCAACCGCTTCCCGATCTACTCGCAGCTCTGAATCCAGAATCATAAGGCGGGGGAAAGCCGACCATGCGTTGTCCGTTCTGCGGCAATGACGACACCCAGGTGAAGGACTCGCGGCCAACCGAGGATAACTCGGCGATCCGCCGTCGGCGCTTCTGCCCGAATTGCGGCGCGCGCTTTACCACATTCGAACGCATTCAGTTGCGCGAGTTGACCGTGATCAAGAAGAACGGGCTGAAGGCGCCGTTCGACCGCGACAAGCTGGCGCGCTCGATCATGATTGCGACGCGCAAGCGCCCGATTGATCCGGAACGGATCGAACGCCTGATCAACGGTATCGTTCGGCGCCTCGAAAGTTCGGGCGAGAGCGAGATAAAGTCGGACTCGATTGGCGAACTGGTCATGGATGGTCTCGCCGCGCTCGACAAGGTCGCCTATGTGCGCTTCGCTTCGGTCTATCGCAACTTCCGCGAAGCCAAGGACTTCGAAGACTTTATCGGCTCATTGAGTGGCGCCAGCGAAGATGACTGACAAAGCCGCTGCCGCCCGGGACGAGCGCTACATGCGCATCGCGCTCGGGCTGGCAGCGCGCGGGCTGGGCAATACCTGGCCTAACCCCGCAGTCGGCTGCCTTCTCGTGAAGGACGGTCGCATTGTCGGCCGCGGCTGGACCCAGGTCGGCGGTCGTCCGCATGCTGAAACCGTCGCCCTGCAGCAGGCCGGCGATGCTGCGCGCGGTGCGACTGCATACGTCACGCTCGAACCCTGCGCCCATCACGGTAAGACACCGCCCTGTGCTGAAGCCTTGGTGAAGGCTGGCGTCGCGCGTTGCGTGGTTGCGCTGGAAGATCCGGACTCTCGTGTCGGAGGGAAGGGATTTGCTCTGCTGCGCGAGGCTGGTATCGAGGTTGCCGAGGACTGCCTGCGCAATGCGGCTGCCGAACTGAATACCGGCTTCCTGCTCAGTCGCGAGCGCAACCGTCCGTCGGTGACGCTCAAGCTTGCTGTCAGCCTCGATGGCCGCATCGGTACACATTCCGGTGACAGCAAATGGATTACCAGCCCGGTTGCACGGATGCGGGCCCATCTTTTGCGCGCACAGCACGACGCCGTAATGGTCGGCAGCAACACGGCGCTGCAGGACGATCCCGATCTGACCTGCCGGCTGCCAGGCCTGCCCAAACGGTCCGCCGTGCGCATCATCCTCGACGGCCGACTCCGCCTGAGTCTCACTTCCAAGGTGGTGGCGACTGCAAAGGACACCCCGACCTGGGTCATCACCCGCGAGGATGTCGATCACGCCCGCCGGCAGGCATTCGAGGATTGCGGCGTCGAAGTGATTGCCGTCGAGCCGGACGAGGCCGGCTTTCCGGCCCTGGTGCCGGCCTTTACCAGTTTGGCCGAGCGCGGCCTGACGCGAATTCTGGTGGAAGGCGGCGGAAAGCTGGCCGCCAGCCTGATCCGGGCCGATCTGGTCGACCGGATGATCTGGTTCCGCGCGCCCAGCGTGATCGGGGGCGATGGCCTGCCGGGAATAGCAGCCTTTGGTATCGATACCGTAGCGGAAGCGCCGCGCTGGCAGCGGGTCAGGGCCGATATTCTTGGCAATGACCTGCTGGAAACCTTCATCCGCCCCCTCTAAAACTAGGCCCATGTTCACAGGGATTGTCACCGATATCGGTACAGTGGTCGCCCGCGAGACGCGCGGCGATACACACTTCCGCATCCGCACCCGCTATGAGACCGCCGGCATCGATATCGGCGCATCCATAGCCTGTGCCGGCGTCTGCCTTACAGTTGTGCAGAAAGGCGCCGACTGGTTTGCTGTCGATGTTTCGGCGGAGAGCGTCTCGCGTACCACGCTGGGCAGCTGGAAGGACGGCACGTCCATCAACCTCGAACGCAGCCTGAAGGTCGGCGACGAGCTCGGCGGACATATCGTCGCCGGCCATGTCGATGGCGTGGGCGAGGTGGTGGCGACGCGCAACGAAGGTGACTCGCTGCGCATCGACTTCCGTGCGCCGGCCAATCTCGCCGGTTTCATCGCCGAGAAGGGCTCGATCACGATCGACGGCGCGTCGCTGACAGTGAACGGCGTCGACGGCGCCGTCTTCGGCGTCAACCTGATCCCGCATACCCAGCAGGTGACGACGCTCGGCAAGCTGAAGTCCGGCGACAAGGTCAACCTGGAAATCGACGTGCTGGCGCGCTACGTGGCGCGGCTGCAACAGTGGAGCAAGCCGTCGTGAACAGTATGGACGACATCAAACGCTATATCGCCTCGGCTGAGGAGATCATCGAGGAGGCCCGGCAGGGCCGCATGGTGATCCTGGTCGACGAGGAAGATCGCGAGAATGAAGGCGACCTGTATATCCCGGCTGAAATGGCCGATGCAGCCGCAATCAACTTCATGGCGAAATATGGCCGCGGCCTGATCTGCCTGACTCTGACGCGTCAGCGTATCGAGCAGCTTGGCCTGCCGCTGATGGCGCAGAACAATGCCTCCCGGCATCAGACCGCATTCACGGTTTCCATCGAGGCGCGGGAAGGCGTCACCACCGGCATTTCGGCTGCCGACCGCGCGCAGACCGTGAAAGTGGCGATCGATCCTTCCAAGGGCCCGGCCGATATTGCCGTGCCCGGCCATATCTTTCCGCTGATGGCGCGCGATGGCGGCACGCTGGTACGCGCCGGCCATACCGAAGCCGGCGTCGATATCGCACGGCTTGCGGGCCTTAATCCTTCGGGCGTGATCTGCGAGATCATGAACGACGACGGCACCATGGCGCGTTTGCCGGACCTGATCGCCTTCGCCCAGCACCACAATCTCAAGATCGGCACCATCGCCGACCTGATCGCCTATCGCCGCCGGCACGACAACCTGATCCAGAAGGTGGTCGAGGGCGAGATCGACAGCGTCTGGGGCGGCAAGTTCCGCATGATCGTGTTCCGTAACCGGGTCGAATATGCCGAGCATATCGCACTGGTGAAGGGCGATGTTGCCGACGGCGGCCCGGTTATGGTCCGCATGCATGCGATGAACGTGCTCGAGGATGTACTCGGCGATCACGGCGCACGCTCCGGCGTGCTGCATGGCGCGATGCGGATGATCAGCGAAGCCGGGCGTGGCGTCGTTGTGCTGATCCGCGAGCCGCGACCGACCGCCCTGTCCGACAACGTGCGCCAGAAAATGGGCGAACCAGTTGAAAAAACAGCGTATCTCCGGGATTATGGCATCGGGGCACAGATCCTGATCGATCTGGGGGTTAAGGACATGATCGTCCTGTCTAATGTCGAGCGCACCATCGTCGGCCTGGAGGGCTACGGCCTCTCGGTCGTCGAAACTCGACCGATCAAGGTTCGCAGGGAGAACTGAACCATGGTAGCGCGCAGGGGGAAGCCAGCAGCCAAGAAGGTTGCGGCGAAGAAAAAGGCGGGCAAGACCGCGACCTTCTCCAGCCTCGAAACCGAAATGGCAGGCGATCTCGCTATCGAGATCCGCAAGCCGCGCGTGCTGATCGTCGAGGCCCGCTTCTACGAGGATATTGCCGATGCCCTGTTCGAGGGTGCCAAGGCGATCATCGAAGCTTCCGATTTCGACTATGACCGGATCGACGTGCCCGGCGCACTCGAGCTGCCGGCCGCAATCCGCTTTGCCATGAATCGCAAAGGGGAGAAGGCCTATGACGGTTACGTGGCGCTCGGCTGCGTGATCCGCGGCGAGACTGCCCATTTCGATGTCGTGGTAAATGAAAGCGCCCGCGGCCTGCAGCAGCTCGCGCTGGAACACCAGCTGTGCATCGGCAACGGCATCATCACGGTCGAGAATGAAGCGCAGGCCTGGGACCGTGCGAGGAAGGATCGCCAGGACAAGGGCGGTCAAGCCGCACTCGCGGCCGTCGCCATGATCGGCCTGAAGCAGCTGTTCTCGATATGAGTGAAGGAGGGCCGCGACGGGGAGCACGCACCGATCGCCCGGCTGGACGCCGGTCGGTGGCGCGGCTGTTTGCTGTCCAGGCCCTCTACGAAATCGAATTCGGGGGCGCCAATCCTGAGGCGGTAATCGCCGATTTCCGCACCCATCGCCAGTCGGAAGAGATCGAAGGCGTGCAGATGCGCGAAGCCGATGCCGACTGGTTTGCCGAAATCGTGCGTGGTGTTGCCCGGCAGCAGGCCGAGGTTGATCGGGTGATCAAGGATGCCATGCCGCGCGTGGACGCGCTGGACCGCATGGAAGCCATCCTGCGTTATGCCCTGCGCTGCGCGGCCTACGAAATCATCGCGCGCATTGACGTGCCGGCGACCACCGTGATCGACGAATACCTCGGCATCATCCGCGCCTTTTTCGGCCCGCGCGAAATCAAGCTGGCGAATGGCGTGATCGACGCGGTGGCGCGCAAACTGCGCCCCGGCGAATTTACGGCCTGAGGTCGTCATGCCCGGGCATGCGGGCCTCGGTGAGTTCGATTTGATCGCGCGCTATCTCGCGCCGCTTTCGGCCGCCGCGCCCGGTGCTTTCGGCCTACGCGACGATGCCGCGGTCGTTCCGGTTCCCCCGGGCGACGATCTGGTCGTCACCACCGATGCCATGATCGAAGGCGTGCACTTTCTGGCAGCGGATGGGGCAGAACGCATCGCCCGCAAGCTGTTGCGCGTAAATCTGTCGGATCTGGCCGCCAAAGGCGCAAAGCCGCTTGGCTATCAGCTCATTCTTGGTCTGCCGGGACAACCGGATGAAACATGGCTTGCGCCGTTCTGCGAAGGGCTGCGCCGGGATCAGGAAGCCTTCGGTTTTCCACTCTATGGCGGTGACACGGTACGCAGTCCCGGTGGCATTGCGCTCGGCATCACGGCCTTCGGCACCCTGCCCGCCGGCAGCATGCTGCGTCGTTCGGGTGCACGGGCCGGCGACGATCTCTACGTCACCGGCAGCATTGGTGACGCGGCGCTGGGTCTGGAAACAAAACTCAATCACCGCCTGTTCTCGTCAGCGGCGATGCTGTTTTTCGAATCCCGCCTTCATGTTCCGACGCCACGAGTGGCGATGGGCCAGGGCTTACGCGGGCTGGCACATGCCGCTCTGGATGTGTCGGACGGTCTGGTGCGGGATGCCGGCCATATTGCCGCGGAGTCCGGTCTGCGAGTGGTAATCGAGGCAGCCGCAGTGCCGCTCTCACTGGCGACCCGGCAGGCCGTGCAGGACGATCCAGATCTGCTGGATATCGTTCTGACCGGCGGCGACGATTACGAACTTCTCTTTGCGGCTTCACCCGGCCAGGCGAAGCAGATCGCCGCGTTGTCGCGCTCGGTCGGACTGGCGGCGACCCGTATCGGCCGACTGGAAGCCGGGCAGGGGGTGGAAGTCCTGGATCAGGCGGGTAGCCCGCTGACCCTTCGTCGCACCGGGTTTCAGCATTTCGGCGGATCGTAAGGCCGGAATCAGCTAAACTGCCCGACACTTTGAGTCGCGGAGACCGAGTTTGCGCAAAGTCATTCTGATCATTGTGGCCCTGATCGTGCTCGCTTCCCTCGCGGGCGGCGGTTATGCGGTCTACATGTTCGTCTTCGCGCAGAAACAGCACGAGCAGGCGGAGAATATCGACCCCAATGATCCGCCACCGGAAGCGCCGGTCAAGCGGCCAGCCTTCATTCCGCTGGAGCCATTCAGCGTCTATGTCGTGCCGGAAGGGCAGCCGCGGCGCGAAGTGATGGTGATCCTGCATCTCGAAGTACCGCCGGACAATGTGCCGATGGTGAACGACAAGATGCACATGCTGCGTGACCGCTATATCCGCGAATTGCTGAAAGGTGAGCCGATTCCGGTTCCGGCCAGATTCTCGGGTAAGGATCTGTTCCTGCTGCGCGATCGACTGCGCGAACCGACCGACGAAATTCTTGGCAAGGGCGTGGTGACGCAAGTTCTGCTTCTGAATATCATTACCCAGTTGAAATAAGTAGAATCGGCCCATCTCCCATGACAACGCTGTCGCCGGCCGCTGCAAAGCGGAACGTGTTCATTCTTGCCATTTGCATGGCGCTCGGAAATTCGGCGACGACGCTGCAGGTCACGCTCGGCGGTCTGGTCGGCTTCCTGCTTGTCGAGGACAAGGCGCTGGCGACGCTGCCGGTCACCTTTGTGGTCGCAGGGACGGCGCTGGCCACCATCCCGGCTTCGATGCTGATGCGCCGGGTCGGGCGTCAGATCGGCTTCATGGCCGGCAGCCTGCTGGGGTCTGTCGGCTCGCTGATTGCGGCGGCAGGTGTCTACCTCTCGGATTTCTGGCTGTTCTGCCTCGGCGCCTTCCTGTTCGGCGGCTCCATGGCCTTCACCCAGCTCTATCGTTTCGCTGCCGCGGATATCTCACCGCCGGACATGAAGAGCCGGGCGATTTCCTGGGTGATGGTGGGCGGTCTGGTGGCTGCCTTCGCCGGGCCCGAGATCGCCAAGCATACGCGCGAGATCCTGTCGCCCTATCTGTTCCTTGGCTCCTATCTGGTGGCGGCGGTGCTGCCCCTTCTGGTGCTGGGCATCCTTACCACCGTGCGCCTGCCCAGGCCGACGGTTGCCGAACTGCGCGAACCGGGGCGACCGCTGGCGGAAATCGTGCGACAGCCGGCCTTTCTGGTCGCCGCCATGGCCGGCATGTTCGGCTATGGTGTGATGAACCTGCTGATGACGGCCACGCCGCTGGCCATGCAGATCTGCGAGCATCCCTTTGCTGCCGCGGCCACGGTGATCCAGTGGCATGTCTTCGGCATGTATTTCCCCAGCTTCTTCACGGGTAACCTGATCACCCGGTTCGGTACCCTGCGTATTATACTTTTGGGGGTCGTCCTCAACGTGGCCTGCATTGCCGTCGCCCTGACCGGGGTGGAGGTGCTGAATTTCCAGGCTGCCCTGCTGCTGCTCGGGGTCGGCTGGAACTTCATGTATATCGGCGGCACCGCCCTGCTGACGGACGTTTACCGGCCGGCCGAACGCAACAAAACACAGGCGCTGAACGACTTTCTGGTATTCGGCACCGTCGCGCTGGCCTCGCTGGGGTCCGGCAAGCTGCTCTATCACTGGGGCTGGGATCTGGTGCCAATGTCGGCCCTGCCGTTCATCCTCATGGCAGGCCTGGCGGCAGTCTGGCTGATGCTGCAACGGCGCCGGGCGGGTGTTCTGGCTTAAGCGTCGGAAAAACCAGCCATATTGCGCCGCAAGCACATCTCTGGCATAAACCCTCGCAGTTCGCCCCGCGTCGAGTCTGGGGCCAATAATGGTAGCAGTCGCGTAACCCGGACAGGCAACGCATGCCGGTCGGGAAAAGTCTCGATTAAATATCCGAGGAACGAAGGGAAACGCTCATGACGGAGTTGTGGTTCGCCATCGCCTGTGGCGTGTTGGCGCTGTTGTACGGCATCTGGACTTCGCGGTCCGTGCTGGCTGAATCTGCAGGCAATCAGCGCATGCAGGACATCGCTGCGGCGATCCAGGAAGGCGCATCGGCCTATCTCAATCGCCAGTATCGCACCATCGGCATTGTGGGCATCGCGGTTGCGATCATCCTGGCCTTCACGCTCGGCATGAAGGTCGCCATCGGCTTCATCATCGGCGCCGTGCTGTCGGGCGCCGCCGGCTATATCGGCATGAACGTTTCGGTTCGCGCCAACGTGCGCACCGCCGAAGGCGCGCGCAAGGGCATGGAGCATGCCTTGAGCATCGCCTTCAAGTCGGGCGCCGTCACCGGCATGCTGGTGGTCGGTCTCGCGCTGCTCGGCGTTGCGATCTACTACATGATCCTCATCAAGATCGGCGCCGGTGCGCGTGAAACCGTCGATGCGCTCGTCGCGCTCGGTTTCGGCTCTTCGCTGATCTCGATCTTCGCCCGTCTCGGCGGCGGCATCTTCACCAAGGGTGCCGATGTCGGCGCCGACCTCGTCGGCAAGGTCGAGGCCGGTATTCCGGAAGATGACCCGCGCAATCCGGCCGTGATCGCCGACAACGTGGGCGACAATGTCGGTGACTGCGCCGGTATGGCCGCTGACCTGTTCGAGACCTATGCGGTGACCATCGTGGCCACCATGGTACTGGCGTCGATCTACTTCGCCGCCGATGCCGCGCTGATGGCCAAGGTCATGGCTTATCCGCTGGTGATCTCCGGCGCCTGCATCATCACCTCGGTGATCGGCACCTACTTCGTGCGCCTCGGCGCCAGCCAGAACATCATGGGAGCGCTGTATAAGGGCCTCATCGTGACTGGCGTGCTGTCGGCGATCGCGCTGTGGCCGATCACCGACTACATGCTCGGCATGAACACCAAGATGACGGCAGGTACCGCCACCTTCACGGGCATGAGTCTGTTCTGGTGCGGCATCGTCGGTCTGCTGGTGACGGCCGCGATCGTCTGGGCGACCGAATACTACACCGGCACCGACTATCGTCCGGTCAAGAGCGTGGCGCAGGCCTCGACCACCGGTCACGGTACCAACGTGATCCAGGGTCTGGCCGTTTCGATGGAAGCGACGGCTCTGCCGGCGCTGTTCATCGTGATCGGCATCATCTCGACCTACATGCTGGCTGGCCTGTTCGGCATCGCCGTCGCCGTGACCACGATGCTGGCGCTTGCCGGCATGGTAGTTGCGCTCGATGCCTATGGCCCGGTGACTGACAATGCCGGCGGTATCGCCGAAATGTCGGACCTGCCGAAGGACGTGCGCAAGACCACCGATGCGCTCGATGCGGTCGGCAACACCACCAAGGCCGTGACCAAGGGCTATGCCATCGGTTCGGCCGGCTTTGGCTCGCTGGTGCTGTTCGCCTGCTATACGGAAGATCTGAAGCACTTCTTCAAGGGTGTGACGATCGATTTCTCCCTGAGCAACCCGTATGTCGTGGTTGGCCTGCTGATCGGCGGTCTGCTGCCGTATCTGTTCGGCGCCATGGGCATGACGGCGGTCGGCCGCGCGGCTGGCTCGGTGGTCGTGGAAGTGCGGCGTCAGTTCAAGGAAATCCCCGGCATCATGGAAGGCACGGCGAAGCCTGATTATTCCAAGGCTGTCGACCTGCTGACCAAGGCGGCGATCAAGGAAATGATCATCCCGAGCCTGCTGCCGGTGCTCAGCCCGATCGTGCTGTATTTCATCATCAACGTGATCGCCGGCCAGGCTGCGGCCTTTGCCGCGGTTGGCGCGATGCTGCTCGGCGTGATTGTCACTGGTATCTTCGTCGCCATCTCGATGACGGCGGGCGGCGGTGCCTGGGACAACGCCAAGAAGTACATCGAAGAGGGCCATCACGGTGGCAAGGGTTCGGATGCCCATAAGGCAGCCGTGACCGGCGACACCGTCGGCGATCCCTACAAGGACACGGCCGGTCCGGCCGTGAACCCGCTGATCAAGATCACCAACATCGTGGCCCTGCTGCTGCTCGCCATCCTGGCGCACGGCTAAGCGTTACGAACTTTGACTACGGGAAGGGCCGGGGCAACCCGGCCCTTTTTCTTATGTGTCTGACTCAGGCGGCAAGAGTGGCGGCGCCGATCGCCAGCAGCACGCCGACTTCAGCGACCTGCTGTGCAGTGCCCAGCACGTCGCCGGTATGTCCGCGGATCTGCCATTGCGCCAGCGCCGCAACCGCCACCGCCAAGACCGCGGCAGCCCCACAGGCAACGACAAAAGCAAAGCCGGGCAGGGTGGCGAAGGCGATCAAAGCGGCGATGACCGCAGCAGCAACCGCGGAACCGAAGGACACCGAGCCGCTGCCGGCCGCCAGCCCATCGCTGCGCGCAGGCGGCAGCAGATACCACACAATAGCCATGGCGGCGCGGGACAGGGCGCCCGCGGCGATCAGCGCAATGATAACGGCAGAGTTCTGTCCCGCAGCTTCTTCAAGTTCGTCGCTGATCGACAGCAGGTTGCTGGCGATGTCCTGCAGCGCCGTGAACCGCAGCGACAGGATCAGCACGAGAGCGACCACGCCGTAGGTGCCGATGCGGCTGTCGCGCATGATCTCCAGCTTGCGTTCACGGCTGCGGCCGCCGCCGAAGCCGTCGGCAGTGTCGGCAAGCCCATCCTCATGCAGCGCACCGGTCAACAACACCTGTGTTCCCATCGCCAGCAGGGCGGCACTTGCCATGCCCAGCCCTAAATAGCTAGCCAGCATGAATACGCCACCGCCGGCCGATCCGACCAACAGGCCTACGACCGGAAAGATCCAGGCTGCGCGTGCAACCGCGCCGTCATCCGGGCTGGTGAACTTTCCCGCAGGCAGCGGCAGGCGGGTCAGCAGCATCAGGGCGAGGCGGAGATCGGCGAGCCAGCGGCTGCGGCGGGGATTCTGGTGGTTTGAACCGTCGGTCATGGGCTGTGTTGCGGCAAAGGCTGCCGTAGCTTATAGCACGCTGGCGCCCCAGACGCGACGCGGGGCGCGAAGCGGGACGGGATAGCAGGCGTGACCAGAGCATGATCGGTATGTTTCCGAACAAGGCCGCAATCGTGGCAGCCGCACAATCTTTACCTACCAGCGATTCGAACTCAGTTGCCGCGGCCACGCGGCATGACGCCGATCTGACCAAGCCGGCAGGCGCGCTCGCTCGCCTCGAGGATTGCATCCGCCATCTGGCCGGGTGGCAGAAGCGAGCCGTGCCGCGTCTCGACAGTGTCGCGATCCTGATCTTCGCCGGCAATCACGGGGTCACGGCACGTGGCGTGTCGGCTTATCCTGCTGAAGTCACCGTGCAGATGGTCGCGAATTTCGAACGCGGCGGCGCCGCGATCAACCAACTCGCGAAACTGCATGGCGCGGCCCTCTCGGTGACGTCTCTCGATCTTGATAAACCAACTGAGGATTTCACCGGGGCGCCGGCAATGGACGAGGCCGCCCTGCTCGATGCAGTCAATCGCGGCGCAGCTGCCGTGCCGGCGACTGCGGATCTGGTGATCCTGGGTGAAATGGGTATCGGCAATACAACCGCAGCCGCTGCATTGGCTGCAGCCCTGTATGGAGGCAACGCCTCCGGCTGGGTGGGGCCGGGCACCGGTGTTGCCGGCGGCGCGCTGGCCGCCAAGATCGCCGCTGTGGATGTCGCGCTGAATCTGCATGGCGATGCCATGCGCGGCGATCCGATTGAGGCCTTGCGTCGTGTCGGTGGCCGCGAGCTGGCAGCGCTGTTCGGTGCGTTACTGACTGCGCGGCGCTATCGCATTCCGGTGCTGCTGGATGGCTTCGTCGTGGGCGCTGCCGCGGCCGTACTGGCGAAACTTGCGGCCGACGGCCTCGATCATTGTCTCGCCGGCCATGTATCAGCCGAGCCCGGCCATCGCCGCCTGCTCGAGATGCTCAAGATGCAGCCGCTGCTCGATCTCGGTATGCGACTGGGCGAGGGATCCGGTGCTGCCGTGGCGCTGGGTGTACTGAAAGGCGCGGTCGCCTGTCACGCCGGCATGGCGACATTCAGTTCGGCAGGCGTCAGCACAAAAAGCTGACGATCAGCGGCCGCGGCCGCCACTGCCGACACTGTTGTTGAAGCGGCCGAGATTGCCGAACAGCTGCTCCAGCACGGTCATTTCCTTGCCGCGCGTCGGCGTCTCGCGGTCGACAAAGGCAATCTGCTTGCCGTCCTTCAGGCCGTAGCGCTTGATGTCCTTGACCCGGCTTTCCTTGTCGAACGCGATTGCCAGAACCTGCTGGTCGATCAGTTCGGGCGCCAGAAAGGCCACCGTCTCGGTTTCGCTGGAAATGTAGTAGTAGACCGTTCCCCAGTCGGGGAAGGTGGAAATCGTCGACGGCGAGCCCAGCAACGCATTGACCTGGCCTTCGCTGGTCTGCCCCACCTTGATCAGGTCGAGCTTCTCCTGCTCGATGGCGATGCCGCGATAGTCCTGGCGCGGCGCGCAGGCACCGAGCAGCAGTGTGGGCAGCAGGATCGTCAGAACAGCGGCGAAACGGAACGACATGCGGAAGACTCGCTATAACGTGGCCTGCATATTATCTTCGCGCGCTTCCGAAGGCAAACAGCGCACCCCGGCCGGCATGTTTTACGAAGTAGTGGTAGATGCTTAACAGGCTTATTTCATTATTCGGCGGAAAGCAGCCCAACCCTGCCGCGGTGGCGCTCTACCGGCGTATCGTCGAACAGGCCAGGCAGCCGGATTTCTACAGCCGCCATGGTGTTCCAGACAGTCTGGACGGCCGCTTCGACATGATCGTCCTCCACTGTTTCCTGGTCATGCGCCGTTTGCGGACGATTGCCAGCCAAGCGGCAGACGGTCTGAGCCAGGATCTATTCGACCTGCTGTTCGCCGACATGGACAGCAACCTGCGTGAGATCGGGGTTGGCGATCTGGGGGTGGGCAAGCGGGTCAAGAAGATGGCCCAGGCCTTTTACGGCCGCGTCGAAGCCTACGAGGCCGGACTGACGGCGACCGACGACGCCATCCTGACCGATGCCCTGACCCGCAACCTTTACGGCACGACTCAGCCGGCTTTACCCAACCAGCTGGCCATGGCCGCCTATATCCGGGCCGCCGACAGCCATCTGGCAGGGCAGGCGGAGGCCCGGATTATGTCGGGAAACGTGGATTTTCCTCCGGCACCTGCCTGATTCACCGCAGGGCTACGGCGGTTGACCGCCACCCCGCTTGCCCCTATGTTCCGCCGCCTTGGCTGGCCTGTCCGTTTATGACGGTTCGGCGGGCCTGTTGAACGAGGATTTGCCGTGTCGAAGGACGTACCTGGCAAGGAATTCAGCCATGTCGTCGAGGTCGACCGGATCGGTCCCCAGGGGCTGCAGTTGCAGCTGGAGGCCGACCAGGCGGCTCGCTCTGCCCTGGCACGCCGGCTCAGGATACTGGGCGTCCTGTCGCTCAGGGCCGATCTGAGGCTGGTTCCCGAGGCCCTGACCGGGCATTACAGGCTCACGGGGCAGCTGGACGCCGAGGTGGAGCAGGCCTGTGTCGTCTCGCTGGAGCCGGTTCGCCAGCGGATCACTGAGGGCTTCGTGCGCCGGTTTGGCCCCGAAATGGAGGCCGGGCCGGAGAAGGATCTGGCTGAGGATGATGCCGAATGGCTTGATCCAGAGGCGGACGATCCGCCGGATCCGGTTATGGGCGGCCTGATCGACCTGGGTGAAGTGGTGACCGAGGAACTGGCGCTGGGGCTGGATCCCTATCCGCGCCGGCCCGACGCCGAGGTGCCGGACAGCTACCGCGAAGCTGCGGAAGAGGGGAGCAAAATCAGCCCCTTTGCCGCACTCGCCAAGCTGAAGGCGGCGAAAAAGGATTGAGGCGAAAGCGCTTGGCCCCCGGGCGCGCCGAGAGTATATAGGCGGGGATTCTGAGCCGGGCGGCGGGCTGCATGCGCGCGCCGCGTCGTGCGAATTGTTGAGAGAGAAGTGTCATGGCTGTTCCGAAGAAGAAAAAGTCGAAGTCCCGCCGCGATCAGGGGCGTTCGCATGATGCGCTGAAGGGCAGCGCCTACATGGAATGCACCAACTGCGGCGAGCTGAAGCGCCCCCATCACGTGTGCGGCGCCTGCGGTCATTACGACGGCCGTGAAGTC
This sequence comes from Pseudomonadota bacterium, assembly GCA_023434425.1. Lineage (GTDB taxonomy): Bacteria > Pseudomonadota > Alphaproteobacteria > Ferrovibrionales > Ferrovibrionaceae > Ferrovibrio. Next base: position 19,624 of record JAEYSS010000214.1, on the reverse strand, counting down.
GTAGCGAAGACGGCCGCCGCCTGAGCCCGCTCAGGCATCCGTACTGAACGGTTGCAGGCAACGGGATGACCGCGGCCTTTACGATTGCGCTCGACGCCATGGGGGGCGACCACGCTCCCGACGCGGTGATCAAGGGTGCAGCCGCTCTGCTGCCACGTTTTCCGCAGGTGAAGTTCATCCTGTTCGGCGATGCCGCACAGGTCGAACCCCTTTTGCGTAAATTTCCCACGCTGAACGATCGCAGCGAGCTGCGTCACACCGCCGAAAAGGTGGCGAGCGACGACAAACCGAGTCAGGCGCTGCGCCGAGGGCGCAACACCAGCATGCGCCTCGCCATTGATGCGGTCGCCAATGGTGAAGCGCAGGCCGTCGTATCGTCGGGCAACACCGGCGCACTGATGGCGATGGCGAAATTCGTGCTGCGTACCTTGCCCGGCATCGAGCGTCCGGCGATCGCTTCCTTCCTGCCGACGCAGAAGGGCGAAACCGTCGTCCTCGATCTCGGCGCCAATGTCGAATGCGACGCCAGGAACCTGGTGCAGTTCGCAGTGATGGGCGCAAATCTGGCGCATTCAGCGCTGGGGCGGCATCGGCCGCGCGTTGGCCTGCTGAATGTCGGCGTCGAAGACGTCAAAGGCCATGACGAAGTGAAGGCCGCGGCCGAGATGCTGCGCGCCGTCAACAATCCGCCGTTCGAATTCGTCGGCTTCGTCGAAGGCAATGATATTGGCGGCGGCAGTGTCGATGTTATCGTCACCGACGGCTTTACCGGCAATATCGCGCTGAAGACGGTCGAAGGCACTGCGAAGCTGATGTCTTCACTGCTGCGTTCGGCGTTCCAGCGCTCGATTTTCACCAAGATCGGATATCTGTTTGCCAGTGCCGGCCTCGCAATGCTGCGCGACCGCATGGATCCTCGTTTTTACAACGGCGGCGTAATGCTCGGCCTGAACGGCATCGCCGTTAAGAGCCATGGCGGCACCGATGATGTTGGCTTCGCCTCGGCTCTGGAACTGGCCATCGATATGGCGCAGGATCGCCTGATCGACCGTATCAAGGCTGACTTTGCTGGCGCCTTTGCAGAATCACTGGCCAAGCAGGTTGCAAACATCGAAGCGGTCCCCGACGAACAAGAGTCGAGTGCGAGGGCTGGATGATTCGCTCTGTTGTGGTGGGATGTGGCAGTTATCTGCCTGAGCGGATATTGACCAATGCCGACCTTGCCAAGCTGGTTGACACCACGGATGAATGGATCGTCGAACGCAGTGGCATCAAGCAGCGCCACATTGCGGCCGACGGCGAACTGACCTCCGACCTCGCGTTGAAGGCGTCGCAGGCGGCCCTGAAGAATGCAGGCCTCACGGCCGACGATGTCGATCTGATTGTCCTAGCCACCGCCACACCGGACGAAACCTTTCCCGCGACGGCCTGCCGTGTTCAGCATGGCCTGGGCATGACGCGCGGTTTTGCCTTCGACGTGCAGGCCGTGTGTTCCGGTTTCATCTATGCGCTGGCGACGGCGGATAACTTCATCAAGGCCGGCCAGGCCAAAACCGCGCTGGTGATCGGCGCTGAGACCTTTTCGCGCATCCTGGACTGGACGGACCGCACCACCTGCGTGCTGTTCGCCGATGGTGCCGGCGCGCTGGTTCTGCAAGCCCAGGATGGCAAAGGGACCAACGAAGATCGCGGCATCCTCACCACGCATCTGCATTCCGACGGTCGTCATCATGATCTGCTCTATGTCGATGGCGGGCCGTCCAGCACGCAAACCACGGGCAAGCTGCGCATGCTTGGCAAGGAAGTCTTTCGCCATGCCGTCGTGAACCTCGCCGACGTGGTGAAGGAAACCCTTCAGGCCGTGGACATGACGGCAGACCAGGTCGACTGGCTGGTACCGCATCAGGCCAACAAACGGATTATTGACGGAACCGCCCGCAAGCTTGGTCTCGGGACCGAGAAGGTGGTTCTGACGGTCGACCATCATGGCAACACCTCGGCCGCTTCGGTGCCGCTGGCGCTGGCCGAGGCGCTCTCCGACGGGCGTATCAAACCCGGCCAGGTCGTGCTGCTGGAGGCGATGGGCGGTGGCTTTACCTGGGGCAGCGCCCTGGTCCGCTGGTAGTTCTGATTCTGGGCGGGATTTCCGCCCTTTAGCCCCGATTCCCATTTCTCGTACGTCCAAGGTCTTGTTGACGACCGCTTGGGCTTAAGTTAGCGTCGCCGCTATAAAATTTAGAAAAAGGGGCGTGCGATGAGCGAGAATACCCTGACGCGGGCGCAGCTCAGCGAAGCGATCTATCAGGAAGTGGGCCTGTCGCGCAGCGAATCCGCGCAACTGGTTGAAACTGTTCTGAATGAGATCATCGACAGCCTGATCGCCGACCATATGGTCAAGATCTCCTCTTTTGGCACTTTCCAGGTGCGTTCCAAGGGCGGTCGCATGGGCCGCAATCCGAAAACCGGCCAGGAAGTCCCGATTGATCCGCGCAAAGTGTTGGTTTTCCGCGCCAGCCATGTGCTCAAGGAAAAGATCAACGCCGGCATGCATGCTGCAACCCAGCAGGTTAAAAGCGGCTCGTAACCTTTCGTTTTTCCTGTATGATTACGGTCGATGGCGACTCCGACCGACGCTCAGGACAAACCCAGCAAGACCAAGACTGACGCCGCCTTCCGCACCATAGGCGAGGTTGCCGAGCAGCTTGGCCTGCCGCAGCATGTGCTGCGGTTCTGGGAAAAGAAATTCCATCAGATCCGTCCGGTGAAGCGGAACGGCGGCCGGCGCTATTACCGTACCGGCGATATTGCACTGCTCGAAGAAGTGCGCGTCCTGCTGCATGAGCAGGGCTATACGATCAAGGGCGTACAGAAGCTGCTGCGCGAGGGCGGGCTGGCGAAGGCCGTACGCGCACGCGGCAAGCCCAGCCCTGAAGCCGCGCCTGCTGCTGCCGGCAGGAAGCCAGCGCCCGACCAGCGCCAGATTGGCATGCCGTTCGAACTGCTGAACGACATGGGCAACCTCAGGCAGGCGCTTAAATCCTGCCTTCAGGAACTGGAAGGTATCCACGCCGACATCGTCGCGCGGCAGAAGCGCTGACCTCGTCGGCGATCGCCGCGAAGGCGGCATTCATGCTCATTTTCAAAGGGTTTGGCGCGGTTGCACCTGAGGGAGGCGATGGCTATAGTGCGCGCCGCTTCGCAAGGCCGCCTGCTTACCCGGCCGCTTTGCAAAGCCCGGTCGGACTGTAGCGCAGCCTGGTAGCGCACTTGTCTGGGGGACAAGGGGTCGTGGGTTCAAATCCCGCCAGTCCGACCAATATTTTCCCGCATCACCCGGCACCATCCTGCTCGTCGGCAAGACGCGGCAGGTGCCAGACTTCGTGCTCGACCAGCACGCCGACCTCATCCCACCACCAGCGTTCGGCCTCTACATCGGTGGCGGGGGCGACGGGGATGATTTCAATGCGTTTCGCTGGGGTCATGGGGGCCTCACTACTCAAACTGACCGCAGTCGAACGAGGCTAGCCTAGGCACGTTCCTGTGCGCTGCACTATGTCCGCGCTTGGCCACAGCAGAGCCGCGGAAAATCACACTACAACCTGAGCTCTATGGATTTACCACCTATGGGGGTAATGCAATATTAACCATGCTGCCCGTCCACTGGTCTCGCAGCCGGCAGCCAGCCGGAAGGCGGGGGACGATAATGTCGGAACTGATCGCTGAAGCGCCTGGATTCCGGCAGGGTGACGGGGTCAACTACGTCGATATCCGCGTCCGCGACGGACTGCTGATCATCGAGATCACCGGCGCGCCGGAGACGGTGAAAGTGCTGAACGGGCTGAGGGCCGGCTACCAAGGCGGCTGGATCAGCACCAGTATGCCAACCTTGGTGGACGTCTCGGGCTTCCACGGCAAGATCGACTGGTCCGCCATCAAACGCGTGAGCGAACTGGCGGCCTGGGGCGGAACAGCCCAGCGGCCATCGCGCGTGGCCTATATCAGCCCTGACCGTTTCTTCGCCTTCGTGATCAAGGCGGTGAGCATCCTGTTTCCGCGCGCACTGCATCGCCTGTTCTCCGATCGTCGCGCCGCGCTGCTCTGGCTGCAGGCACCGCAATCCCGCTAGCAGCAGTTTGATTCTGAAGGCTTTTTGCTAAATCGGCGCGAGAGCGGATGAGCCTCGGGCGCTTGCAATTGAGGCATCGGCGGCTATAGTCCGCCTCTCGCGTCGCGCGGCCCCCGATTGTCGGCTGGGCCGCCGCGACCCCAATCATCGACAGGGAGTTTTCTATGCTGATTTCCGAGGCCTATGCGCAGGCGACCGGTGGCACCACCGACATGCTGACCTCGCTGCTGCCGCTGGTCCTGATTTTCGTCGTCTTCTACTTCCTGCTGATCCGTCCGCAGCAGAAGAAGATGAAAGACCACAAGGCGATGATCGAAGCCGTGCGTCGCGGCGACATCGTCACCACCGCTGGCGGCATCATCGGCAAGGTTCTCAAGGTGCAGGAAGATGGCATCGTGCAGGTCGAGATCGCCGAAGGCGTGAAGGTGAAAGTGCTGAAAGGCACCATCGGCGAAGTGCGCGCCAAGGGCGGCGACATCGACGACGAAGACAAATCCGAAGCCAAGGCTGGCTGATTGCCACATACGGACGACGTCCACGCGGCGTCGTCCGCTTTTCGCTGCCTGAATTGATGTGACTTTCCGATGATGTATTTCGCGCCCTGGAAGATCGCGCTGATCGCCCTGGCCTGTCTGGCCAGTGTGATCTTCAGCATTCCGAGCTTTTTCCCGGCTGCCACGGTCGCGACCTGGCCCAACTGGCTGCCCAAGCGCCAGGTCAGCCTCGGCCTCGATCTTCGTGGCGGCGCGCACCTACTGCTCGAAGTCGATACGTCGGTTGTGCTGCGCGAACGTCTGGAGGCGCTGGTCGAAGGCGCGCGGACCGAATTGCGCCAGGCCCGCATCGGCTACACCAATCTGAGCGTCTCCGGCACCAATAGTGTGACCGTGCGCCTGCGTGACGCCGCGCAGACCGAACAGGCCCGCCAGTTGCTGACCAAGCTCGCCATACCGGTGCAGAGCACGTCCGGCCTCGGATTCGGCAGTGGTCCGGTCGACATGGAGCTGACCGGATCGGCCGACGGCCAGCTGCGCATGACGCTGTCGGAAGCTGCGCTGCTTGAGCGCGCACGCAATGCCGTCACCCAGTCCATCGAAATCGTCCGTCGCCGCATCGATCAGACCGGCGTGTCCGAACCGACGATCCAGCGTCAGGGCGCCGACCGCATCCTGGTGCAGTTACCCGGCGTCGACGACCCGGAGCGCATCAAGCGTCTGCTCGGCACCACCGCGAAGCTGACCTTCCGCATGGTGGACGTTGGCGCCGACCCGAATGCGCCGGCGCCGCCGGGCTCCGAGATCCTTGAAGGCGATGGCGCGCGCAACGAACGATACGTTGTGAAGCGCAAGGTTGAAGTCGCCGGTGACAACCTCGTCGATGCGCAGGCTGGCTACGACCAGCGCGGCGGCATTCCGGTGGTCAATTTCCGCTTCGACACCGTCGGCGGCAAACGTTTCGCTGAAATCACGCAGCAGGCGGTTGGTCAGCCCTTCGCCATCGTGCTCGATAACAAAGTGCTGAGCGCCCCGGTGATCCGCGAGCCAATCCTGGGCGGTTCGGGCCAGATCAGCGGTAATTTCACCACCCAGTCCGCCAACGACCTGGCCGTGCTGCTGCGCGCCGGTGCACTGCCCGCGCCGCTGAAGGTGGTGGAAGAACGCACTGTCGGTCCGGATCTTGGCGAGGATTCGATCCGCGCCGGCCTGATCTCGATTGCCGTCGCCGCCGTGCTGGTGGTGATCTACATGGTTCTGGCCTATGGCCTGTTCGGCCTGTTCGCCAATGTCGCGCTGATCGTCAATCTGGTCATGACGCTGGCGGCCATGTCGCTGCTGCAGGCGACGCTGACGCTGCCCGGCATCGCCGGCCTGCTGCTAACGCTGGGCATGTCGGTGGATGCCAACGTGCTGATCAACGAGCGCATCCGCGAGGAAACCAAAATCGGAAAATCGCCGATGGCTGCGATGCAGGCGGGATTCAGCCGTGCCTTCAGCACCATCGTCGATGCCAACGTCACAACGCTGATCAAGATGGCGCTGCTCTATGCGCTGGGCTCCGGCACGGTAAAAGGGTTCGCCGTCACGATCTCGATCGGCATTCTCACCTCGATGTTCACTGCTACCGTTCTGGTTCGCCTGATGATGGTGACCTGGCTGCGGCAGCGCCGGCCGACCCTGCTGCCGGTGTAAGGAGACGGGCATGTACAAGCTCCGCCTGATTCCAGACAACACCAAGTATCCCTTCATGAAGGGCCGTGTCATCGGCCTGGCCGTATCGGCTTTCCTGTCGGTCATCTCGGTGATCCTGTTTTTCTATCCGGGCCTGAATTACGGCATCGACTTCAAGGGCGGCATCGTCATCGAAGCCCGCCTGCAGCAGCCGGCCGATTTCCCGGCGCTGCGTAACCTGATCGGCAATCTTGAACTCGGCCATGCGGCCCTGCAGCAGTTCGGCTCGCCGAACGATGTGCTGATCCGGCTCGAACGGCAGGGTAACGAAGATGCCGCCGCCCAGCGCGCCGCCGACAAGGTGCGTGCATCGCTGCAGCAGGCCTATCCGGGCACCGAAATCCGCCGCGTCGAGGCAGTCGGTGCCAGCGTGTCGGAAGGCCTGTTCCGTGACGGTATGCTGGCGATGGGCCTCGCCATGATCGCCATGCTGATCTACATCTGGTTCCGCTTCGAATGGCAGTTCGGCATCGGTGCCATCGCGACGCTGGTGCTCGACGTCACGAAAACGATCGGCTTCTATGTCATCACCGATATCCAGTTCAATCTGGTGGCTATTGCCGCTGTGCTGACCATCATGGGCTTCTCGGTCAACGACAAGGTCGTGGTCTACGACCGCGTCCGCGAAAACCTGCGCAAATACAAGACGCTGCCGCTGCGCGAACTGATCGACAAAAGCATCAACGAGACCCTGAACCGCACGGTGAACACCTCGATCACGGTGTTTCTCTCGACGCTGCCGCTGGCGCTGTTCGGCGGTGAGGCGGTGAGCGAATTCGCCGTCGTGCTGCTGTTCGGGATCGTGCTGGCGACTTCGTCGTCGATCTTCATCGCAGCGCCGATCCTGCTGTTCCTGGGCGAGAACCGCCTGCGCCGCGGCCAGCCATCCGAGCAGCCCGAGGCCAAGGCGGCGGCCCAGCGTCCCTAAGCAGCAGGAGGCAGGCATGGACCTGCTGCCACGCATCCCCGCCGACCGCCAGGTGATCAATGCCTATGGCGATGGCGGGTTCCGCATCAGCGGCAAGCACTGGACAGAGTCCGTTCTGGTCTTTCCGGGCCAGACGCTGGCTTGGGGCATTCCGGATATCAGGGCGATGACGCTGGAGTCGCTGGAACCGGTATTTGCCGCCGGGGCCGAGGTGGAGATCCTTCTGCTGGGCTGCGGCCCGAGCATGGTCTTCATCGACAAGGCATTGCGGGCTGCGGTCCGCAGCAAGGGCCCGGTGATCGAAACGCTGGACACCGGCGCCGCCTGCCGGACCTACAACCTGCTGATGGGCGAAAGCCGGCGCGTGGCCGCCGCACTGATCCCAGTCTAGAGCCTCAGACAAAGAAAAAGGGCAGCCTTGCGGCTGCCCCTGATCGTTCGCGCGGAACGCGCCGGCTTACCAGGCGCCGCCATTCTGCTGGGCAACCATGCAATACAGCATCGGGATCGACAGCATGAAGTTGGCACGCGAGCCGAGCATGGCGACACGGGCCGCCCTGGCTTTGCTGGCATCGTCGGTCGGCACGATTCCGAGCGCCTTCTTCTGGTTTGGCCAGATCACGAACCAGACATTGGCGGCCATGAACAGGCCGAGATACATGCCGATACCGATGGTGCGGCTGCCTTCCTGCAGGGCAAAGGCCTGATGGCCGTAACCGTTGAGGATGGACAGGATCAGGCCGGTGACCACAGTGGCCAGCGCCGACCAGCGAAACCAGAACAGCGCCTCCGGGGCGATGAACTTGCCGACCGCAGGCTTCAGCTCGGCTGGAATCTTCGGCATGGTGGGAATCTGCACGAAGTTGAAATACCAGAGCAGACCGATCCACAGGATGCCGGACAGCACATGCAGCCAGCGGAAGAAGAAGCTGAGGAAGGCAGCATCGAAGCTGCGGTGAACGAGGAAGAAAAGGATCAGTGCGAGCACGACGCCCGCGCCGAGCGCCTTGTAGAGGTTTTCCAGAATCTTTGCCATGATGCGGATCCTTGTTGTTCTTTGTTCAGGCTGAGCCAAGATGCCTGGGCTGGTTCTGCTGGCCCGCAACACGCCCTCATTAAAACGAGAGCAGGGGAAGGACGAATCGATCACCGTGTCAGCGTGCATCAGCCTGATTCGCAGGGGTGAGGCTACCATAAAACCCGGTAGCGACAAGCGATCTTCCCGGATTCGCGCGGTTCCTGCATGACCGAGTCACCGCCCGTACAGTCGGCAGCAGACCAATGCGGTCGCGACCTGCAACGGCTCGATCCCGACCGCTGGCTGACCACGCTGTTCGCGCCGGATGCGTCGCGTCCCGGCCTGTTCGCGCTGTACGCGTTCAATGCCGAAATCGCCCGGGCACGTGAAAGCGTCAGCCAGCCGATGATCGGGCAGATCCGGCTGCAATGGTGGCGCGAAGCATGGGAAGGGATTGTGGCTGGCAAACCGCGCCAGCATCCGGTCGTGCAGGCGTTGCACGACCATTGCCGCCATCTCGACCAGATAACAGTCATGGCGCTGATCGATGCGCGTGACCGCGACATGGACGATGCGCCCCCGGCCGATCTTGCCGCGCTGACCGGCTATGCAAGGGCAACTTCGGCGCCACTGATGAAGCTGGCCGTGCAGCATCTGGGCGGGCGGGCCGCCGACCACATCATCGAAGCTGCCGGCACGGCCTATGCGCTGGTCGGTATCCTGCGCGCGGCGCCGCATCTGCTGGCGCGGCAGCGCGTATTACTGCCGTTAGATCTGCTGGCGGCGCAGGGCCTGTCACCCGAGGCCACCTATCAGACCGAAACGGGGATGGCGTTGCGCCCTGTCTTCGCCAAGATTGCGGCAGAGGCGGAAGCTCAATTGAATGCTGCACGTCAGGAGAAAGTCTCGCGTGCGGCGCTACCGGCCCTGCTGCCGGCGACGCTGGCGGGCGTGGCATTGAAGGCATTCCGGCGCAGCGATCACGATCCGATAGCGGCCGAGGCGGCGATCACGCCGCTGAAGCGACAGATGGCCTTGCTCTGGGCCAGCCTGCGCGGACGTTTTTAGCCGGCGCTGGTTTGCTGGCTGAAGGTGCGGGCAAGACCTGTCTGGATATCCATCGGTTCGATGCCAAGCCGGCGGCGCATAGCCTCGATGGGAAAGGTCTTGTCTTCGCTCAGACGGCGCGCTTCATCGATTCTGATCGTGGGAATGCCGGGAACGATCGCGGTCACTGCGGCGATGAGTTGCAGCGCCAGCCCGGGAACAGGCAACACGAGGGGCGATTTGCCGATCGCGTGACCGACAGCCTGCACCAGGTCCCGATAGGAGATCACCTGTGGCCCGGCGACAATGATTGGTTCGCCTAATGCATCGTCGCGCTGCAATGCGGCTTCGATGCAGGACACCACGTCGTCGCTGTGAATCGGCTGCAGCAAGGCCGCTCCACTGGCCGGCAGGGGCACCACGCCAAATTTACGGATATATGCGGCGATGCGCTGCACATTGGCGTCGGTCGGGCCGCCATAGATCATGGTCGGATGCAACACGACGCCGGGAATGGTACTGCCGGCCAGTGCCGCAACGGCATTCTTCTGCTGCTCGATATTGCGATTGGAATACCGGCTGAAGATCCGGGTCGAGCCCAGCAGCACTACGCGCTTCACCGTCGCCGGCAGGGCGGCCACCACGGCGGCGCCGTCATGGGCAGGCACGCAGGACACGACATATTCCGCGCCCTGGAGTGCGGCCTGCAGGCTGCCCGGCTGTTCAAGGTCGAAGTGCCGCGCGCCGATCTGCTGCTCGGGTGTCAGTGCATCGAGCCGGCGAGCCAGCGGAATGACGTTGCGACCGCGGCCGGCCAGCCTGCGCATCAGGTTCTGGCCGAGCTTGCTGGAGGCACCAACAAGGGTGACGGGACCGTCAGTCATGCAGCCGCGGCGGTCGCTCCGTTGAGCCATGTGGAAAGGTCGCGCAGGGCACGGCGGCTCAGGCCGGGCTTGCGTTCGTTGCGCGGCACATCCGTGCCAAGCGGCGGAAAAAGGCCGAAATTCACATTCATCGGCTGGAAGTGTTTCGCGTCGGCACCGCCGGTGATGTGAGTATGCAGCGCGCCCAGTGCGGTGGTCGGCGGCGGTGCGGCCTGTTCGCCGCCCAGTCGCTGCGCAGCCGCCATCCGACCGGCCAGCAGGCCTATCGCGGTGCTTTCGACATAGCCTTCCACGCCGGTGACCTGTCCGGCAAAGCGCAGGCTCGGCATCGCCTTCAGGCGCAGTTGGCTGTCGAGCAGCTTGGGTGAATTCAGGAAGGTGTTGCGGTGGATGCCGCCGAGCCGGGCGAATTGCGCATTCTCCAGGCCGGGGATCATGCGAAAGACACGGGTCTGTTCAGCATATTTCATCTTGGTCTGGAAGCCGACCATGTTGAACAGCGTGCCGAGCTTGTTGTCCTGACGCAGTTGTACGACCGCATAGGGTTTGCGGCCGGTGCGCGGATCGATCAGGCCAACCGGTTTCATCGGGCCGAAGGTGAGCGTGCGCGGGCCGCGCTCGGCCATCACCTCGATGGGCAGGCAGCCCTCGAAATAGGGCGTGTTCTTTTCCCACTCCTTGAACTCCGTCTTCTCAGCCGCGAGCAGCGCTGCATGGAATTCCAGGTAATTTGGTTTCTCGAAGGGGCAGTTGATGTAGTCGGCGCCTTCGCCGTGCTCACCGGCGCCGCCCGGTCCTACCTTGTCGTAACGTGACTGGAACCAGGCCTTGTCCATGTCGATGCTGTCGCGATGCACGATGGGGGCGATGGCATCGAAAAAAGCGAGACTCTGCTCGCCGGTCAGCGCGCGCACGGCATCGGCCAGCGGCGGTGAGGTGAGCGGCCCGGTTGCCACGATCACATTGTCCCAGTCGGCGGGTGGCAGGCCGGCGATTTCCTCGCGTCGAAGTTCGATCAGCGGATGGTTTTCGATGACTTTCTGAACTTCTGCAGAAAATACATCACGGTCGACGGCGAGCGCACCGCCGGCCGGCACCTTGGCCACGTCGGCTGCGCGCATGATCAGCGAATTGCAGCGCCGCAATTCTTCATGCAGAAGTCCGACAGCGTTGCCTTCGGGATCATCGGAACGGAAAGAATTCGAGCAGACCAGTTCGGCCAGTCCTTCGCCCTGATGCGCATCGGTCTTGCGCACCGGCCGCATCTCATGCAGCACCACGGGCACGCCGGTGCTGGCGACCTGCCACGCCGCTTCCGAGCCGGCCAGACCACCACCAATGACGTGGATGGGCTTACTCTGCGTCATGCACTATCTCCTCAAGCGCGGCGACGCTGTCGGCGCTCAGAACTTTCATTGCCACGGCCTGACTGAAGCCGCGGCGGGCGAGGGCGCCCAGATCCTTTTGCCGCATCTCGGCGCGTTCGGCCGGATCATTGCGATACGGACCGAGCTTCCGTTTACGGACAAAAGCGGCAGCTGCGGGCAGATCGGAAACCGGGATTGCAGATTCCGCCGCCAGCCGCTCCAGCGCCGCATCGGTATCTTCCTTGCCGATGCCTTTGATCGCAAGCGTCTGCCTGATACGGCCGAGCGATTTGCCCTCGGCATAAAGTCGCCGTACACGGCCAATCGCATAGGCCTGATCGTCCAGCAGCTTATTCCGCTGCAACTTGGCTATTAACTCGGCAACCCAGCCGGCAGCCTCTTCCCTGGTCGGCGCGCCATGTTCCCGGATCGCGTTGCTGATCTTGCGATCCAGCACCCGGCGGAGATTTCCCGCCGAGCTGCTGTAGCGTTCCAGATAAAACAGCGCCGCCTTTTCTAGATATCCCGGAGTAATCTTCTTCGGGACTTTCCTCTGGCGGCCGCCGGTCATGGCGAAAAGTGCGTCACACGGCCAGCTTGGCGATACCGGCGCGGGCGATGATGGCGTCATCGCTCGACTTGACGCCCGACACACCGACGGCACCCACGCAGATACCATCCACGATGATCGGCTCGCCGCCTTCCAGTAGCACCAGATCCGGCACCGAGAGGAAGGCGTTGCGGCCGCCGCCGACAATCTCTTCCAGGGCCTTGGTCGGCTTGCGTGAGAAGGCGGCTGCCTTGGCCTTGCCCTGGCTGATATAGGTCGACTGGATCGGCGCCCCGTCCAGGCGCTGGAAATGCAGCAGATGGCCGCCGTCGTCTGCGATGGCAATGCTGACTTTCCAGTCGTTCTTCTTCGCCTCCGCTTCGGCACCGGCGGCAATGGCCTGCACATCTGCAAGCGTCAGGGCTTTACGCGTGATCATTCCGGAATTCCCCCCTCAGGTTCTACTCTGCCGCGTCGCGGCTCGACTTCTTCAAGGATGGCGCGCTGCGTTGCGCTGCCGGCTTCAGGTATTCTTTGAGATATTGCCCAGTATAACTGTCCTTGACCTTGGCGACATCCTCGGGCGTGCCCTGGGCGACCACGCGGCCGCCACCGCTGCCGCCTTCGGGGCCCATATCGACGATCCAGTCGGCGGTCTTCACCACCTCCAGATTATGTTCGATCACGATCATGGTGTTGCCGGAATCAACCAGCTCGTGCAGCACTTCCAGCAGCTTGCGTACATCTTCGAAATGCAGGCCGGTGGTCGGCTCGTCCAGAATGTAGAGCGTGCGGCCGGTGGCACGCTTTGACAGTTCCTTGGCCAGTTTGACGCGCTGGGCCTCGCCGCCCGACAGCGTGGTGGCCGACTGACCGATTTTGATATAGCCGAGACCGACGCGGTTCAGCGTCTCCAGCTTCTCGCGGATGGTCGGCACCGCCTTGAAGAACTCGGCGCCGTCTTCCACCGTCATATCGAGCACATCGGCAATCGACTTGTCGCGATAATGGATTTCCAGCGTCTCGCGATTGTAGCGCTTGCCCTTGCAGACGTCACACTGCACGTAGACATCGGGCAGGAAGTGCATCTCGATCTTGATCAGGCCGTCGCCCTGGCAGGCCTCGCAGCGACCGCCCTTGACGTTGAAGGAAAAACGGCCGGGCGCATAGCCCCGCGTCTTGGCCTCGGGCAGGCCGGCGAACCAGTCGCGGATCGGGCCGAAGGCGCCGGTATAGGTGGCGGGATTGGAGCGCGGTGTACGGCCGATCGGCGACTGATCGATATCGACGATCTTGTCGAGCCATTCCAGGCCCTCGATCCGCTCATGCGCACCGGGCAGTTCGCGGCTGTTGTTCAGCTTGCGCGAGATGGCCTTGTACAGCGTCTCGATGGTGAGCGTCGACTTGCCGCCGCCGGACACGCCGGTCACGCAGGTAAACAGGCCGAGCGGAAAATCGACCGACACGTTCTGCAGGTTGTTGGCCTTGGCACCGATCACCTTGAGCAGCTTGTTCGATACGCGTTTGCGACGCACCTTGGGCACGGCGACGAAGCGGGTGCCGTTCAGATACTGGCCGGTGACGGATTTCTTGACCGCCATGATGGCTTCGGGCGTGCCTTCGGCGATGATCTCGCCGCCATGCACGCCGGCGGCCGGACCCATGTCGATCACATGGTCGGCAGCGCGGATCGCTTCCTCGTCATGCTCCACGACCAGCACGGTGTTGCCGATATCGCGCAGATGTACCAGCGTCTCCAGCAGCTTGGCATTGTCGCGCTGGTGCAGGCCGATCGAAGGTTCGTCCAGGACGTAAAGCACACCGGTCAGGCCGGAGCCGATCTGCGAGGCGAGGCGGATGCGCTGACTCTCGCCGCCCGACAGCGTGCCCGACGAGCGCGACATAGACAGATAGTCGAGGCCGACATTCACCAGGAAGCCGAGGCGGTCGTTGATCTCCTTCAGGATGCGCGCTGCAATATCCTTCTCTTTCGGCTTCAGCTTTTTGGTCAGGCTGAGAAACCAGTCGCGCGCTTCGGCGATGGAGAATTCGCAGACCTGACCGATATGCAGGCCGCCGACCTTGACCGCCAGGGCTTCTGCCTTGAGACGATAACCGTTGCAGGTTTCGCAGGCCGTGGCCGACTGATAGCGTGACAGATCCTCACGGATCATGTCGGACTCGGTTTCACGCCAGCGCCGTTCGAGATTCGGCAAAACACCTTCGAACGGCCGCTTCACCGTATAGGTGCGCATGCCATCGTCATAGCTGATCGGGATGACGTCGTCGCCCGAACCATGCAGGATGGCATTGCGGGTCTTGGCCGGCAGTTCCTTCCATTTGGTGTTGAGCGAAAACTTGTAGTATTTGGCCAGGCCCTCCAGCGTCTGCAGATAGTAGGGCGAGGGCGTGGCAGCGCGCGACCACGGTACGATGGCGCCTTCTTTCAACGATATGCCATCTTCCGGCACCACCATGGCAGCATCGAAATACATCTTCGAGCCAAGGCCGTCGCAGGTCGGGCAGGCGCCATGCGGACTGTTGAACGAAAACAGTCGCGGCTCGATCTCTTCGATGGTGAAGCCCGAGACCGGGCAGGCGAATTTCGCCGAGAAGATCGTGCGCTCGTCCTTGTCGGCATTTTCGGCAAAGGCGATGCCGTCTGCGAGATTCAGTGCGGTTTCAATAGAGTCCGCCAGCCGCGTCTTGATATCGGAACGCACGACCACGCGGTCGACCACCACTTCGATATCGTGCTTCAGCTTCTTGTTGAGGGCCGGCACTTCGGCAATCTCGTAAAGCTTGCCGTCGACCTTCACACGCTGGAAGCCACGCTTCTGCAGATCCTGCAGTTCCTTTCTGTATTCGCCCTTGCGACCACGCACGATGGGCGCCAGCAGCAGCAGGCGCGTGCCTTCGCTCATGCCCAGCACACGGTCCACCATCTGGCTGACCGTCTGGCTTTCGATCGGAAGCCCAGTGGCGGGCGAGTAGGGCACGCCGATACGCGCAAACAGCAGCCGCAGATAGTCGTAGATCTCGGTGACGGTGCCGACCGTCGAGCGCGGATTCTTCGAGGTGGTTTTCTGCTCGATGGAAATCGCAGGGCTCAGGCCGTCGATATGGTCCACATCGGGCTTCTGCATCAGTTCGAGGAACTGGCGCGCATAGGCCGACAGCGATTCGACGTAGCGGCGCTGGCCCTCGGCATAGATCGTATCGAAGGCCAGCGACGACTTGCCCGACCCCGACAGGCCGGTCAGCACGGTCAGCTTGTCGCGCGGGATGTCGACATCGACATTCTTCAGATTGTGCTCGCGGGCACCGCGAACCGAGATGTACTTCTGCATAGGATAAACGCCGTATCTGGGGGGCCGATTATTGCTCTTTTCGGGCCGGGCTTTCATTATACGCCCGACTCATGATATAAGATCATCTCGTGAACGGATAGGGGTTAAGATATGGCTGGCAGCGTCAACAAGGTGATCCTCGTCGGTAATCTAGGGCGCGACCCCGAAATCCGCAGCATGCAGTCGGGCGAAGAGATCGCGCAGCTGTCGCTGGCGACCTCGGAAACCTGGCGCGACAAGGCTTCGGGCGAGCGCAAGGAACGCACCGAGTGGCACCGGGTCGTCATTTTGAACGAGAATCTGGTCAAGGTGGCCCAGCCGTTCCTCAAGAAGGGCTCCAAGGTCTACATCGAAGGTTCGTTGCAGACCCGCAAGTGGACAGACAAAGACGGCGCTGAGAAATACACCACCGAGGTGGTGCTGCAGCGCTTCCGCGGCGAACTGACCATGCTGGATGGCCGTGAAGGCGGCGGCGGCGGCGGAGCATACGGCGGCGGTGGGGACGATTATGGCAGCAGTGGCGGCTCGGGCGGTGGGTCCGGCGGCGGCTATGGCGGTGGCAGCGGGAGCCGCTCAACGGGCGGCGGCGGTTCGGCCCCGCGCCGTGACGACATGGACGACGAAATCCCGTTCTGAGTCACCCGGCATATATGTAACGAAAGGGCGCAGCCGCAAGGCCGCGCCCTTTTCATTTTGCTGCCTTCAGCGCAGCGTCAGCGCTTCAGGACCGACATCAGCAGCACGCCCAGCCCCGCGGCAACGCCTACGCTGGCGAGCGGATGAGCCCGGGCCAGAGGTTCGATCTCCTCGCGCAGCTTTTCGATTTCCTCCTGCAGGCCGTGTTTGGGCCAGTAGGTCCAGGCCAGGGCGGCGATGAGCCCAAGGGCCATGATAAAGCCGAGCAGCGTGGCGCCGGCCGTAGCCGCCGCCCAGTGCGGCGCCATCGACGTGCCATATCCGAGGAAGAAGGCCCAGCCGAACAGGATAAAGCTGGCGGAAAGGGCGGCAAAGGCGACGATGCCCAGCGCGGCGACGAAGACCAGTCGCCGCTTCTGGCGCTTCGATGCCGCCGCCTGCAGCCCGCTCAGCAGCAGGCCCGGTAGCAGTGTCGCCATTGCACCCATTTAGCGACGCAACAGCATGGTCAGCGCGGCGCCGGCGGCAAAGGCCGCGAGCAGGCTGCCGGTCGGATGCTCTTTGACCGTTTCCTCGACGCGCCCGAGCGCCTCGCGACCGTGAATCTTCAGATCGCCCATGATGGTCTCAAGCCGTTTCTGCAGTTCGGTCAGCTCTGCCTCGGCGAGAGCCGTGCCGTCCTTCTTCGCCCGCGACAGGATGTCGCTGAGCTGGACGCCGGCGTTGCTGACCTGGGCCCGCATTTCGGCGAGCTCGGTTTCGGCCTGGGTGGTGTTACGGGCTGTTGCGGCGCGTGCCATTGTCTCGATCTCCTTTGTGATGGGTTCAGTGCTTGCTGAATTTCGGCTTCTCGGCGCCACGATTTGCGTCGGCCAGATCATTCATCCAGGCCGCGATCTGACGCTCGGCCTGGTCAGTGACGATGCCGTAGCGCTCCTGGATCTTGCCCACGAGCTGCTCACGGCGGCCGGCGATCACGTCCAGGTCGTCGTCAGTCAATTCGCCCCAGCGCTCCCGGATCTTGCCGGTGAACTGCTTCCAGTTCCCCTCGATTCGGTCCCAGGAGGGGGCGGCGGCTTTAGCATTGGCGGTAACACGGTCCATTGGAGAGGTTCCTTTTCTGAATCGGGCTCAGCGGGCGGACTGGGTCTTCTCCCATTCGTCCACCTGCTTCTCGGCTTCCGTCTTGGCGACGCCGTAACGTTCCTGGATCTTGCCGACCAGTTCCTGTCGCTTGCCGTTGATCACGGCCACGTCGTCATCGGTCAGCTTGCCCCAGCGCTGCTTCACCTTGCCGGCGAACTGGTTCCAGTTGCCTTCAACCTGGTCCCAGGTGCCGCTGGCGGCGTGGGCGGCTGGCGCCATGCCCATTGGGGCTGCGGCAGCGAGCAGGGCGAGAGCGGAAACGGCTGTGATTACGATCTTGCGCATGGCGATACTCCTTCATGTGCCTGGAAGGTGCCAAACTAACCGTGTGCAGCTGCGGAAAGTTCCGCTTGGCAGGGCTTTGTCCAGCCAATGTCACGAGGCAAGTCTCTGATTTGCAAGGGAATCAGGCAGGGCTTGGGCGCTGCCGCAGGCAGATTCCGGGAAGGGCGCCTTGGTGCTATTTCTGCTGCTTTTCCGCCAGCTTGGCCTTGTCCCAGGCCGCATCCATGGCGGTCAGATCACAGTCGGTCAGCTGTTTACCCTCTGAATTCAGAATGGATTCCATCTGACTGAATCTACGTTCGAATTTTCGATTTGCTGCACGCAGCGAAGCTTCCGGGTCGAGCTTCAGGTGGCGGGCCAGGTTGGCAACGACGAAGAGGAAGTCGCCAAACTCTTCTTCGATCCGGTTTGAAGTTCCGGATTCTATTTCAGCTTCAAGCTCCTCCAATTCCTCACGAATCTTGGACAGGACCGGTCGCTTGTCCGGCCAGTCGAAACCGACCCGGGCAGCGCGATTCTGCAGTTTCACGGCGCGCAACAGCGCGGGCATTCCGTTGGTGACGCCGGCCAGTACGGGTGACAGGCCATGCTCGATGGCGGCCCCGGTCTTTGCGGCGCGCTCGGCGGCCTTGATGCTTTCCCAGTTGGCGCTCACGGTCTCGGCATGCTCGGCGTCGACGTCGGCAAAGACATGCGGATGCCGTCGGATCATCTTGTCAGCGATCCCGGCGGCGACATCCGGGAAGGCGAAATGGCCGGCTTCCTCGGCCATCCGGGCATGGAACACGACCTGCAGCAAAAGATCTCCGAGTTCATCCTTGAGGGCGGCCAAGTCATTACGCGCTATGGCATCTTCGACCTCGTAGGCTTCCTCGATGGTATAGGGCGCGATGGTGGAAAAGGTCTGCTCGAGATCCCAGGGGCAGCCGCCATCCGGATCGCGCAGCCGCGCCATGATGCGCAGGAGGTCGGCCAAGCTGGTCAGATCATGTGAAGCGGTCATGCGAGCCTCTGGAATCGATCCGTTTATCCTGCGGGCGGGCGCAGGCAAATGGCAAGTCGGCGGCGACTAGGCGTTCTCTCTATGTTTCACGTGAAACATAACAGGGGTATCCCAACCGCAGAGCGTCTGACAATCATATGGATTATCGGATAATGTATATTATGGAAAATATAGAATGGTGTTTTTCCAGATGGTTAGGCGTTTTCAGGCTTTACTGGTGTCAACCAGTCACCACCATATGGTTGTCCCATTTCAGCCGTCCCGCTTCCTCCACCGCCGCCATGCGCCCGTCGTCGCCCAGCCGGTACAGGCGCCCCAGGCCGTTCGACACGAGGAAACCGGACCGCACATCCGCCGCGACTCCACAGACATCGCGCGCCTCGCCGGCACCGAGCAGCACGAGCCGCTCGATGTCCCAGACCAGCACCCGGTTGCCGCGCGGACTGCTGACCGCCAGATAGCGACCGCTGTAGTCCATCGCTGCCGCCCCGCAATACTGCCGCATGGCCAGCCGCTGGTCCTCGGGCATCGGCAGATAGTCCAGCCGGCCCGCCCCGGCCGGCGCATCATGCAGTGCCACCAGCGGCACAGGATCGGTCCCCGGGCCCTCATACTGCATGGCGATGGCGACCCGGCCGCGCCGGTCGATGGCGAGGTGCCGGATACTGAGCTGCCGCAGTTCGGCCGCCGGACGAACCTGGCGCACCAGACTGCCGTCCCGGGCATCCAGGTAGACCAGCGACGGATCCATGTCGGGGATGTTGAGTTTGAGCCGCGGCAGGTCCGCGCGCATCAGGATGCCGCCGTTGGCGACCACCAGCGTCCGGCCATCCGGCATCAGGCGCACCTCATGCGGATCCAGACCATGCGTGCGGAACTCGCCAACGCGCTTCCAGTCATCAGCGGCGTCATAGACACCCAGTATACCGTCGCCAGTCGAGGCAACGGCCTCGGTGGCGAACATCAGCTTGCCATCCACCGTGAAAGCGCCATGGCCGCAGAAATTCCGGTCCTCGGCCGCCGGGATCAGATGCAGCGCCGTGCCAGCCACCGGAT
>JAEYSS010000147.1 GCA_023434425.1 Pseudomonadota bacterium | reverse complement strand
CTGGAATCCGGAAGGGTTCAGGCAGGCGGCTGAATAAACTTATCCGTCGTTCCCGCGAAAGCGGGAACCCAGCTGATAGAAAGAACTGGATCCCCGCTTTCGCGGGGATGACGATTTAAACTGATCCTGGGAGATAATCGCTTATGAAACTCGCCTCGCTGCGGCATGGCCGCGACGGCCGCCTCGTCATTGTCAGCCGCGACCTCACGACGATGCTGCCGGTCGACCAGCTCTGCCCCACCCTGCAGATGGCGCTCGACAGCTGGACCGTCATGGAACCCAAGCTGAAAGCCGTGTCGGACGCGCTGAATGCCGGCAAGGCCGAGGGCGCGATCCCGTATGATCCGGCGAAGCTGCACGCGCCGCTGCCGCGTGCCTATCAGTGGTGTGACGGTTCGGCATATCTCAATCATGTCGAACTGGTGCGCAAGGCGCGCAACGCCGTGATGCCGCCGGAATTCCTGCACGATCCGCTGATGTACCAGGGCGGCTCGGACGATTTCCTGCCGCCCACGGCCGATATCGAAGTGGCTGACGAAGCTTACGGCATCGATTTCGAAGGCGAAGTCGCCGCGATCACCGGCGACGTGGCCATGGGTTCATCTCCGGCTCAGGCCGCGACACAGATCCGCCTGCTCATGCTGGTGAACGACGTGTCGTTGCGCAACCTGATCCCCGGCGAACTGGCCAAGGGTTTCGGCTTCTTCCACGGCAAGCCCTCGACGGCCTTTGCGCCGGTCGCCGTCACGCCCGACGAACTCGGCAGCGCATGGCGCGACAACAAGGTGATGCGCCCGCTGGTCAGCATCCTGAACGGCAAACAGTTCGGCGCGCCGGATGCCGGCACCGACATGCAGTTCAGCCTGGCCGACCTGATCGCCCATGCGGCGAAGACACGGCGGCTGCGTGCCGGCTGCATCGTCGGCAGCGGCACGGTGTCGAACCGGGATGCGAGCAAGGGCTTCTCCTGCCTCGCCGAGATCCGCATGATCGAGACGATCAATGAGGGCAGGCCGAGAACGCCCTTCATGACATTCGGCGACCGCATCGAGATGGAAATGACAGGCCTCGACGGCCAGTCGATCTTCGGCCGAATCGATCAGACGGTGGTGAAGTATACGCCGCCTGCTTAAGCGTCACGTCGGGCGATCAAAAACAATCGTCACCCTCGGGCTTGTCCCGAGGGTCCATCCCAACCCTCCGCGCATCGGCCGGAGCATATTGGCTTGGGCAGATGGATCCTCGGGACAAGCCCGAGGATGACGGTTTAGGTTTTCAAGAACCCTGCTCCACCGCGCGATCCGACACGAAGGGATTATTCGCCCGCTCCTGCCCGAAGGTGGAGAGCGGACCGTGGCCCGGCACGAAGGTGATCGCATCGCCGAGCGGGAACAGTTTTTCGCGGATCGAGTGGATCAGGTCGGCGTGGTTGCCCTTGGGAAAATCCGTCCGCCCGATCGAACCCTGGAACAGCACGTCGCCGACCAATGCCGCCTGCGACAGCGCGTGATAGAAGACCACATGGCCCGGCGTGTGGCCCGGGCTGTGGATCACGTCGAGCTTCAGGTTGCCGCCCGTCACCACGTCGCCATCCTTCAGCCAGCGGTCCGGCGTGAAGCTGCGGCTCGGCGGGAAGCCATACTGCTTCGCCGCCGCCGGCATGCCGTCGATCCAGAACTTGTCGTCCTCATGCGGGCCTTCGATCGGCAGATTGAGCTGCTCGGCGATCTCCATCACCGCGCCGGCATGATCCAGATGGCCATGCGTGACCAGCAGCTTTTCCAGCGTCACGCCATGGCGTTTGGCCGCCGCCAGCAGCTTCTCCGGTTCGCCGCCGGCATCGACCAGCGCGCCGCGCATGGTCTCCGGACACCAGATCAGCGAGCAGTTCTGCTGGAACGGGGTGACAGGGTTGATCTCGGCATGCAGCCGGGGCTCAGAAGAGGACATGGCGTCGGATGTGCGGGTCTCTGCGGTCATGGTTCCGGCTTAGCGCGCCGGGAGCGAGATTGGCAATCGGCAGGCTTGCAAAACCGTCCGCCGTTCCTATCTGACATCCGGCAAGCCGGCACGGCCTTAAACATTTGAAAACATTTTAGAAAATCGAATAAAGCGCAGACAGCGGTCGGATAAGCCGGAATAAGCCTCGAATAAGCCGAAATAAGGGTCAAATAAGCAAAAATAAGCACGCAATAAGCCCGAATAAGCCTGTCCCAAGCCCAAAATATCGCGGGAAACCGCGGTGCGGAACCACCCGAGAGCCCGGCCAAGCCTATGTTTCACGTGAAACATATCGGGAACCGCCCTGCCCGGCTGTGGATGCTTTCAGCCCCTGCCCGGCCGGGCGAATCCCCGGGAGGATCAAAGGCTTGCCCCGGGGTTGCCCGGGCTTTGCCGATGGTGTACGGCAGGCGGTCTGGTCGCGGCACCTCTGGGACTCGCATGGCAAAAGCACGGAAATCGGCAGCGAAAGACGGCAAGGGCGGCAAGCCCGTCATCTATGTGCTGAACGGCCCGAACCTGAACATGCTCGGCCTGCGCCAACCCGAGATCTACGGCCGCGACACGCTGGCCGATGTCGAAAAGCTCTGCCGCAAGGCCGGCGACCGGCTCGGCCTGACCGTCGACTTCCGCCAGAGCAACCTGGAGGGCGAGCTGGTCACCTGGATCCAGCAGGCGCGGAGCAAAGCCGCCGGCATCGTGTTGAATGCGGGTGCCTATACCCATACCTCGGTCGCCCTGCTCGATGCGCTGAACGCGGCGGAAAAGCCCTGCGTCGAGGTGCATCTGTCGAATATCCACCGGCGCGAAAGCTTCCGCCATCATTCCTATATCTCGCTCGCGGCGGTGGGGATGATCTGCGGCTTCGGGCCGAAGGGTTACGTGCTGGCGCTGGAAGCGCTGGCCGATATCGTCTGAACCGTTTCCATATCTGAAAGACCACAGGAGTAGCGCATGGCCGCGCCCAAGGACAAAAAGTCTGACAGCCGCATCGACCAGCAGATGATCCGCGATCTCGCCGACCTGCTGAACGAAACCGGCCTGACCGAGATCGAGTGGAACGAAGGCCCGCTGAAGGTGCGCGTCACCAAGGGCGGCGCGCCGATCTATGCCGCCGCACCGGTTGCGGCTGCGGCCGCTGCGGTTGCCGCCAGCGGCGGTGCGCCGGCGGCCAGCGACGAAGCCAGCCATCCGGGCGCCGTGAAGTCGCCGATGGTCGGCACGGTCTACACCGCGCCAGAGCCGGGCGCCGCGACCTTCGTCAAGGTGGGCGACAGCGTCAATGCCGGCCAGACCGTGCTGATCGTCGAGGCGATGAAGACGATGAACCCGATCACGGCGCCGAAGGCCGGCCGGGTCGCGCGCATCCTGATCGAGAACCAGCAGCCGGTCGAATTCGGCCAGCCGCTCCTGATCATCGAGTAACAGAACCGGCGGGCCCCGCAATGTTCGACAAGGTTCTGATCGCCAATCGCGGCGAGATCGCGCTCCGCATCCACCGTGCCTGCCGCGAGATGGGTATCCGCACGGTGGCGGTGCATTCCACCGCCGATGCCGACGCCATGCATGTACGCATCGCCGATGAGTCCGTCTGCATCGGCCCGCCGCCCTCGCCGCAGAGCTATCTGAATATCCCCGCCATCATCTCGGCCGCCGAGATCACCGGCGCCGATGCGATCCATCCCGGCTACGGCTTCCTGTCGGAGAATGCCAAATTCGCCGAAATCGTCGAGGCGCATGGCATCACCTTCATCGGCCCGACGTCCGAGCATATCAAGCTGATGGGCGACAAGATCACCGCCAAGGACGCGGCGCGTGAACTCGGCATCCCGGTGGTGCCTGGTTCGAAGGGCGCGGTGGAAACCGAGGAACAGGGGCTCAAGCTCGCCGGCGACATGGGCTATCCGGTGCTGATCAAGGCCACTGCCGGCGGCGGTGGCCGCGGCATGAAGGTGGTGCGCTCGCCGGCCGAATTCGGCCCGGCGCTGATGGCGGCCCGCACCGAGGCGCGCAATGCCTTCGGCAACGACCAGGTCTATGTCGAGAAATACCTCGCCCGCCCGCGCCATATCGAAATCCAGATCTTCGGCGACGGCCAGGGCAATGCCGTGCATCTGGGCGAACGCGACTGTTCGCTGCAGCGCCGGCATCAGAAAGTGCTGGAAGAAGCGCGTTCTCCTGCGCTGAACGACGCGCAACGCAAGACCATCGGCGACATCGCCGCCAAGGCGATCGCCAAGCTGAACTATCGCGGCGCCGGCACCATCGAATTCCTGTTCGAGAATGGTGAATTCTACTTCATCGAGATGAATACCCGCCTGCAGGTCGAGCATCCGGTCACCGAGATGATCACCGGGCTGGATCTGGTGCGCGAACAGCTGCGCATCGCCAACGGCGCGCCGCTCGGCTATACGCAGGACGACATCAAGTTCAACGGCCACGCCATCGAATGCCGCATCAACGCCGAGAACCCGCGCACCTTCGCGCCCTCGCCCGGCCGCGTCACCGACTATCACGTGCCCGGCGGGCTCGGCGTGCGCGTCGATTCCGCGCTCTACACCGGCTACCAGATCCCGCCGCATTACGACTCGCTGATCGGCAAGCTGATCGTGCACGGCACCAGCCGCAACGAATGCCTGATGCGCCTGCGCCGCTCGCTGGAGGAATATGTGATCGGCGGTCTGGAGACGACGATCCCGCTGCATCTGGCGCTGATCAACGAGCAGGATTTCGCCAACGGCGCCTACGACATCCACTGGCTGGAAGAGTTTATCGCCAGGCAGAATTGATCCCGGCGGGCGGCGTGCTAGCTTGCGGAGCATGAGCGCGCATCCCGAAGAGCTGACGCCGGAACTGCTGCTGCAGGCTTATGCCCGCGGCTATTTCCCGATGGCCGACAGCGCTGACGACCCGGGCTATTTCTGGGTCTATCCGACGAAGCGCGGCATCCTGCCGCTGAACCGCTTCCATGTGCCGCACAAACTGGCCCGCAAGGTGCGCGCCGGCGCCTTCACCGTGAAAGTGGATCATGATTTTGCCGGCGTGATCGCCGCCTGCGCCGAACCGACGCCGCATCCGCAGCGCAACAGCACCTGGATCAATGCGACGATCCGCAATGCCTATACCGACCTGCACAGGCTCGGCTTCGCTCACAGCGTCGAATGTTACGACGACAGCGGCGCGATGGTCGGCGGACTGTATGGTGTGAAGCTGGGCGCGGCCTTCTTCGGCGAAAGCATGTTCAGTCGCGCCACCGATGCCTCGAAAGTGGCGCTGGTGCATCTCGTCGGGCGGCTGATTGCCGGCGGCTTCACCCTGCTGGACACGCAGTTCGTCACCGAACACCTGAAGCAGTTCGGCGCCATCGAAGTGAAGCGCGATGCGTATCTGGAGCTGCTGTTCGACGCGCTGCCGCGTCAGGCGGATTTCTACGGTCTGGCACCCGATGCGCCGCCGGCGCTGGTCCTGCAGTCGATCAGCCAGACGTCGTAGACCGCATGTTCCAGCGGATTAAGGCCCGGGCTGGAGGCGAACATCCAGCCCTGGAACAGCGCGTTGGGTTGCTGCTCGGGCCGCTGTTCGACGATTTCGAGAAAGGCGGCGCTTTCCGGCGGATATTCCGGCGGCCGCTTGCGGCAGGATTTCACCGTCACCTTCAGCGTGCCGAAGCCGATCACCTGGTCGACCGGCGCCTCGAAGGTGTAGATGCGCGCGGTGATCTTATCCAGGCCCTGCAGCACGGCGATCGGCATCGGGCTAGAGGGATACTGCTGCGAGGGCTGCGGCTCCTGCGCCCAGGATGGCTGAAACACGGCTGGCGCCGCCATCAGCAGCGGCAACAGCAATACGCAACGAAATGCGGACCGCAGCACTGATCAGTTGGCCTTGGGCAGCGGGCTCAGTTCGGTCTCGCCGGCCGGCTTGTCCTTACCGTTGCCGCCGCCGGTGGCACTGAAGATCGCCTGGCCGATCAGGTCCATCAGGTTGACCGACCCCTGCGTGAACTTCACTTCCGAACCCGGCTTCAGCATGGCTTCGCTGCCGCCCGGCTCGACCGAGATGAAGTTGCCGCCAAGCAGACCTTCGGACGCGATCTTGACCGCACTGTCATCCGGCAGCTGGTAGCGGCTGTCGACGCTGAAGGTGACGATGGCGTCATAGGTCTTGGGATCGAGCGCCTGCTTGGTGATGGTGCCGATCTTGATGCCGCTCAGCCGCACGTCGCCGCCGTTGACCAGGCCGTCGGCGCGATTGAACCGCGCCTGCAATTCGTAGCCGCCGACACGGCCGCTGCCGACACCGCCGGCGGTATAGGCGAAAGCCAGGAAAAAGCCGGCGACCAGCAGGACAACTGCGCCGATCAGGGTCTCGACCAGATTACTGCTCATGGATGCTCTCGCCCCGCCGCTATTCCGGCCGCCAGGCCTGGTAGTCGCCGGTGGCGGCTGCGCGCTGACCGCCCTTGGCGACGCTGCCCTGCGGACGATAGGCATAGGGCGTGCCGCTCAGATTCGGCAGATGCTCTTTCTCCCACGACTTGTGCTCGACGCCGTGGATCGGCGCCTCGTCGGTGGTGTAGTGCAGCCAGGCATGCCATTCCGGCGGCACTTTCGACGCCTCCGGCTTGCCCTGGTAGATCACCCAGCGCTTGGGCGTCCCGCTCTTGGTGCGGAAGTATTCGTTGCCGAACGCGTCTTTACCGACGAGTTCGCCCCTCCACCAGGTGAAAAGCTTGGTGCCGAACAGGCTCATGGAAACCGCCACCCTCAGGCCGGGAATCCGGCCGAAAAACCTGCCGGAATATGGCATTACGGGACGTTCCGGGCAAGCCCCGCCCAGCCCCGCCGCTGCCGGCTAACGGGCGGTAATCAGGGCGATTTCCTGCGCGAATTCGCGCTGCAGTTCGGCCTGCGCCAGCTTTTCGAAGCCGGGATACTTGGCCGCGGCGGCCTGCAGCGCCGGATTGTCGCGCGGCAGGTCTTCAGCCCGCAGGATGTCACTGGCCTTCACGCCGCCCTTCTGGCTGGCGCCCAGCACCGCGCGGGTCAGCGCGGTGGTCAGCAGCCGCTGGCCCTCGCCGCTGGCGAAATAGGTATCCAGCGCGTCCAGTTCGGGTTTCGTGTAGCTGCTGCTGGCCGCGTTCACCACGGCACCGCGGAAACGCGGGCCGGCCGACGGCGCGCGCTGCCGCAGTTCGGTGGCGCGCTGCTGCTCGGCCGGCGTGTTGGTCGGCAGGAAGTTCAGGTAGAGCTGCGTGATCGCCTCCACGCGTTTTTCCAGACCGATCGTGGTCATCAGCCGCTCGGCGGCGGCCCGGGTGGCCCGATTCTGAGCGGCCCTGTCCTGTGCCAGCGCTTCGCTACCACCAAGAACAAAAACCAGCCCGAGAAGGAATGTCGCGGCAAGTCGGAAACGAGGGCGCATCGGCGAATCCCATACAAGACAACGAGTCATACTCATACCGGCAATTGTGGCAGAATCCAGTCAAGGGAACGAAAACAGACCGACCCCCAAATTTAGTAACAAATTCAGTTTGGAGCGACTCTGCGGCGGTCCCTAGATTTAGCCCTCGTTGCGGTCTGCCGGTTACCAGATATTGGGTTTTGCCCGGTTATCCTAGGGCCAATCAGAACACAACATCACGGATTCCTTTTGCTGTAGGTCGGGGGCGGAAAGCCATGCGTATTGAGCGTCATTTTACGGTTGCGGGCCAGGATGCCTATGCCGGTCTGGAGTGGAAGACCACCACCAGCGAAATCCGCAACCCCGACGGCAGCGTGGTGTTCCGCCTCGACAATCTGGAAGTGCCGGCGACCTGGAGCCAGGTGGCGGCCGATGTGCTGGCGCAGAAGTATTTCCGCCGCGCCGGCGTGCCCGTCGCGCTGAAGGCCGTCGAAGAATCCGACGTCCCCGATTTCCTGTGGCGCCGTGAAGCCGACAGCGACGTGCTCGCGGTCCTGCCGGAGAAGGATCGCTTCACGCAGGAGACCAGCGGCAAGGAGGTCTTCGACCGCCTCGCCGGCACCTGGGCCTACTGGGGCTGGAAGGGCGGCTATTTCGACAGCGCCGAGGATGCCAGCGCCTTCTTCGACGAAATGCGCTTCATGCTGGCCGCGCAGGTCGCGGCACCGAATTCGCCGCAGTGGTTCAACACCGGACTGCATTGGGCTTACGGCATCGACGGCCCGGCCCAGGGCCATTACTACGTCGACTTCAAGACCGGCGAACTGACCAAGTCTGCATCCGCCTACGAACATCCGCAGCCGCATGCCTGCTTCATCCAGTCGGTGCAGGACGACCTCGTCAACGAGGGCGGCATCATGGACCTGTGGGTGCGCGAGGCGCGCCTGTTCAAATACGGCTCTGGCACCGGCAGCAACTTCTCGCGCCTGCGCGGCGAGAATGAGAAGCTGTCGGGTGGCGGTAAGTCGTCGGGCCTGATGAGCTTCCTCAAGATCGGCGACCGCGCCGCCGGCGCGATCAAGTCGGGCGGCACAACCCGGCGCGCCGCCAAGATGGTGATCTGCGACATCGACCATCCCGATATCGAGCAGTTCATCGACTGGAAAGTGAAGGAAGAGCAGAAGGTCGCCGCTCTGGTCGCCGGCTCGAAGCTGGCGCAGAAGCATCTCGGCGCCATCATGGCGGCCTGCCAGCTCGGCAGCGGGGACAACCGCTTCGACGCCAGGAAGAACGCGACCCTGCGCAAGGAAATCCTGGCCGCGCGCAAGTCGATGATCCCGGAGAACTATATCCAGCGCGTGGTGCAGTTCGCCAGGCAGGGCTACACCGAGATCGACTTCACGGCTTATGACACCGACTGGGATTCGGAGGCCTATCTGACGGTGGCCGGCCAGAATTCCAACAACTCGGTGCGCGTCACCGATACCTTCCTCGCCGCCGTCGAGACCGATGGCGACTGGAGCCTGATGCGGCGCGGCGACGGCAAGGTGTCGAAAACGCTGAAGGCGCGCCAGCTGTGGGAACAGGTTGGCTATGCCGCCTGGGCCTCTGCCGATCCCGGCATCCAGTTCGACACCAGCATCAACGACTGGCATACCTGCCCGGCGGATGGCCGCATCAATGCGTCCAATCCCTGCTCGGAATACATGTTCCTCGACGACACGGCCTGCAACCTGGCCTCAATGAACCTGATGTGCTTCCGTCAGGCCGATGGCAAGTTCGACACCGCGGCCTTCGAACATGCGACCCGGCTGTGGACCGTGGTGCTGGAAATCAGCGTCGCCATGGCGCAGTTCCCGAGCAAAGAGATTGCCGAGCTGTCCTACAAGTTCCGCACGCTCGGCCTCGGCTACGCCAATCTCGGCGCGCTGCTGATGTCCTGCGGTCATTCCTATGATTCGGATGCCGGTCGCGCCATCTGCGGCGCGATCACCGCGCTGATGACCGGCGTGAGCTACGCCACCTCGGCTGAAATGGCGGGCGAACTGGGCGCCTTCCCCGGCTATGCGCCGAATGCCGAGAACATGCTGCGCGTGATCCGCAACCATCGCCGCGCCGCGCAGGGCGATCATTTCGGCTATGAAGGCCTGTCGACGGCGCCGGTGCCGCTGGATCATGCCAGCTGCCCCGATCAGGCGCTGCTGAATGCTGCGGAAGCCGCGTGGGACCGCGCACTGGAACTGGGCAGCGAGCATGGCTTCCGCAACGCGCAGGTCAGCGTGATCGCGCCGACCGGCACCATCGGCCTGGTGATGGATTGCGACACCACCGGCATCGAGCCGGATTTCGCGCTGGTGAAGTTCAAGAAGCTGGCCGGCGGCGGCTACTTCAAGATCATCAACCGCACCGTGCCGCTGGCACTGCGGACGCTCGGCTACAATGACGGCCAGATCAAGCAGATCATCGACTATGCCGTCGGCCATGGCACGCTGAAGGATGCGCCGGGGGTCAATCACGAGACGCTGACAGAGCGCGGCCTGTCGGCCGCTGCCATCGCCAAGGTGGAAGCCGGCCTGCGCGGCGCCTTCGATATCAAGTTCGTGCTGAACCGCTGGACACTGGGCACCGACGTCTGCAAGGCGCTCGGCTTCTCGGATGCCCAGCTCGACGACCCGGCCTTCGACCTGCTCACCGCGCTCGGCTTCTCGGCCGAGGAGATCGCCGCCGCCAATCTGCATTGCTGTGGCGCAATGACAGTGGAGGGCGCGCCGCATCTGAAGGACATGCATCTGCCGGTCTTCGACTGCGCCAATCCCTGCGGCAAGGACGGCGTGCGCTTCCTGTCGGCGGAAAGCCATATCCGCATCATGGCCGCCGCGCAGCCCTTCATCACCGGTGCGATCTCCAAAACCATCAACATGCCGAACCTGGCCACGGTCGACGACTGCAAGACCGCCTACATGCTGTCGTGGAAGCTGGGCTGCAAGGCTATCGCGCTGTATCGCGACGGCTCCAAGCTGAGCCAGCCGCTGCAGACCCAGGCCCTGGAAGACGACAACCTCGATGCTGTCGCAGACCAGGTCGCCGAGGCCCCGGCAGCGGCGCGCGCGCAGATCGTGGCCGAGCGGATCGTCGAGAAGATCATCGCCGGCCGCCAGAAACTGCCGCAGCGCCGCAAGGGCTATACCCAGAAAGCCATCGTCGGCGGGCACAAGGTCTATCTGCGCACCGGCGAATATGACGAAGGCAAGCTGGGCGAGATCTTCATCGACATGCACAAGGAAGGCGCCGCTTTCCGCAGCCTGATGAACAATTTCGCCATCGCCATTTCCATCGGACTCCAGTATGGCGTGCCGCTGGAGGAATTCGTCGACGCCTTCACCTTCACCCGCTTCGAACCCTCGGGCATGGTGGAAGGCAACGACGTGATCAAGATGTCGACCTCGATCCTCGACTATGTCTTCCGCGAACTGGCGGTCAGCTATCTCGGCCGCACCGATCTGGCGCATGTGCAGCCCGACGACCTGCGGCACGATACGCTGGGTGCGAAAGAAGCGCCGGCCAAGGTGAAGGTTGAGGAAGAGATCATCAAGGTCGCCTCCAACGGCTATATCCGCTCCAACCTCTATGTGCTGAAGGGTGGCCAGCATCGCGAACTGCAGGCCACCGGCACAGATGGCCCCCATATGAGCAGTGGGGTGATGCATGTCAGCGCCGACACGCATACCCATGTCGAGATGGACGTGCCGGTCTCCGCCATGTCCTCGGGCAGCAGCCTCCGCATGGAGCGGATCGCGCAGGCGCGCATGAAGGGCTACGAGGGCGACAGCTGCCCCGAATGCGGCAACTTCACGCTGGTGCGCAACGGCACCTGCCTGAAATGCGACAGCTGCGGCGGCACGACGGGCTGTTCTTAAGGTAACTGAAGCTCCTCCTCCAGGGAGCGGCCCTGGCCTCCGAAAGGTGGCCGGGGCCTTTTTCTTTGTGGGGAAAACGCAGCAAAACCGTCATGGCCGGACTTGTTCCGGCCATCCACGTCTTAAAGAAGGCGTGGATCCCCGGGACAAGCCCGGGGATGACGCTAGAGAAAACGGGCTTCTCTTTTTTGGTCTGCCAGTACAAAGCCGTCATCCTCGGGCTCGACCCGAGGATCTCAGCACAGCTTCAGTCACCGTTTGGTCATCGCGGCGAGGCTGTTTGTCGGAAGCGGAGCGTGGGAAATCATGACACATTCAAGTCAGAAGACTTACAGCACGGTGTCCGTGATGCTACACGACTTCGTTGCCGCCCTCGCCGAGATCGTCAGCTGGGATTATGCCGCCAGCCTGTGGCTGAACAGCTTTGCCGGCCACACCCCGGCGCTCGATCGCTTCGTCTACAATCTCGCCGATTCCGCCATGCTGAAGGGCGGGCTGTTCATGGCCGTTTTCTGGTGGTTGTGGTTCAAGCGCGACGAGATCACCACGCAGCGGCGCCAGACCATCCTGACTGCATTGGCCGGCGCGATCATCGCAATCGGTGCTGCCCGCGTGCTGCAGCTGATGCTCCCGTTCCGCGCCCGCCCGCTGCATAACGAAGCCCTGAACCTGACGCCACCCACTGTGGTGAATCCCGATACACTGGATGGCTGGAGTTCCTTCCCCAGCGACCATGCCGTGCTGTTCTTCGCACTGGCGCTGGCGGTTTGGCGCCTGAATCGTCCGCTGGGCGTGTTCGCCTTCCTGTGGAGCAGCATCGCAATCTGTCTGCCGCGCCTCTTCCTGGGCTACCACCACGCTACAGATGTCCTCGTCGGCGCCGTGATCGGCATTGCCGTCATGCTGGCGGCCTTTGCCACGCTGCGGCCGCGCCTGCTGGCGCAGCCGCTGCTGCGCTGGGAAAAGGCACATGCGACCTCCTTCTATTGTGCAGCTTTCGTCGCCAGCCTGCAGCTGGCCGTGCTGTTCCGGGATGTGCGGCAGCTCACCGTCGACGGCATCGGCCTGGTGCATCATCTGACCGTAACCCGTGCGGTCGCCACGGAAGCGGCTGGCGTGCAATAGCCATACCACCGCAATCGCGCTAGTCTGGGGCGTCCCGCGCCGGAGGCCCCATGACCACACTGACGACTGTCCGCCTGCCGAACGGTGAGGCCGTGCCGCGGCTCGGCCAGGGCACCTGGCAGATGGCCGAGAAGGCATCCCTGCGCAAAGCAGAGATCGCGGCGTTGCGGCTCGGTCTCGATCTCGGCATGACGCTGATCGATACCGCCGAGATGTATGCCAGCGGCGGGTCTGAGGAGCTGACCGCGGAAGCCATTGCCGGGCGGCGCGATGAAGTCTTCCTGGTCAGCAAGGTGCTGCCGGGCAACTCCAGCCGCAAGGACACCCTGGCGGCCTGCGAGCGCAGCCTGAAGCGGCTGCACACCGACCGCATCGACCTCTATCTGCTGCACTGGCGCGGCAGCCCGCCGCTGTCAGAGACGCTGGATGCCTTCGAGGAGCTGCAACAGGCTGGCAAGATCCGCCACTGGGGCGTCAGCAATTTCGATGTCAGCGACATGCAGGAACTGACGCGCGATCCGCGCGGCAAAGCCTGCACTACCAACCAGATACTTTACAACCTGACGCGCCGCGGCATCGAATTCGATCTGCTGCCCTGGCAGCGCCAACAGCAGCAACCGATCATGGCCTATTCTCCCATCGAGCAGGGTCGCCTGGCCGGGCACAAGGGATTGGAGACGATCGCATCGCAACTGGGTGCCACTCCGGCGCAGGTGGCACTGGCCTGGCTGCTGCGACAGGACAATGTGATCTCGATCCCGAAAGCGACAGCCGGGCAGCATGTGCGCGACAATCACGCCGCATTGGAGCTGCAGCTCGATGGCGAACATCTGGCGGCACTCGACCGCATATTTCCGCCGCCGAGACACGCGCAGCCGCTTGAAATGATCTGACGGGTGGCTGCGGTCAGCCGAAGGCCATCACCTCGCGCAAAACAGGAACCGTCGACGGGCGTGTCGACGAATGCCGCGCATCATGCACAGCCTGCTGTACGCCCCTGAAAACCGTCGCGCCGATATCGTTCTGGTAAAGCCAGAGACTGTT
This sequence comes from Pseudomonadota bacterium, assembly GCA_023434425.1. Classification (GTDB taxonomy): domain Bacteria; phylum Pseudomonadota; class Alphaproteobacteria; order Ferrovibrionales; family Ferrovibrionaceae; genus Ferrovibrio. The sequence goes on along the minus strand of JAEYSS010000147.1, from coordinate 28,514 downwards.
AGCCTGACCGGTGAAATTCGGTTCGCCGCCCATCGCCTCCGTCGGCCGGAAACCGGTGCCCAGACCGATTCCGAAAATATTCGGCAGGACAGTGCCGTCCGCCCGGTAAATCCGGCAGGCAGCATCCACCGCTGGAAGAGAAACGTCGGTTCGCAGGGCGATGTGCCGACCGGCGTGATCGAGCACCGGCAGATGTCGTGATCGGTAGCCGAATGCCGGCACGACGAGCGCTGCGCTGGACAGCAGATCGCGCACCGCATCCGGCGACAATCCGGTCAGGCTCTGGCGCCGGATCGGCAGGCTGGCCGGATCCTGTCGCAGCTGGCGCCAGACATCCCTGCCGTTGCCGCGCAATCCGCCAAGGCGATTGACCCGGCCGGTTCGCGGGCAGACGTCGCCGGGCCGGAACGCATAGCCATCGGCGGCAGCAGCCTCCGCACTGGAATAGAAGACCGGCGATTCCTGCCGCGACAGCATGACGACCTCGAGGCCGGGCACCGCTTCTTCGCCCAGCAGATGCGTCAGGGCCCAGGCGACCGAATACGCGCTGTGCGAACCGCCGAGAATTGCCACGCGCTGCCGCCTGGCGCGACGCAGGACATCGACTGCTTCACACAGCCCCGCAGCCGTCAGAATTCTGTCGGATGGAATCATGTTCGGATGCAGGCCAGCGGGTGGCATGGTTGCAGGCGAGGCACCCAATGCCATCACCAGCGAGTGGCCCTGCAGCTTGTAGCGCCGTCCGGCCTTGCCGACGGCCTTCACCCGCACGCTGCCATCCGGCAAGACCGTCACCGAACGGGCGGTCGTGCCGGTCAGTACGGCGCAATGCGGATGGCGTGACAGCAGGTCGGCCAGACCGGCCCCAAGCCGGGCCATGAAGCGGCCGACCAGCGACAGCGGCGGAAATCCGTTGCGATACTGCTGCATCTCCAGTGTCACAGGATCGGAACGCATCTGGCGCAGCACGGCATGCGCGCTTCCCGCTTCGAGGCATTCGAGATACGCGCTGCCGAGGGTATCCGAGTTGATCGCGTAGCGTCCCAGCGACCCGCCAAGCTGGGCCTGGCCCTCGACCAGGACCACACCCTGCTCCAGCCACGCATCCAGGTTTCCCGTCTGCGCCGCCCAGATCAGCGATCCCGTGCCGCCGGGCCCACCGCCCAGAATGATAGCCGAAGGTAGTGTCACGCAGTCCTCATAACGTCCCGGATCAGGGTGGCGACGCGACCGATAACCTGGTCGTCGACCGACCGCGATGTCGGCAGGTTGATGCCCGTCTCCGACAACGCCCGACTGTTGGGGCAATCGCCGGCGTATCTCTCGTATAACGGCATGGCCGACAGCGAGTGGAAGAACGGCCGCATCTCGATATCCGCGGCGTGCGCCGCGGCGATCAGCTGGCGTCGCAGATACGCCGGAACCTGGATGCAGGTCAGCCAAACCACGCTTCCATAGGCGTCCGGAAGGTCCGGCGGGAATGTCACGCCGGGCATCCCTTCGAGCGCGCACCGATACCGTTCGGCGATACTGCGGTTGCGCTCCAGAATACGGTCGATGCGCCAGAGCTGCGACTGACCGATCGCCGCCTGCAGATTGGTCATCCGGTAATTGTAGCCGACGCGCTCATGCCAGTAAGAACGACCCGGCACCATGCCGTGATCTCTCAGTTCGCGCAGGGCGCGCGCATGGCTGTCGGACGCCGTCAGGCACATACCGCCTTCACCGGTGGTGACGATCTTGTTGGCGAAGAAGGAAAAGCAGGCGATATCACCGAAGGTGCCGACGCGGGCGCCGGCATAGCTGGCACCATGAGCTTCAGCACAGTCTTCGACGACGAAGATGCCACGGTTATGCGCCAGTTCGGCAATTGGCCCGATATCCGCCGGACGGCCATGCAGATGAACCGGGATGACCGCCTTCGTGTTCGCCGTGCAGGCGGCGGCAAAGCTCTCCAGGCTCATGGTCCATGTCTGCGGGTCGATATCGACGATGACCGGTGTGGCGCCACAATAGAGCACAGCATTGATGGTGGCCGCGAAGGTCAGGTCGGGCACGATCACTTCGTCGCCCGGGCCGATGCCAAGCGCCACAAGCGCCAGATGCAGCGCCGTCGTTCCGTTCGACACGGCGATACCATGCGGCAGACCGACGAAGGCCGAGAACTCCTCCTCGAATTTTCCGATATAGGCACCCTTGCTGGAAATCCACGAGGATATGAAGGCGTCCAGTACCGCGCGAAATTCGTGGCGTGTCAGATCCGGATGGGCAATCTGGACATGTTGCTCGCTACGGTCGATCCTGATACCGCGCAGATAGCCGCTCTCGGTGACGATCGGGCTGAGAATCCTGTCGTCGATGTTGACGTCGTTGTGGAGCGGGCCATCGCCCATCGGGTCCACGATGCGGCCAATCAGCGGATCCAGCATCGGCTCATGAATCGCGCTGCCATCCATGATGGCGCGCCGGATGCCGTCCAGGGTAACTTTCCCGACCGGCTTACCTTCATCGACCACCAGACACGTGCCCAGGCCATTGTCGAGGCATTTCTCGATGGCCGCGAACAGGCTGTCGTTGCGATCACATGTATAAGGTCGGCAATCCTGTTCCTTTTCCAAAGCCAGCACCGGCATCAACCCTCCCAAACCTTTTCCCACCCATCCATTGCAATGTCCGCTGGCTGCACGGCTTCTCAAGCTACTGAATGAATGCCTGCTGCCCGGCTGTTGCGTTCTCAACGACGACGATCCGCTGAAATCCCCTTTCCAACCAGTGACTAGCCGGTGTCTGCAGAGGCCGCTGCCGTATTGCAGCGCAAGGGCGCCGTTTCGCATGGATATTTCAAAGGCCACGGGGTGGTTACCGCCCCCTATTGATCACTGGTCGCGCATGCCCCCGGAGGCCACTCTACTGCCGGTGGTCGCCCCGGCCACACCGACTCGCCAGGAGATCCTATGAAATGCCTGTGGCTCACCCTTGCCGATCCCGAGCCCCGCACCAACGGCCAGTACATCTATTCGGGCGGGCTGATCGATGCGCTGGCGGCCAGCGGTGCCAGACTGACGGTCGTTGGTCTTGCGCGGGACGTTGCAGCGCGCGCTGATACTGCGCAGCTTCTCTGGCGTCTCGCCGCACAGGCGCCACAATCCTCATCTGCCGCCCTGCTCTCGCCCTGGCCGCAGGTTTCGTCGCGCAGCCGCACGCCGGCGATGCGCCAGACGCTCGCCGCATGCCTGGCTGAGCCCTGGGACGCGATCCTGTTCGACAGCATCGCCGTCGGCTGGGCGCTGGATGATGTCGTCCGCTGCCAGAGACGCCGGCCACAGACCGCCGTGGTTTACCTCTCGCACAATCACGAGCGCAGCGTCGCCTGGCACATCGCGCTGCACGAGGCAGATCTGCCGCGTCGCCTGCTGCGTATCTTCGACGCCGTGAAGGTTGCCTGGCTTGAGCGCCGCCTGATACGCCATGCCGATCTGCTGACCGCCAACACGCCGGAGGATACGGCAAAGTTTGCGGCAACGCCCGGCGCCCCTCCGGTCGCCCTGCTCCCGCCCGGCTATGGCGGCAGCCGCAGCCAGCGACGCCTCGACAGCTCCGTGCCGCGCCGTGCCGTGATCGTCGGCAGTTTCGACTGGTTGCCCAAGCGCATCAGCCTGGAAGTCTTCCTCAGGGAGGCCACCCCCCTGTTCGAGGGTGCCGGCATCGAGTTGCAGGTGGTGGGGCAGACCGAAGCCGACTACCTCGCCCGGCTGACCGCGGACTATCCGGCGGTGCGCTTCACCGGAGGCGTGCCCGATATCCGGCCCTATCTGGACGGAGCGCGCATCGCCCTGGTGCCCGATCTGCTCGGAGGCTTCAAACTCAAGACGCTCGATTATGTATTCCACCGCCTGCCGGTCTTCGCCATGCGGGGGGCGGTTCCCGGCACACCGCTGGTGGATGGCGTATCGCTGCAGGAATTCGACAGCCACGCCGCCCTGGCCCGTGGCGTGGCCGATGCGATGGACGATCTGCCCGCACTGAATGCGCAACAGATGGCCGCTTACTCCGTTTGTGAAAAGGCCTTCGACTGGCAGGAGATCGGCAGCAACCTGCTGCGCCGGCTCGGCGAGGCCCGCCGCCGCACCGGGATCGACACGGCAGCGGGCCTGGCGAAAGCAGGCGCCGGTTAGAGGCGCTTAAGCCTTTCGGCAATACGGTCCGGCAGTGCCGGCGACTCATCGGGCGGCAGGAAAATGAAGTTGTAGAGATACCGCCCGAACCTTTCCCGCTTGCTGAGCGGTGCCTTCAGATCGGGCAGGTTTTCCGGCCGCTGATACTTGTCGGAGGAAAATGACTTGATCAGGTGCAACCCGCCGTCCGCCACGAAATACCCGCGATAGCCCAGATCGTCGAAATAACTGCGCGCCCGGGCCAGGCCGCCCGGCGACAGCCGCTCGTCCACTTCCACCAGCATGCGCGGCCGGCAGCGACGGATGGTGCCGGCGGCGCCATCCAGCACCGCCTGTTCGTGCCCTTCCACGTCGATCTTGATGAATCCGACATCGCCGGCGTAGATCGCGTCGAGCCGGTCCAGCGCGACGCGGATCGTGGTGAAGCCGGGATAGGTGGCCGAAGCATCGCCCGAAATGGTCGAACAGCCCGTCACCGCCACACCATCCACCACCGGAATACGCAGTTCGGTTTCCCCGGTCTCGCGCGACAATGCCACCGGATGCACCGTCACCTTGCTTTCGAATTTCTCCCGCAGCGCTTCCGCCAGCGACGGCATCGGCTCGAAGGCATGCACCATGCGGGAATGCTTGCGCATGAAATGCACATAGCTGCCGTCATTGGCGCCGACGTCGATCGAGTCGCGCTGCGGATCGCACAGCAGGTCGAGCAGATGCAGTTCCACTTCGCCGTAGCGCAGATAGAACTGCTCCTCGCGCCAGTTCAGTACGGATTGCGGGCAGAGCGACCGCAGGGTGCGCCTGCCGTCGCGCAGCAGGCCTGCGCCGATGAAACCGGCCCCGGAAGATCTGGAAGAATGGCTTTCTGTCAGCATGCGTGTCTCCTCGTTCAACCGGGGAGGATAAGGCCTGCAGGACGGAAGGCCGGTGACAAGCGCATGATCCGTCGCAACCGGCCAGGTTGGTGGCCCGCCCATGCCGGCCACGATCAGTGGTGGATGTGTAAGCACTGCCGGATCCGCCCCCTGGCCGGCCGAGCGCGGCGCAGATGTCGCGGATCCAGTGGCGACGTCCCCACACACGGGGATCTCTCTTGTGACTACGAATCCTCGTTGGACTCTGATCGATTATATGTTATTATTCCTACAAATAGAACAATTGTTCGCACGGATGCCGGCGCGAACCACCGCCTTTGCTGCTGCTGCTGTTGGACACCGTAGATAGGAAAATCAACGCCATGGCACACAACGCCAGGTGTTTAAGGCGGATTTCAGCTGGCTCAAACAGGCCGAAACAGAGCAAAACAGGACGGAACAGGCTGGAACGGGATCGAACTGGGCCCGAATGGGACGGGACTGGCCTCGGAACGGGACGAAACGGGCGGAAACAGGACGGACCCAAGCGCTCCTAGTCGAGGCCGAGATAGGCCTTGCGGATCTCGGGCCGGCGCATCAGGTCGTCGGCCGGACCTTCCATCACGATGCGGCCCTCTTCCAGCACGTAAACGCGCTTGGCGATTTCCATCGCCATGCTGACATTCTGCTCGACCAGCAGCACGGACAGACCGTCGGCATTGATGCGGCGGATCGCGTCGAACATGTCCATCACGATAGATGGCGCAAGGCCGAGCGAGGGTTCGTCCAGCAGCAACAGTTTCGGCCGCGCCATTAATGCCCGGCCAATGGCCACCATCTGTTGCTGGCCGCCCGACAGCGAGCCGGCGGGCATCGGCAGTTTCTGGCGCACGGCGGGGAACAGTTCGCAGACCTGCTCCAGCGTCTCTTTGCGTTTGGCCTTGGCCTCTGGCAGGTAGCTGCCGAGTTCCAGATTCTCCATCACCGTCATGCCGGCAAACAGCCGCCGGCTTTCCGGCACGATGGCGATGCCGGCCTGGCAGAATTTATGCGGCGCGATGCGCGTCACATCCTGGCCGTGGAACACGATGCTGCCCTGCGAGGCGCGATTGAGCCCAGCCAGCGTGTTGATCAGCGTGGTCTTGCCGGCGCCGTTGGGGCCGACGACGCAGACCAGCTCGCCGGTGCCGACCGTGATGCTGACATCCCACAAGGCCGGCGCGGCGCCATAGGCGACTTTCAGGTTGCTGACCTCAAGCATGGGCTTTCCCCAGATAGGCCGCCTTGACCTGATCGTCGTTCATCACATCCATCGCTGCGCCTTGCGCGATCAGACCACCGTAATTCAGCACCACGATACGGTCGGTCAGCGCCATCACCGCGCGCATCACATGCTCGACGAAGATGATCGTCGTGCCGCGATCGCGGATGCGCTGGATCATCTCGATGGCTTCGTTGATCTCGCTGGGTGTCAGGCCGGACAGCACCTCGTCCAGCATCAACAGCTTGGGCCGCGCCGCCAGCGCACGCGCCAGTTCGAGGAACTTGCGCTGATGCAGGTTCAGATCCTCCGGCAGCACATGCGCCCGGTGCGACAGACCGGCAAAGGCGATGAATTCCTCGGCCTGCTTCGTTGCCTCGGCACGGCTCATGCCCTCACCGCCGAACATGCCGACCATGGCGACGTTCTCCAGCACGGTCATCTGCCCGAACGGGCGCGGGATCTGATAGGTGCGCGCGATGCCGGCCTGGGCAAAACGATGCGCGTCCAGCCCGGTCAGCGTCTTGCCATCGAAGACGATTTCGCCGGCGGTCGGCTTGAAATGGCCGCTGGCCACGTTGATGAAGGTCGATTTGCCGGATCCGTTGGGCCCGATCAGGCCGAGGATTTCGCCCTTGCGAACCTCCAGCGTCACGTCATTGAGCGCTTTCATGCCGCCGAAGGCTTTCGTCAGGCCGCGCACCTGCAGCAGCGGCTCGCCCGAGATCACCGGCCTGGTGGCCAGCCGCACCACCGGCGCCGCCTGTCCCTCCACGCCGTCATGCGCCCCACCATCATGAATGGGCGGAGGCTCTACGGCCGCCTGCTGCTTGCGCCGGGCATGGCGCCAGTTGGTGAACACGCCCAGCACGCCGGTTGGCATGAACAGGATCACAATCACCAGGATCAGGCCGACCATGGCGCGGCCGAAGACAGCGAAATCGCCGGAGGTGAAGAAATACAGCAGGCAGGTGATGAAGACTGCGCCCACGGCTGGCCCGATCCAGTGCCGGCTGCCGCCCAGGATGCTCATCAGCACCACAGACAGCGGCACCGTGATCGAGAAGGTTTCCGACACCGTGACATAGGAGATGAACACCGCATGGATACCGCCGGCCAGACCGGCAAGGCCGCAGGAGATCGCCAGCGCATAGAGCTTGAAGCGATAGGTCGGCACACCCATCACCTCGGCTACATCTTCGTCATCATGGATGGCGAAGAGTCCGGCGCCGAACTTCGAGGCATAGATCCAGTAGGAGATCAGCAGCGTGACCACCGCGCTGACCAGGCCAAGCATGTAGAGCGAGGCCGACGGCGACGGGCCGAGCTTCGGGATATCGACGCCGAGCAGGTAGATGCCGGGACCGCCATCGATCCTGGTGTTGAGGATGATGGTGGCGAGCACAAAAGTGACGGCGAGCGTCAGCAACGCAAACAGTTCCCCGCGCACACTGGCGACACGGAAGACGACGGCGCCCAGTGCCACGCCCAACGCGGCAGCGACGAAAACCGCGGCAGGCAGCGTGGCAAGGAAGGGCCAGCCGATGGTACCGGCCAGATAGGCCGTGCCGTAGATGCCGGCGCCGAAGAAGGCGCCATGACCGAAGGAGAAGTAGCCGGTGTAGCCCGACAGGATGTTCCACGACACCGCGAGGATGATCCAGTGGAACAGCAGGTAGAGGAAGGATTCCCAGAAAGCCGGCGCGCCGAGCCAGGGCAGCGCCGCAAAAGCGATGCCGGCTGCGAGAATGCCGGAGACGATGGCCTTGTTCATGATCAGGCCCTACCCGGACGGAACAGCAGCATGAGGATCAGCAGCGAGAAGGATACAATGGGCGCCCAGCTTGGCGCGAAGATGGCCATGGCAATGGCCTCGCTCACTCCGATGATGATGCCGGCAACCAGCGGCCCCAGCGCGCTGCCCAGCCCGCCCAGCATCACCACGGCAAAGACGACGCCGACCCAGGAGAAAATCTGCGTCGGCGTCAGGGTGAACGTGAGCGCGAAGCAGACGCCCGCAATGGAAGCCAGTGCGACGCAGGTACCTGACAGCATCAGCGACAGCCAGCGCTGGTTGATGCCGAAGGCCGCCGCAATAGGTCCATCCTCGGCCATGGCACGCATCGCCTTGCCGATATCGGTGAAGCGCATCGCCGCCCAGACACCGAAGGCGAACAGGATGGCGAGCAGCAGGGTCAGCAGTTCCGGTACCGGCACGAACAGGCCGCCGATCTTGAACTTCTCCTCGCCATAGACCGACTGCAATTTGCGGAAGTCGGCAGTCCAGACATACTGGATCAGGCTTTCGATCATCACCGTGAAACCGAAGGTGACGAGCAGAGAGTTGAAGGGAGAAATCTTGAAGCGCGACAGCAGCCACTGCTGCGCCACGCCGATGGCGAAGAAGAATGGCGGCAGGATCAGCAGCGTGAGCAGCGGATCGATGCCCCAGACCGACACCATATGGTAGCTGAGATAGGCAGAGAGAAAGACGAAGCCGAAATGCGCCAGGTTGATCTGGCGCAGCAGGCCCCAGGACAATCCCAAGCCCAGACCGATCAGGCTGTACATCCCGCCAATGAATATACCGGACAGGATGGATTGCAGCAGAAGGTTCAGGCTTGGGACAGTCATAAGGAATGTACTCTTTTACGATTACTGCTTGAGCGTGGCGCCCGGAGCGGCCCATTCCTTCGGCCAGACCGTGACCCAGTTGCCGTTCTGCACCTGCTTGATACGCATCAGGTCGTCACCGAAGTTGTTACCCTTGTCGAAGCGCAGCGTGCCCTGGATGGTCTTGACCTGATTGGCCTTGAGCCATGCCGCCATCTTCTTGTCGTCCAGGCTCTTGGTCGCAACCACCGAGGCTTCGAGCAGCTGCCAGGCCGTGAAGCTGGCTGCCGCCTGCACTTCCACCTTGCTGTAGGGGAAGCCGGCGGCCTTGGCCCGCTCGTTGTAGGTCTTCACGAACTTCGCAGCCACCGGGTCGTTGGTGAAGGGCGCATGCTCTTCAAAGATGGTGACCGAGAGTGCGTTCTTGGTTTCCGGTGCCGTCGCCATAGGACCCGGAGCCGGGTAGAGATGGAAATGCAGCGGCGGCTCATAGTCGAGCTTCTTCATCGCCTCAAGCAGCATGTTGCCTTCCAGGCCGATATCGCCGACGAAGACGAGATCGGGCTTGGCATCCTTCACGCGGGCCGCGATCGGACCGAAGTCACGGTTGCCAAATTCCCATTCGAGGAACAGCACTTCCTGCAGACCACGCTTCTTGGCCACTTCGCGCGCCCCCAGGCTGAGGAAATGCAGCGAGGGGAACTTCGACGTGACGATGGCGATGGTCTTCGGCGGCTTCGGCGAAGCAGCCAGGGCATCGAACAGCGTGTTCGGAACCGTCGTGCCCGGATCCGGGCCGAGCGACCAGGCCGGGAAGTGCATGTCGTACTTCGCCAGCGACGGCACGCCCATGGTGTGATGGATCAGCATCTTGTTATAGCGCTGCGCCACGCCGATGGCCGACAGGATCGCGCCGGTGGCATAGGGGCCCATCAGCAGGTCGACCTTGTCGGAGGTGACGAGCTGCTCATAGAGCGTGCGCGCCACGTCCGGCTTGGATTGGTCGTCCTTGACGATCCATTCCACCTTGCGGCCCAGCAGGCCGCCGCGGCTGTTGAGATCCTCAACGTAGATCTCTCCGACCAGCTTATGGACCAACGCGGTGGCCGAAAGCGGGCCGGTCAGCGCCAGCGTGCTGCCGACGCGAACCGGTGCACCCTGTGCCAGTACAGGTGAAGCGGCAAGGCTTAAACAGCCCGCCGCGATTGCCGCCATGGCGACAATCCGTTTCAAGCTTTTCATTGTTTCCTCCCTGGTGTGTGTCTTATCGACGTCTTACTCGTTCTTAATGCCGTTGCGCAGAACGCCCACCTTCTCGACTTCCACTTCAACCACATCGCCCTGCTTCATGAAAAGCTGGGGCTTGCGGGCGAAGCCCACGCCGGCCGGGGTGCCCGAGATAATTACGTCGCCCGGCACCAGTTCGAAAATCTCCGAGCAGGTGCTGACCAGTGTCGCGACGTCGAAGATCATGTGTTCTGTATTGGAATCCTGCAGCACTTCGCCGTTCAGGCGGCACTGGATGCGCAGGCCGACCGCGCCGGCCGGCAGTTCGTCGGCGGTGACCAGTTCCGGACCGAAAGACGCGGTCTTGTCGAAATTCTTGCCGATCATCCACTGGTGCGACTTGAACTGATAGTCGCGGATCGAGCCATCGTTGAACAGCGAGTAGCCAACAACATGCTCCAGCGCCTTGTCCTTGGAGATGTAGCGGCCGGCCTTGCCGATGATCACGGCCAGCTCGGCCTCGTAATCGAACTGGTCCGACACCTTCGGCTTGATCAGGGCTTCGTCATGGGCGACCCAGGAGGACGGAAAACGATGGAACAGCACCGGGTATTTCGGCGCGTCCTTGTAGGGGCTTTCAGCAGCATGGTCGATGTAGTTCAGGCCGACCGCGATCGCCTTGGACGGATTGAGCACCGGCGGCAGCAGCTTGGCACCCTTGAACGGCAGCGTAGAGGCGCCCGCCTTGGCCGCGGCTTCCTTCGCCTTGGCGAGACCGCTGGCACCCTGGGCGAGCAGCGCATCGACGCTGGCAGCCACCGAAGTCAGATCGACGATGTTGTCGCCAACACGGGCGCCGAGCGAAGCCTTGCCGTTGTTCAGATAGTTGAGCAGACGCATGGAGAGACAGTCCTCTTTTACAGCAGATTTTCTGTTCAGGCCTTATGGGCCTGGGTTTCGTGATTGGTGATGAAGTCTTCCGGCACGGCCGGACCCCAGAGGTAGAAGGAATCCTCCGGCGGATGATCCTGCGCCGGCCAGCCATCGAGGCCGACGAAATCGATGTCGTAGGAATATTCGGTGAAGCTGCCCCAAGGGTCGCGCTGGTAGTAGAAGTAGTTTGAGCCCAGCACGTGGCGGCCCAGACCCCAGCCGTATTTGTAACCCTTGCCCACCATCTGCTCCATGCCGAGGCCGACTTCGTCGATGCCGCGCACCACCCAGCTGGTGTGATGCAGGCCCGGGCCGTCGGACTTGGCAAAAGCCAGCAGATGATGATCGCTGGAATGCACGCCGTGCATGAAGGCAATACCGTCGCCGGACTGATCCGACAGGTTCATGCCCATGGCTTCGCGATAGAACTTCAGCGAGCGCGGCACATCCGAGCAGAACAGCAGTGCATGGGTCAGGCGCACCGGCTTCACCGGCTGCATCGAGCGGCGGTTGATGCCGATTTCGGTACCGGCCGGATTCTTCATGTTCATCGGGCCGAAGGTCTCGCCCTTCACGCTGGGCGAGGATTTCTCGGCCACCACGACCTGCAGGGTGATGCCATCGGGGTCGCGCAGCCAGAAGCCCTGCTCATCCACCAGCGGATGCGGATCGATCAGCTTGACGCCGGTCTTTTCCAGATGCTTGCGCAGCGGCTCGTAATCCTCGGCATAGACGCCGAGTGCGAGGTATTCGAGCTTCTTCGGCTTGCCGCTTTCGAAGATCGAGCCCCAGCGATGCGTATGGCCAAAGGTATAGAGATCGAGGCGATTGCCGACCTGACGCACATCGAGGCCGAAGTCGGTGAAATACTGCTTCGCGACGCCGAGGTCCGGCACGCTGAAGACAAAGCGATCAAGGGAATGAATTGCGGTCACGCCGGGACGCCGGGGATCTGCCATGCCTGTTTCCTCCAAAACCGCCCTTGTATGGGTCCGTGTTTTTCTATATTTTCGTCTTACACATAGATTTCGGCCATCGCAATATATTTTTCAAATGAAAATAATCCACAGCCCCGTTGATGCCGTCCCTGCTGTCCTGGCTGAAACTCCGGGTACCAAAGCGCATCGCGCCTATACCCAGATCCGCGCCGACATCCTGTCCTGCCACCACCTGCCCGGCACCAAGCTGAATATCGCTGCGCTGGCGGCCGATCTGGATGTGAGCCTCGGCGCGGTGCGCGAGGCGCTGTCGATGCTGCAATCCGAAGCGCTGGTGGTATCCGAGCCGCAACGGGGTTACACGGTGAGCCCGGTTTCGCCCAAGGAACTCGCCGATATCACCGAAGCCCGCATCGCCATCGAGGCGCTGTGCCTGCGCACCTCGATCGAGCGCGGCGACCTTGCCTGGGAAAGCCGGCTGGTGGCGAGCTGGCACAGGCTGTCGCGTCTGAGCCAGACCGAGGCCGGCAAGGACCAGCACTTAAGCGAGACCTGGTCGCGCGCCCATGCCGATTTCCATGCCGAACTGGTCGGCGCCTGCGGCAACGACTGGCTGCTGCGTATGCGCGCGATGCTGTACGAACAGAGCGAGCGTTATCGTCGCATGTCGGTATCTGTGCCGCAGCAGACTGGTACGCGAGATGTACCGGCCGAACACAAGGCGATTTTCGATGCCGTCATGGAACGCGATGTCGAACGCGCCGTCGCCGCCCTGGAAATCCATCTGCGCAAAACCGCAACCATCGTGCGCAGCTCCGTCGCCCTCTGATTTCCCACTCAGCAAAAAGAAAAAGACATGACCAAGATTTCCGCTGACGCGCTCAAGCAACTGTTTCTCGATGCCCGCACCCAGAACGGCTTTCTCGACAAGCCGGTATCTGACGAGCAACTGCGCGAGCTGTATGACATCGCCAAGATGGGCGCGACCTCGATGAACACGCAGCCGATGCGCGTGCTGTTCCTGCGCAGCAAGGACGCCAAGCAGCGCCTGGCTCCCGCCCTGTTGCCGGGCAATCTGGACAAGACCATGGCGGCGCCGGTCACCGCCATCGTGGCGCGCGATATGCAGTTCTACGAATACATGCCCGAGATCTGGCATAACCCGGCAGCCCGAGACACCTTCGCCAGTAATGCGCCGATGGCACAGGCCACCGCCGTGCGCAATGCGACTCTTCAGGGGGCGTATCTGATGATCGCCGCCCGCGCCATCGGGCTGGATTGCGGCCCGATGAGCGGCTTCGATATCGCCAAGGTGAATGCGGAATTCTTCCCCGACGGCCGCTGCCAGACCGATTTCCTGTGCAATATCGGCTACGGCGATACGTCGAAGCTGATGGGCCGCCAGCCGCGCCACAGCTTCGAACGCGCCTGCACACTGCTCTGAGCCGGGGCAGCCATGCCGCATTTCATCGTTCATTGCCTCGATGCCACGGACGCGTTACCGCGCCGTCTGGAGCATTACGAGGCGCATAAGGCGTATCTGGGCACAGCGCCGGTCCGCATCCTCGTTTCCGGCCCGCTGATGTCGGATGACGGTGAGACCATGATCGGCAGCCTGTTCCTGATCGAGGCCGGGACCAAGGCCGCAGTTGAGGCCTTCAATGCTGCCGATCCCTTCAGCCGCGCCGGTGTATGGGCCGAAATCCGTATCCATCGGTTCCTCAAGCGCGTCGATCAGCGCGACTGATTCCGAAATGCATTGACGCGCCCCAGCGCGTCCCGCACCCTGCGGCCTCGGATCGAACTGGATGCAGGGAAGATGTATGCCGCCGGTGAAAGCGCAGGTTCAGGATGGCCGGCTGGTGCTCAGCCTGCCGCAGGATACCCTGCTGATGGAGCAGGCGGTCAAACTGCTCGAACTCTTCGTGGCCGCCGTCCCCGAAGAGCGCAGTGCCTGCCTTGATGCGCTGGCAAAGGGCGATGATGTGCCGATACCCCTGAGCGCGGATGAAAACCGCTATATCGCGCTGATCACCCGCGGGCTGGAGCAGCGCGACGCGCAGGCCATCCGTTTCGCCGAGGCCGATCTTTTCGCGCTGAACGAAGCCGAGCGGCTGGGCATCCAGCTGACCGCGCGCCAGCGCAACACTCTCATACAATATTATGTCGAGCGGCAGGGCAATGACGCCCCGCAGCCGACCGGCGGTTCCAGCGGGGAAGCCGCCCTGGCGCGAGCACGGGTTCTGGCCGAGAAGATGCGCCGAAAGCGCTAGTTGAGCCGGCCGGCCACGCCTTAGCGGTTGTCTTTGCGCAAAATCACTCGCAAACTGGCTGCATGTCGGCGGAACCCCTGTTCATTCCCAGCGAGCATGCCCTAGTGCGGATCGACCGGATCCCGCTGGCTCAGATCCAGGTCCACGACGGCAAATTCAGCCTGGCCGAAGCTGTGTGGTGCCGCAACAACAGCGAGGCTGCAACCCTGCCCTTCGTTGCGACCATGCGGCATCTGTACGCTCCCGATCCGGCCCATGTGATCGACACCACGCCTGCCCATGTGCTGGCCTGGCGCATCATCGATTTCGATCATCATCCCTTCGTGCTGGACGGCGATGATGTCAGCAATCTCTGTCTTGGCGCCATCCGCCAGGCGCCAGCGCGCATAGCTGCCGAACAGACCTACGCCGCCGTGGTGGCCGAACGCCTGCCCGCCTGCTTCCAGGTGGCAATGAGCATCCGCGTCTATCAGCGCGCGATGTTCCCCTTCTTCGACGGGGATGGCCAGGTGTCGCGCGTTGCGACACTGATACGGCCGCTCACGCCGGGTGTGGCGCTCGCGGCCGTTTCGCACTGACGCCTCTTAAGCGGCCATCTCGGCTTCAGGTTCGAGCAGTTCCATCAGCGGGCCTTCCTCGATCTGCGCCAGCATGCCGGCACGGTCGATCTGCGTGGTATACATCCGCGCCGAGCGGCCCACCGCGCCGATAAAGCCGTCCATCGCCAGGTCCGCCCGCGCATAGCCATAGCCATCCGCGCGCAACGGAATGCCGCTGCGATAGAGGTTTTCGTAGACCAGTCCGCAGTGATGATCAACGTCGTAGCGCTTGATGCTGATGGCCCGGATCAGATGGGTCAGCAGGTAGGCGAGCCGCTGGCGGCGATAGGCCTCGCCAACGACCAGGCCGCCATGATGGCCGATCTTTCCTGTCCAGTTACAATCGCGCGGCTGCAGGATTTTCGGCGTGCCGAGCGGCGGGAAGCGTTCGGAAAACAGCCTACCGCTGCGCAGCAACTCGCTCCACCCGTCCTTGCCGGTCTCGATCAGCCGGAAGGCAATCACCGCGGCCACTTCGCTCGATTTGCGCATCTGGTGGGCGGGATGATTCGGAATGGTGGAAAGCCGCAGCCAGTATTGCGGCCCCCCCACCTCAAAATCATGGTGCGCGGGATCGAAGCTGGGGTTGATGCCCACGATGCCCGGCATCGATTCAAGGCAACGGCGCCAGCGGCTAAGATCCGGATCCTGCTCGATAAAAAATCCCCTGGCGTCCAGGGACGCCAGGATCAGGTTGATATACTTATCGACTGACATCTTGCGACGCATCGGCAACCTCCTTTGTGCGACTGCGCCATCAATGTAACCTTAGATGGTCATTTTTGCTTAAATAGACCAACCCGATTTTGCATACCGGCGAGTATACCATCCGCCGTCCCGAGCCATACTGTATGATGATCCACAATCCCTTCCCGCCCTCCCTATCCCCGCGATCTGCTGTGTTGCCCGGAGCCCGCCATGCTTGAAAGCCTGATCCGTCAGACCCTGCCGCAGGATCACGACCGCGCCACGTTGGTCGGTCGTGTCTGGATGGCCGGCAATCCGGGCGGCCCAGTGATCGTGGGGGTGCGCGGCGAGGATCTGGTTGATCTCAGCGCCCTGACCGCAACAATGAGCGAACTGCTGGACCGGCCCGATGCAGCCGCCGCCGTCCAATCCGCGCGAGACAAGGCTCCGGCAATCGGCAGCCTGCGGGACGTGCTGGCCAATACGCTGAAGCTGCAGCCACCCTATCTGCTAGCGCCCTGCGATCTGCAGGCGGTGAAAGCCGCCGGAGTTACCTTTGCCGACAGCCTGATCGAGCGCGTGATCGAAGAGCAGATCCGCGGCGATGCCAGCCGCGCCGAGACCGTACGTGCCGAGATCGCCGCAGCGCTGGGCGGTGAGATCTCCCGCATCAAGCCCGGCTCCCCCGAGGCCATGCGCCTGCGAGAGACGCTGATGAAGCGCGGCGCCTGGTCGCAGTATCTTGAGGTCGGCCTCGGCCCGGATGCCGAGGTCTTCACCAAATGCCAGCCGATGGCCTCGGTGGGAACGGGGATGGGGGTCGGCATCCATCCGGAGTCGACCTGGAACAACCCCGAGCCGGAAGTGGTGCTGGCGATCGACAGCCACGGCCAGATCGTGGGCGCGACGCTGGGCAACGATGTCAACCTGCGTGACGTGGAAGGCCGCAGCGCGCTGCTGCTGGGCCGCGCCAAGGATAATAACGCCTCCAGCGCCATTGGGCCTTTCATCCGGCTGTTCGATGAACATTTCAGCCTGGACGACCTGCGCAAGGCCGAGGTCAGCCTGACCATCGCCGGCACCGACAACTTCCGCCTCGAGGCTGCCTCGCATCTGTCCAAGATCAGCCGCGATCCGCTCGAACTCGCTGCCCAGACCTTCGGCCAGTCGCATCAGTATCCCGACGGCGCCATGCTTTACACCGGCACGATGTTCGCGCCGATCCAGGACCGCGACGCGACCGGCATGGGCTTCACCCACAAGCCGGGGGACGTGGTTACCATCCGCTCACCGAAACTGGGCGCCCTCATAAACCGGGTGGACTTCTGCGACCGCCTACCGCCCTGGAAATTTGGCACCGTTGCGCTGCTGCGCAACCTCGCCCAGCGTGGTTTGCTGCGCTAGACTGAGCCCAATCGAGGGAGGCCTCAAAATGCTCGACCGGGTTTCGGCGGTGATCCGTCTGAATGAGAATGACAACGTAGTGGTGGCACGCGCAGAACTGCTGCCCGGCGCCAGCATCGAGGGCGGCAATGTTACCGCCCGCAGCGCGATCCCGGCCGGCCACAAGGTGGCGACCGCGCCGATTGCGCAAGGGCAGCCGGTTCGCAAATACAACCAGATCATCGGCTTCGCCTCGCAGCCAATCGAGCCGGGCCAGCATGTGCACAGCCACAACATGGCAATTGGCGATTTCGAGCGCGACTACGCCTTTGGCGCCGACATGCGGCCGACGCTGTTCTTTCCCGACGCCGAGCGCGCCACCTTCCAGGGGTACATGCGTGAGAACGGCAAGGCCGGAACACGCAACTATCTGGGTGTGATCACCAGCGTGAACTGCTCTGCCACCGTGGCGCGCTATATTGCTGATGCCTTCAAGGGCGACGCACTGAAGGATTACCCTAATGTGGATGGCGTGGTTGCCATCGTACATGGCACCGGTTGCGGCATGGCCGATACCGGCGAAGGCTTCGGCAATCTGCAGCGTACGCTGTGGGGCTATGCCCAGCATGTAAATTTCGCCGGTGTGATGATGCTCGGACTGGGTTGCGAAGTGGCGCAGATCGACTTCATGATGGAGGCACAGGGCCTGAAACACAGCCCGCGTCTGCAGAGCATGACGATCCAGGACAGTGGCGGCACCCGCAAGACGGTGGAACGCGGCATCGCACAATTGAAGGAAATGTTGCCGGCCGCCAATGCCATGCAACGCACCAACCTGCCGGCCTCACATCTGACGCTCTGCCTGCAATGCGGCGGTTCGGATGGCTATTCCGGTATCACCGCCAATCCGGCTCTGGGCGCGGCCGCCGATCTGCTGGTGCGCCACGGTGGCACCGCGATTTTGAGCGAGACCCCGGAAATCTACGGCGCCGAACATCTGCTGACGCGGCGCGCCGAAACCCGCGCCATCGGCGAGAAGCTGGTGGAACGCATCCGCTGGTGGGAAGGCTATTGCGAGCGCAATGGCGGCTCGATGGACAACAATCCCTCACCCGGCAACAAGAAGGGCGGCCTGACCACCATTCTGGAAAAGTCGCTGGGCGCGGCAGCCAAGGGCGGCACCACCAATCTGCGCGGCGTCTACAAATATGCCGAGCCGGTCGACACCAAGGGCTTCGTCTTCATGGATACGCCCGGCTACGATCCCTGCTCGGCCACCGGCCAGATCGCCGGCGGCGGCAATATCATCTGCTTCACGACAGGTCGCGGCTCGGTGTTCGGCGCCAAGCCGGTGCCGTCGATCAAGCTGGCGACCAACTCGGCCATGTATCGCCGCATGGAAGAGGATATGGACATCAATTGCGGTGCAGTGCTGGACGAAGGCGTCAGCGTAGCCGAGATGGGCCAGCGCATTTTCGACAAAATAATCGACGTGGCATCCGGCAATCCGTCCAAGAGCGAGGCTCTTGGCTTCGGCGACGCCGAGTTCGTGCCGTGGCAGATCGGTGCGACGATGTAAGCACGGGGCGGAGGGCCGGACGATCGCTCATCCCCTCGCAGCCGCCGAAGCCCAGTTCGACTTGATGGGACGCCGGAAAATCTGAAATCCGGATTACTGGCCGGCCAGTTGGCCGCGTTCGGTCAGGATGCGCACGGCATCCGTGCGGTTGACCGCGCCGAGCTTTTTGTAAATCCGCCGCAGATGAAGGGCGACAGTCACCGGTGCAATCCCCAACTCCGCTGCGATCCGCTTGTTTGCATGACCGGCCTTGACGTGCCCCATGACTTCAAGCTCCCGTTCCGTCAGATCGATGCGCGGATCCTCGGATGCCCCCCCACCCAGATCCGGGATCACGCTGCCAGGTACGTAACGGTCGCCAGCCATGATCAGCTGAATGGCGTTGATCATCGCCGCGCCGCGCATGGTTTTCGGCATGAAGCCCTTGGCCCCGAGCCGCATCGCATCTCCGACAACGCGTGGATCCGCGTTCCCGGACATAATGGCGATCGGCGTATCCGGAAAATAGCGGCGCGCCTTCACCAGACCGTCCAGCCCGTTCATTCCTGGCGTCCCGACATCAAGGATGACCATATCGTAGCGCATCCCACCTTCTGCCTTGCTGGCAACTTCGCGGAATGTCGGCGCCTTATCGACAGTGATGTCCTCAAGTTTGCCGAGGAACTCCTCCAGCATATCCGTAAACAGCAGATGATCGTCGGCGATCAGTATTCGCATCGCTCTACCGTGCGCTTCAAAGAATTTGGCTTAAGACGAATCGTGGAGCTTCGGTGTGATATCCGTGGGGCATGTTCACGACGTCCCTGAGCCGCATAATATCTATGCACGTCACGACTAATATTTATTGATATAGCGATTACCCAAAATGGAGTCGCATCTGCATAGATTCTTATGCTGAGAAAACCAGATTAAAGAGGCATTTCGGTACGTTATCGAATATTCACCGGACCGAATTTTATAGCTCTGGCTTAACTCCGGTTGCCAATTCAGGCAGGCAACTAGGAGATACCCATGGAACGACGCAAACTGCTGCTCGCCGGTGCAGGCATTGCCGCAACCGGCGCTGTCAGCCTCCCAATGATCACAGCCAGGAACGCCTCGGCCGCCGCAACCAGCGGCTCCACGATGAGCGGCCCTTCGATTTTCGACTTCGGTGCAGCGGGCGACGGCGTCACCGACGACAGCGCCGCCTTCACGCAGGCACTGGCATTTGCTGCCGCGAATGGCCGCATGGTACGTGTGCCGAGTTTCACCTACGCGATTGCCAGGCCGATCAAGTTCACCTCCGTGGGACACGCCGGCAACACCTGGGGTCTGGCTTGTGACGGCGCACGCCTGCAGTCGAAGATCACCACCGGCGAGAATGTCATCGATCTGGTGTCGAAGCACACCGTGCGCTATCTGCGCATCACCGGCGGCCTGAAGATCAATGGCACAGGAACCGACGGCCACGGCCTGCGCATCTTCTGCGCCGGCAGCTCTGCCTTCTTCTACAACATCACCATCGACGGCCTGTCCATCGAAGGCATGGGCAAAAGCGGCCTTCTGTTCGAGGGTAATGTATTCGAGAGCGTGATCGCGAATTCGCATTTCCAGGACAACAAGGAAAATGGCGCGACCTTTGCCCATTCCCAGGGCGGCGTCTGTTCGGCCATCAACGTCATCGGTTGCTACTTCAACCAGAACGGCAAGTACGGCCTGTGCGCCACCAACTTCGATGGCGTCTACGGCGGCACCACCGACGTGCGTGTCTACGGCGGCTACTGCCGTGACAACCAGAGCTACGGCTTCTACTACAACAATGGCACCGCCGGTGTGACCATCGAGCAGGTCGGCTTCGAGAACAACTGCAAGTCTCTCGCTCCGGGCGACTCGAAGGGTGCGCATATCTACGGCCAAGTTTCGATGCGTCTGCTGAACTGCGTTGGCTACAACCAGTATGGCGGCGCCACCTATCTGCTGCGTGGCTGGTTCAGCGGCCTGACCACACTGGAAGGCTGCAGCCAGGATTCCGGGGCGCAGATGGCCGCCACTGGCAAGTCGCGTCTGGTTCAGATCGACGGCGATGCCAACGGCCATGTTTACATGCGCAACTGCACCGGCGGCATCGCTCTGAAGAATGCCACAACCAGCTGCACCTGGAAGGCAGAGAACTGCACCGGTCAATCGCCGCTGGGCAACCTGAACGTTCGCGGCATCGTGGGGGTGTAAGCGATCCGCGCGCACCTGGCCCGCGGTACTTGCCGCGGGCCACCTTTCCCCTTCCGGATAATCCATGACAGACCAGGCCCTTCCGCTCACCAGGCAGTCGACATTCCCGCTATTCGCCATGCCGCTCGTGCCGCTCTGGGCCATGCTGGCCGCCGATGGCTGGATCGGCATTCTGTTGAGCTGTCTGCTTGGCTGGTGGCTTCTGTCCCTGGCCATTCTCGATATTCGCCACTTCATCCTTCCCGACGTCCTGACGCTGCCACTCGTTCCGGCCGGAGTCGTGGCCGCCTGGCTGATGTCTCCCGCGTCGCTGCCTGACGCCGTTCTCGGTGCGGCCGCCGGCTTCATGTCGTTCTGGTGTGTTCGCGAGGGTTATTACCACCTGCGCGGCCGCGAAGGCCTCGGCTTCGGCGATGTCAAGCTGATGGCCGGCCTCGGGGCCTGGCTGGGCTGGCAAAGCCTGGCCAGCGTCGTGCTGATTGCGGCCGTCGCCGGCCTTGCCATCATGCTGCCGGTCGCGCTGCGTCGCAATCAGAGCGCCGGCCTGCGCCTGCCTTTCGGCGCTTATCTCGCCTTGGGCGCCTGGCTGGTCTGGCTCTATGGCCCGGTCATGCTGTCATGAACGCGCTGACTCCGATTGCCGAAACCGGCAGCGGCGCGCTGCCCGAACGGGCCGACTTCGAGCCCGCTTTCGCCGACCGGCTGCTGCGCGATGGCAAACTGAATGCCGCATCACTCGATCGTGTCCGGCGTGTCTGCGGCGAAACCGGCGACCGCTTCGAAGCGGTACTGATCAACCTTGGGCTGATCGGCGAAGGCGACGTGGTCGCCACCATGGCCAGTGAGTTGGGCCTGACCGTTGCCACCGCCGACGACTTCCCTGACGAACCGGTGCTGGACGAGAGCATCAGCCGGAAATTCCTGCGCGAGGCGCGCGTCTTCGCGCTCGGGCAGAGCGACGATGCCGTCCGCCTCGCCATGGCCGATCCGTTGGACGGTTATGTCCGTCAGGCCGTCGCACTCGGCAGCGGCCGTCAGGTTATCGTCATTCTGGCCGCCCCGTCCGATATTGCGGCCGCCCATGAGCGCCAGCAGGGCGGCGGCCGCAGCCAGCTGGGTCGCATCGTCGATGAACTGGATGAAGTCGCCGATGCTGGCGCCATCGAAGATGTAGATCGCCTGCGCGACCTGGCCAGCGAGGCGCCGGTTATCCGGCTGGTCAACCTGCTGATCGTCAACGCTATCGAATCACGCGCGTCCGATATCCATATCGAGCCGTTTCGTAACCGGCTGATCGTGCGCTATCGCGTCGACGGCATCCTGGTGCCGGCTAACGAACCACCGGCACGGCTGCGCGCCGCCGTCGTGTCCCGCATCAAGATCATGGCACGTCTGAACATCGCGGAACGTCGCCTGCCGCAGGACGGTCGCATCCGCTTCACGTCCCGCGGTCGCGAACTCGATTTGCGCGTCTCCACCATGCCGACCATGTATGGCGAGACGGTCGTGATGCGCATTCTCGACCGCTCCAGACTGGTCGACAATTTCAGCACACTTGGCTTCCTTCCAGATTCCGAGCGCCAGATCGTCGACCTGCTGCAGCGGCCACAGGGAATCGTTCTGGTGACCGGTCCGACCGGCAGCGGCAAGACCACGACATTGTATACCGGGCTCCTGCAGCTCAACCATTCCGACCGCAAGCTCTACACGGTCGAAGATCCCATCGAATATGAGCTCGAGGGCGTCAATCAGGTCCAGGTAAAGGGTCAGATCGGCCTGACATTCGCACAGGTTCTGCGCTCCATCCTGCGCCAGGATCCCGATATCATCATGGTCGGCGAAATCCGCGATCTCGAAACTGCGGAAGTCGCCATACAAGCGTCGCTGACCGGCCATCTCGTATTGTCGACATTGCATACCAACGATGCCGCAGGCTCGGTGACCCGTCTGCTCGACATGGGTGCGGCCGATTACCTGATCACGTCGACCGTCGCCGGCGTGATTGCCCAGCGTCTGGTACGCTGCCTGTGCGCGTCATGCCGTCAATCCTATCAGCCGGAAGTCGGCCTTCTGCACCGCCTGGCTCCGATGATCTGTGAACCCGGCGACAGCCGCCAGCTCTATCGCGCCGTCGGCTGCCCGGACTGCCACAACAGCGGCTATCGCGGCCGCATGACCATCTCCGAAATCCTTGTCATGACTGACGAGCTGCGCGCCCTTGTCGCCGAGCGAGCCGATTCCGCCGCATTACGCAAGGTCGCCATACGAGCTGGCATGCGCAGCATGCAGACCGACGGGATCCAGAAGGCACTGGCCGGCCTGACCACCGCAGATGAAGTGCTGCGCGTCACGAGGGATAGCTGACCATGGCCCAGTTCCGTTATCGCGCCGTGCTGGCAGACGGCCAGATGAGTGAAGGCGAAATTTCCGCCGACAGTCATGCCGAGGCCATTGCCGGGATCCAGGCCCTGGGGCTGATCGCTGTCAGCGCCGCCCCGGCGGAAGCTTCCTGGATTCGCAGCCTGATGACGCGCGAGATCAGGTTGTCACGCGCCGACGCCGTCAAGCAGTTGACCGGATTTATACGTCAGCTCGGTGTTCTGCTGCAGGCTGGCCTGCCGCTGGACCACGCGCTGGAGGTTCTGGGCGAGGCGGCCGGTCGCAAGGGTGGCGCAGATGTATCGCGCCGTCTGCTCGACCGCGTGCGTAGCGGCAGTACCTTAGCCGATGCGATGGTCGAGGAAGTTCTGTTCCCGAAATTCTGCACCAGCATGGTTCGAGCCGGTGAGATGAGCGGCTCGCTTGAGAGCGTTCTGTCCCGGCTGGGCGATTTCCTGGAGCGCTCGCAGGCCACCAGGGCCAAGATAAAGTCTGCACTAATGTACCCCATCATCGTACTGGTCGCCTGCCTGATCTCGCTGGTGGTGCTGTTTTCATTTGTCGTTCCGCGCTTCCGTCCATTCTTCGAGGATGCACGCGTGGAACTCCCCTTCGCGACGCAGGCACTGCTCGTCGTAGCAGACAGTTTCGAGCAATATTGGTGGGCGCCACTTCTGCTGACTGCCACCACCGCCCTCTATATCGCCAGCATGATCAGAAACCCGCAACGTCGCCCGCAATGGGATCGTTTCGTGCTGCGCCTTCCGGCTATCGGCAACATGATGCACAAGGCAGAGATCGCACATTTCTCACGCATCCTTGGCACCCTTCTGAAGAACGGCGTTGCCCTGCCCAACGGTCTGGCCATAGCCGCCGATACCATCCGCAACCAGGCTATCGCACCGGCCATCGTTGAGGTCGCGCGCAATGTCACCGAGGGCAAGGGCCTTGCCGAGCCGCTAGCGCAGACCGGCCTGATTCCTCCGCTGGCGTTACGGCTGCTGCGTGTCGGCGAGGAAGCTGCACGGCTGGACGACATGCTGCTGGAAGTGGCGGCGATCTTCGACTGGGAAACTGAAACCAGCATGAACCGCCTTCTGACCGCGGTCGGCCCGGCCCTGACCGTCGGCCTCGGTCTGTTGGTCGCCCTCGTCATTGGTTCGCTCATGATGGCGATCCTGAGTGTCTATCAACTTGCTGGATAAGGAGCCCTCCTCATGTCGTCTTCCCTCTTCCGCACCCGCCACCGCCCTGCCGTCGGCACTCGTCATGGCGAGGCCGGGTTCACGCTGATCGAAATGCTGGTGGTTCTGGCCATCATCGGGATGATCTCTGCGCTGGTCGGCCCGCAGGTGATCAAATATCTGGGGCGCGCCAAAATCGATTCCGCCCGGGTCGAGATCCAGAGCCTGGAGACCGCACTCGATCTCTTCCGTCTCGATATCGGCCGCTATCCCAACGAACAGGAAGGCCTCGCCTCCCTGGTGGTGAAGCCTGCCAGTCTCGCGGCCTGGAACGGCCCCTATGTGAAAAAGAAGGCGGCCCCAGTCGACCCCTGGGGCCAACCCTATGTTTATCGCTTCCCCGGCAAGCAGGGTGCATACGATCTCTATTCGCGCGGACCCGATGCCAGTGGCACCGGCACCGCGACGAACTGAGCTTGGGACGATGCCAGCCCGGGATACCGAAAGCGGACTGACTCTGCTCGAGGTGCTGATCGCCCTCGGCATTGTCGCCATGGCGATCGGGCTTGGCCTGCCATTGCTGCAGCGGGGAAATTCACCACTGCAGGCCACCGGCGCCGCCCGCGAAGTCGTTGCGGCATTGCGGGAGTCCCGGGCTGCAGCCATCGCGGAAAATCGTGTGGTGGCTTTCTGGCTCGACACCGGGGCCGGCCGCTTCGGCTACGGGGAGCGCCGCTTCGTCCTGCCCGCGCGAAACAGCGATGCCCCGCTGAACCTGACCCTCTACACCACGGAAGACCAGCAGACCGGTGCCCCTGGTCATGCCAGAAGCGGCGTCGGCACTATCCGCTTCTTTCCTGGCGGTGGCTCCACCGGTGGGGGCGTCGCGGTGAGCGACAACCGGCGGCGGATTCTGGTCACGGTTGACTGGCTCAGTGGCCAGATCCGGACAACGGAGGCAACTGTTTCCTTTCCGATGCCGCATCGAGCAGGCCATGCGACGCGCTGAGGCCGGCTTTACCCTGATTGAACTGCTGATTGCCTTCGTGATCGCAGCCGGCGGCCTGACTGCTCTGTTTCAGCTCCTGTCGGGGAATCTGGCGGGTATGTCGCGGGCACAGGCCCGTGAACATGCCACGCTGATCGCCCAGTCCCGTCTGGCAGAACTGCAGGCCGCCCCCGGCCTGACTGCTGGCAGCCTGCAAGGTCAGGCAGACGGTCGATTTAGCTGGACTGCAAGCATGCAGCCCCATGGCCCCGCGCTGACCAGCCGGCAGGGCCAGGCAATCCCGCTTTATTCGCTCATGGTCACGGTTCGCTGGCGTGAAGGGGCTTCACAGCAGCAGGTTTCGCTTAACACACTGCATCTCGGCCTTCCCAGGATGGCGCAACCATGACTGCGGCACGCGGCAGCCCTCAAGCCGGGTTCACGCTGCTGGAAGTTCTGGTGGCGATGGCTCTTCTCGGCTTTCTCTCCACAATGCTGCTCGGCGGCGTGCAACTGGCCACGCGGATCATGGACGCCAGCCGGCGTCACAGCGACGCCGCAGCCACCGTCCCCGCGGCCTATGACTTCCTGCGCACGCAAATTGCGCAGACTCTGCCGATCGTGCGTGAAAATCTCGCGCCGGATCAGCGTGCGATCGATTTCGATGGCGGCAGCGAGTCTTTACGCATCGTGACGCTCGCTCCCTCGCATCTGCCACCCGCGGCCATGGGAGACAGTACCTATCAGTCACTGCTGCTGCAGCGCGATGCCACGCATAACCCAAATAGCGTCGTTATCGCATGGCAACCTTACTGGCGCGGCGGCGGAAATGTACAGCAGACCGCAGTTCGCCACTCGGTCCTGTTCGAAGCGATCACCGCAATGGAAATCTCCTACTTCGGCACGCTGGACGGCGGGCAGACGACGGCGGCCTGGCACCGCGAATGGAAGAACCGACCAAACCTTCCGACACTCGTCCGGATTCGTCTGGGCCGAGACCGCAAGGAACCGCTACCCGACCTGATTGTGGCTTTGCCACTGTCGAATAACGGCCTTTGATCACGATGACGAAGCTCTATACCAGATCCTTCACTTTCGCCCGCCAGGCTCTGGACTGGTGGTTCGGGGAACTGATCGGCATGGTGCCGGCCCGTATCAGGCAGAACCTGACCTTCGCGCGCAGCCATATGATCCTGGCGCCGGATGAGACCGGCTACGCCGTCCTGTATCGCAGTGGTACGACCACCAGATCGCTGGGTCGGATTCCCGCCGATGCTCCGCTGTCGCCGGTCAGCCTGACGACGGCCATCGATGACGCAGGGCTGGCCCGGCGCACCCTGCGCGGCAAGCTGCCGCTGATCCTGCGCCTGCCGGCCGGAAAAGCACTTGTCACCCGGCTCAGCCTGCCGGTAGCGGTGAAGACAGACCTGCCACAGATCCTGCGTTTCGAAATGGATCGCCGCACGCCCTTCTCGGCCGACAGCGCATTCTTCACCTACGACATCCTCCCCGGTATCGCCGCGGGCAAGCTCACCGTCGTCATGACCGTGATGGCCAAGGCGGCCGTGACCGACCTGCTGACCCGACTCGCCCCGCTCGGCGTGCCCATCCGGCAGGTGACGGTCGCCGCGAGTGCCGACCGACCGGTTTCCGGCAATCTGCTGCCCCCCGAAAAGGCCGGCAAAGGGAAGCTGCGGCTCGCCCTGCGGCTGGGCGCACTCGGTGCCGGACTGACAATCGCCGCCGGGCTGTATTCCATGTGGCAGGACAGTGAGGAGGCCGTCGCCGCCCTGCGCCATGATATGGCTCGCCTGCGCAAAACCGTCGAGCAGGTCGAGGCAACCCGGACAGAGATGGAGCGCCTGCAGGCGGCGTCCGCCTTTCTGAGTGACCGCCGCCGCGATTCCCTGACAGCCACGCATATGCTTGCCGATCTGACGCGCGTTCTGCCAGATGACACCTGGCTCATACAGCTCAGCATGAATGACGACAAGCTGCTGATCGCGGGCTATTCCGCCGCCGCTGCCGGATTGATCGAGAAGGTTATGCAATCGCCGGCTTTCCGTGCTCCGCAATTCCGCTCTGCCGTTACACAGGATGCCGCCATAGGTCGTGAGCGATTCGAACTGGTCATGACCATCTCGGCCGGACGCCAGCCATGACCACGCTGAGCCTGCCCCTGCGCCGCGCGGCTGCCATCTCGCTGCTGTTGGCTATCATTCTGGGTGTCTACACAATCTGTATCGATCCCTTTGTGTCGGCCTACTCTGGAAATACAGAGACCGCCGACCAACTGCAGTCCGCACTGCAGAAATACCGCCAGATGGCCGCGCGTCTGCCGGAGATGACCCGGGCCCTTGAGGACTTGCGGATGAACCAGTCCGGTCAGCAGGGCTACCTGACCGGGGCCAATGAAGCGATCGCGGCAGCCATACTGCAGGACAGGGTGAAGGCCCTGATCGCGCGCGAAGGCGGCAAGCTGCAGAGCACTCAGGCGATGCCGCAGGCGCGAGTACCGGGTCAGCCACAGCGCGTCGGAGTTCGCGCGCATATGGTGATGCACCTTGCTGAACTACAGGCGGTGATCTACCGGCTGGAAGGCATGATGCCGGTTCTGTTCATTGAAAACCTCAGCATCCGCGCAGTGACGGCCGGTGCGACGGAAGAAGGTCTGCTCGACGTGAACCTGGACATCGTCGGCTTCCTCGACGAGGCCACACAATGATTCGCCCGCTGCGCCTCCCTCTGCTGGTGCTGGCGGGCAGCCTGGGCTTTTTTAGTCTTGCTGCCTCCGCTTCTGACGCCCCGGCGACAATCGGTGCACTGGCGCCGCTCGAAAGCTTTTCCGAGGTAATCGAACGGCCGTTATTCGCGCCCGATCGCAGACGGCATATCAAGGTTGCGGCAGTCGCCCCAGCCGGCAAGCCGGTCCTGACTGCCATCATCATGCTGAAGGACAGACGTTACGCCGTCCTGCGGCAAGGCAATGCGCCCGCCCGCCGCGTCACCGAGGGCGACAGCATGGATGGCATGACGGTGAAGAAAATTCTGCGGGATCGCATCGTCACGACGGCAGCTGACGGTGGGGAAGCCACACTTCGCCTTTTTCCGGACCGCCCTGCCGACGCCGCAAAATCCGACATCCAACCGGCCGCTTCGCCGCCGGCGTCTGTTGTCACTGCCGGTATGCTGGAAGGGCCACCGCCCGGCACGGTCCCCGCCGGCAATCG
>JAEYSS010000019.1 GCA_023434425.1 Pseudomonadota bacterium | reverse complement strand
GGGTTCGGGGGGAGTCATCATGAAAATCGGAATACCGAAGGAACGCCGCGCCGGAGAAAAGCGCGTCGCGGCCTCGCCGGAAACGGTGAAGAAATTCGTCGGCCTCGGCTGCACGGTCGTGATCGAGACCGGCGCCGGCACGGCCGCCGACATCCCCGACGACCAGTACACCGCCATGGGTGCGCAGATCGCGCCTGATGCGAAGAGCACCGTCGGCGATGCCGATCTGGTGCTGAAGGTACAGCGGCCCATGACGGCTGCGGAAGGCAACGACGAACTGGCGCTGCTGAAGAAGGGCGCCGTTCTCGTCTCGGCCCTGCAGCCGCTGCAGCAGCGCGAGCAGGTGAAAGCCTATGCTGCCGCCGGCATCTCGGCCTATGCCATGGAACTGATGCCGCGCATCACGCGTGCGCAGTCGATGGACATTCTCTCCTCGCAGTCCAACCTCGCCGGCTATAAGTCTGTGCTGGATGCCGCGCAGCATTTCGGCCGCGCCTTCCCGATGATGATGACTTCGGCCGGTACGATTGCCCCGGCCCGCGTCTTTGTCATGGGCGTTGGCGTGGCAGGCCTGCAGGCGATTGCCACCGCCAAGCGCCTCGGCGCCGTGGTCTCGGCCACCGACGTCCGTCCGGCCACCAAGGAGCAGGTCGAAAGCCTCGGCGGCAAATTCGTCTGGGTCGACGATGAAGAAGCCCGCGCCTCGCAGACCGCCGGCGGCTATGCCAAGGAAATGTCGGCCGAGTACAAGGCCAAGCAGGCCGCGCTGATTGCCGAGACGGTGAAGAAGCAGGACATCATCATCACCACCGCACTGATCCCGGGCCGCCCGGCCCCGGTGCTGGTGACCGAAGAGATGGTGCGTTCGATGCGCCCCGGCTCGGTGATCATCGATCTCGCGGTCGAGTCCGGCGGCAACTGCCCGCTCAGCAAGGTCGACGAGGTGGTGAATGTGAACGGCGTGAAGGTCGTCGGCTACAGCAACTATCCCAGCCGCGTGCCGGTCGATGCGTCCAACCTCTATGCCAAGAACCTGTGGAACTTCCTGTCGCCGCACTGGGACAAGGACGGCAAGGTCTTCAAATTCAACCTGGACGACGAAACCGTGACGGGCACCTGCGTGGTGCGCGAGGGCCAGGTGGTCCATCCGCAGCTGAAAGAGGGGAACTGATCATGGGTGAGATTTACTCCTTCTTCTCGCTGCTGACCGTTTTCGCACTGGCCTGCTTCGTCGGCTACTACGTGGTCTGGAGCGTGACGCCGGCGCTGCATACGCCGCTGATGAGCGTCACCAACGCGATCTCCTCGGTCATCATCGTTGGCGCGCTGATCGCCGCCGGCGCCTCGGCCGTGTTCGATGCGTCGAAGATCTTCGGCCTGATCGCCATTGCGCTGGCGGCCGTGAACATCTTCGGCGGCTTCCTCGTCACGCAGCGCATGCTGGCGATGTACAAGAAAAAAGAAAAGAAGTGAGGGCCGCGCCATGTCGCTCCAACTGACCGCGCTGCTCTATCTCGTCAGCTCCATTCTTTTCATCCTCGCGCTGCGCGGGCTTTCCTCGCCGGAAACCAGCCGCAAGGGCAACACCTACGGCATGGTCGGCATGGGTATTGCCGTGTTGACCACCATTGCCAACCTTGGCGATCTCTCGGGCTCCATCGCCTGGGTGATCGTCGCGCTGGTGATCGGCGGTGGCGTCGGCACCGTGCTGGCTCGCCGTATCCAGATGACGGCGATGCCACAGCTGGTTGCCGCCATGCACTCGCTGGTTGGCCTCGCTGCCGTGCTGGTGGCCGCGGCTGCCTTCTACAATCCGGCGCCCTACGGCATTCTCAATGCCGCCGGCCAGATCACGGTGGCGGCGCGTATCGAGATGGCGCTCGGCGTGGTGATCGGTATCATCACCTTCTCGGGGTCGCTGGTGGCGTTTGCCAAGCTGCAGGGCCTGGTCTCGGGCAGCCCGGTGATCTTCAAGGGCCAGCATATCCTGAACGCGGCAATCGGCCTGGGCATCCTCGCCCTCGTTGTCGCCTTCTGCATGAACCCGAGCCGCGAACTGTTCTGGGCCGTCACCATCCTGGCACTGATCGTCGGCTTCACCATCATCATCCCGATCGGCGGCGCCGACATGCCTGTCGTCGTTTCGATGCTGAACAGCTATTCCGGCTGGGCTGCGGCCGGCATCGGCTTCACGCTGCAGAATCCGGCGCTGATCGTCACCGGCGCGCTGGTCGGGTCTTCGGGCGCGATCCTGTCCTACATCATGTGCAAGGGCATGAACCGCTCGCTGTTCAACGTCATCCTCGGCGGCTTTGGCGGCGACACGTCGGCAGCTGCCGGCGGCGAGAAGGTCGACCGCGCCTACAAGAAGGGCTCGGCCGACGACGCTGCCTTCATCATGAAGAATGCCGGCAAGGTCATCATCGTGCCGGGCTACGGCATGGCGGTGTCGCAGGCCCAGCATGCCCTGCGCGAAATGGGCGACAAGCTGAAGGAAGAGGGCGTGGAAGTGAAATACGCCATCCATCCGGTGGCGGGTCGCATGCCCGGTCATATGAACGTGCTGCTGGCTGAGGCCAACGTGTCTTATGACGAGGTGTTCGAGCTGGAGGAGATCAATTCCGAATTCCAGACCGCCGACGTCGCCTTCGTGATCGGCGCCAACGACGTGACCAACCCGGCCGCGCGCGACGATCCGAAAAGTCCGATCTTCGGCATGCCGATTCTGGATGTCGACAAGGCCAAGACGGTGCTGTTCGTGAAGCGCTCGATGGCCTCGGGTTATGCCGGCATCGACAACGAGCTGTTCTACAAGGACAACACGATGATGTTATTGGCCGACGCCAAGAAGATGGTCGAGGACATCGTCAAGGGGCTGTAGCACCCAAAGGGATTATTCGCTCGCCAAGTCATTCTGGCGGCGCGAGGAAATTGTATTCACCCAGTCGGACGGCCCGGAACCTGCGTTCCGGGCCGTTTCTGTTTGGAAGGGCTATAAAACATAATCCTTTGCATACATACGGAATGTGCTAGACAGGCGCCCGCTTCGAGACCCCCCCGCCTGCCATGCCGACCGCCAACCGCCATCGCCAGCCGCTTTCCCGCCGGGATCCTACGATCTGGGACTCCTCTGCCGTGGCCACGGCAGAGGTGGCAGAGATTGTCGATCTGGCACATCGCGATCTGGAAAATGCCAATTTCGAGGGTCGCGCCATGCCGCGCGCCCGGCTGGCCGGCAGCAACCTGCGCGCCGCCCGCTTTTCGCGTGCGGACCTGGCCGAGGCCGACCTGTTCGGCGCCGATCTCGCCCGTGCCGACCTGCAGCAGGCCAATCTGACCCGCGCCATCCTGCGCGGCACCAATCTGCGCGGCGCCAATCTCAACAACGCCATTCTGGTCGATGCCGATTTTCGTGGCGGCGTGATGATGCGGCCCAGTCATGCCAGAGGCGGGGCCGAGCAGCATGCGCCGGATTTCTCATCGGCGCGCGTCGGCAGCGAGATGTCCGATCTCAGCAACTGCCTGCTGGATTACGCCACGGCGTCGCGGGCGCAATTCTCTGGCGTCGATCTCAGTGGCGCATCAATGGTGGGCGCGGATCTGTCCGGCGCGAATTTTTTCGGCAGCAGCCTGCGCGGCGCGGATTTGTCCTACGCCAATCTCAGCGGCGCCAACTTAAGCGACTCCCGCCTGATCGGCACACGGCTGACCGGCGCGAATTTAAGCGGCGCGCAGATCGTCAATGCCACGGTGGAGAATGTTGCCGCCTTCGGCGCGGATTTCTCCGGCGCAATCCTGCGCGGCGTCGATACGGCGGGATTCAGCAAGGCTCCACCGCCGCTGGTCGCATCGGCCCATTTCGCGGCGGACCTGACCGCCGCCATCGCCCAGCATCGCGCCTGGATGCAGACCGACGGTGCCGGCGGCCAGCAGCTCAACCTGGCCGGCCAGCGGTTGCCGTATCACGACTTCTCGGGCCTGGAACTGGATGGCGCCGATTTCTCCGGCTGCGATCTGCGTGGCTGCAGTTTCGAGCGAGCCAGCCTGCTGCTCGCCAGCTTCACCCGCGCCAACCTCACCGGCGCCAGCTTCCAGGCGGCGCGGATCGCCGGCGTGCGCTTCAGTCAGGCGGATCTGCGCTGGGCCGACCTGCAGCAGGCTGTGCCGGGCGAGCTGCCGATCTATCTCGGCAACGGCCGGTTCAGCGGCCGGCATCTCGCCACCGACTTCACCGCGGCGCGCCTTGAATCGGCCAAACTCGATGGTTTCGACCTCGCCGCCTGCCGGCGCTAGTTTCAGCTACGAATTTTCCGCCAGATCGCCGTGCTGCAGCCCGCAATAATAAGGCTCGCCCTGTTCGGCAAAGGCGTTCAGCTTGGCATTGTAGCAGCGATGCTCGAAGCCGTGCTTGTCCGTGATCGTCATCAGCGCCGGCACATGGCGGCCGTCCGCGTCGCGCGGACCGGTCAGATAGAATGCCACGCGGTCGATGCGGTAGCCCAGCACGCGCAGGTCTTTCAATGCCCCCAGCCGCTCGCTCACCGCCAGCAGGAAGGTTTCGGCATTGGCGCGATTCTGGCCGAGCCCCAGCGGGCGCTGGAAATCGC
The DNA here is from genome assembly GCA_023434425.1 of Pseudomonadota bacterium. Taxonomy (GTDB): domain Bacteria; phylum Pseudomonadota; class Alphaproteobacteria; order Ferrovibrionales; family Ferrovibrionaceae; genus Ferrovibrio. The sequence continues at coordinate 3,376 of JAEYSS010000019.1, read as the reverse complement.
CAACTAACATTTGATCGGGCAGGGCTGAACTGATCAGGCGCGCGACCTGGATGGTCACATCGCCGACGATGAACGCACCCGCATCGCCGCCGTCCTTGCGCGGCTGGTGATAGACGAAATGACTGCCGATGCTCAAAACAAGCCGCAGCACCGGTACGGCTTCGGCATGGGTGGAGGTACGCTTCAGGGCCGCGAAGACGATCTGGAAAATCGCAACGGCGCAGAAAAAGTCGATATCGGCGCGAAGGCCCGACCGCTCGTTCCAGACATAGAAGCCGTCGCCCGTGGTGGTGCGGCCGAAGGTCACCGCCAAGCCCTGGGCCCGCGCCATCTCCTCGGCGAGGTTGAGCGAGAATTCCAGGGTGGTGAGCTGCGACGCCTGCACCTCCGGTTCGGCTTTGGAAAAACCGACGATGTCGATCAGCAGCACGGCGCGATGCAGCACCTTGCGCACGGTGAACAGGCGGAAGACCCGCTCGACCAGGGCCGGCCGGATCTCGCCGGGCGCCTCACCGATGCGCTGCTCCAGCCGCAGCTCCACCGGCTGCACGTCGAGCAGGCGGGCGGCGTCGTCCAGGGCGACCCCCTCCATCAGGCTGCCTTCGCTGAATACGGGAAGATGCCGGCCATGGTCGGCAAACAGCCGCACTTTCGGCAGGGTGATGACCTCGATGCCGCGCGGGCTGGGCCGCCAACCGACCAGGGCGTTGCTGCCGAAGCGCCAAAGGTCGAAGAAAATCGCATGCAGCCGCTGCTGGAGTACGGCATCTTCGTGTGAAATATGGAGGGTGTCAGGGGGCACGGCAGCCATTTCCGGCGGATTCTCGGGCAGCGGGGCTGTGTACCCCCCGTTCTGACGGGAATCAACGGCAAATCCGCAACTTTGGCGTCGCACCCCGGGAACCAAACCGGAGGTTTTGCGTTCTCGATGGTCGACTTATGCCAGGGCGGGGGAGGAGAGTACGGTCCCCGGCCTTGCAGGAATGGCAAAACACCCTATTTTAGGGTGGTCATTCTACTACGGACTACCGGCCTGTTACCCCTTCGTTCGATCTTTCGTTTCGGATGGGCGTCCAGACCTTCTAGCCCCTGGACAAGTCTGATGCGCCGTACATGAGTACGTCGCCACTACACCTGAGACGAAGGAATACCCACATGGCCACCGGCACTGTGAAATGGTTTAACGGCACCAAGGGTTACGGCTTCATTCAGCCGGAAGCAGGCGGCGCGGACGTGTTCGTGCATATCTCGGCGGTTGAGCGCGCTGGCCTCAGCTCGCTGAATGAAGGCCAGAAGGTCGCTTACGAAATCCAGAACGACCCGAAGCGCGGTAAGAGCTCGGCTGTCAATCTGAAGGCCATCTAAGGCTTTCAGCACGACATAGCGGGGGGCGTCCGGCAACGGGCGCCCCTTCGTTTTTCTACAAGGCAGGAGGGCGCCATGGCGTTCAAGCCGAATTACGGCCAGCAGCGTGCCGAGCGCAATCGTAGCAAGGAACAGAAGAAGCAGGAAAAGCTGCAGCGCCGGCAGGAGGAATCCGAGCGGCGCAAGGCGGCAGGGCTTCCGCCCGAAGACGAGGCGGGGTCTTCAGACGGCGACGACAAGCCCGAGTAGAGCTGATCTGCTTTTCTCTCCCCGGAGTTTCGCCGTCATGGCCAAGAAGAAGTTCAATCCCAATTCCGCCTTCGCCGTCTTCAACGTCATCTACCAGGATGGCGCCCAGACATCGAACCGCAAGGTGCCGATCGACAAGTTCGGCCAGTTCGACGACGAGGAAGATATCGCGCGCGCCTTCATCGAGGCGCAGGACCGCGAGATCGCCGACAAGTCCGGCCGCCCGCGCGGCCCGATCAAGACCATCGAGCGGGTAGGCTAGGCGAGCGGGCAGGCTGAACTAGGCCCGCTTCAGTTTTTCCAGCAGCGCATGCAGGGCCTGCAGGAAGGCCGAGCGGTCTTTCTGTGAGAAGGGCCGCGGCCCGCCGCCGAAGCTCTCGGTCGGATTGGCCGCGCGCAGGTCGCTCATCAGGTTGCGCGCCGCCAGATCCATGCCGATCGAGGCTTCGCTGAATTCGCGGCCGGTCGGCGCCAGCACCCGCGCGCCGGTCTTCACGCAGCGCGCCGCCAGCGGCACATCGGCGGTGATCACCACATCGCCAACCGTCGCGGTTTCGGCGATCCAGTCATCGGCCTTGTCGAGCCCCTCGGCGACCACCTGCAGCCGCAGCCAGGGCAGGTTGCGCGGGATGTTCAGCCAGCTGTTCGCCACCACCACGACAGCCACGCCATGGCGCTCGGCCACGCGGTAGACCTCATCCTTGACCGGGCAGGCATCGGCATCGATGTAGATGGTGGGAACGGGCATGTCTGTGGTCTAGAAGACGTGGATGCCCGGATCAAGTCCGGGCATGACGTATTTGTTTTCCTGTCATGGCCGGGCTTGACCCGGCCATCCACGAGTTGTCTTTTTGACGCATGAGCAAGGCCTTTACCAAGGAGAGCGACGTCCCCGAGATCGAGGACGATCTTGAGGATGCCGCGCCGCCGATCCCGGCGGGGGCGAAGAACTATATCACCCCGGCCGGCCTGCGCCGGCTGCAGGACGAACTGCGCCAGCTGAAAACGGTCGAGCGGCCCAAGGTGGTCGAGATCGTGTCCTGGGCGGCCGGCAACGGCGACCGTTCGGAGAATGGCGACTATCTCTACGGCAAGAAGCGCCTGCGTGAGATCGACCGCCGCATCCGCTTCCTGCTGAAACGCCTGGAGATCGCCGAGCCGGTCGATCCGAAGCTGCAGAAAAACCGCGAGCAGGTTTTTTTCGGCGCCACCGTGACCTACGAGCATCACGGCGCCGAGCGCACCATCCGTATCGTTGGCATCGACGAGGCGCGGATCGAGCAGGGCGAGGTGAGCTGGATTTCGCCGTTCGCGCGCGCGCTGAGCAAGGGGCGCGAGGGCGACGTGGTCGAGCTGCGCACGCCGCACGGGCCGGAGCAGATCGAAGTGATCGAAATCAGCTATGCCGACGGAGATGCAGCCGTATGATGAAAGCCATCCCGGTGAAGATCGCCGAGATCTACGTGCCGTCGAAATTCAAGGGCCTGCTGGATGCGGCGAAGGCGGCTGCGCTGGCCGACGAGATCATCGGCGATGGCGGCCTGAAAGTGCCGATCCAGGTGCGGCGCGACGAGGCGCAGAAACGCTATGTGCTGGTCGCCGGCCTGCACCGGCTGGAGGCGATGCGCTCGCTCGGCGAGGCGACGATTGCCTGCTACATCGTGGCGGCGCGGAAGTTTTGAAGAATCAGGCGTGGATGCCCGGGGCAAGCCCGGGCATGACACGTAAGGTAAATTGTCATGGCCCGGCTTGGCCCGGCCCA
>JAEYSS010000270.1 GCA_023434425.1 Pseudomonadota bacterium | reverse complement strand
GGCCCACCAGTTCCATCAGGTAATCCAGAATGGCGGCGGATTCGATCAGGCGCTCGCCGTCGTCCAGTTCCAGCACCGGCACGCGGCCGACCGGATTGAGTTCCAGCCCGCGGTCGGGATCGGCGGTAACCGAGAGGTATTCGCGGCTATGCGGAATATCCAGCAGCGTCATCGCCACCGCGACGCGGCGCGAATAGGGCGACAGGTTGCGACCGACCAGTTTCAGCATGCTTGTCCTCCGCAGTGACGCCACACACTCGCCAATGCGGCGCTGTCATGCAAGTCAAGAAAAAGGCTGGAGGTTTGTGCCTCCGGCCTATCACCCCAACGCGTCATGCCCGGACTTGATCCGGGCATCTCATGCAGAACTGCGAGAGATCCTCGGGTCAAGCCCGAGGATGACGATGCGATATGGATATGGCTTACGCCGCCAGCTTGTCGAGTTCCTTCAGCAGCGCATCGCCCATGCCGGTGGTGCCGACCTTGGCCGAGCCGCCGCCGAGATCGGCGGTGCGCACGCCGCTCTTCAGCACGTTTTCGGCCGCCTGGTCGATCAGGTCGGCATCGGCGCCGAGATCGTAGGCATAGCGCAACGCCATCGAGAAGCTCTGGATGGTCGCCAGAGGATTGGCGATGCCCTTGCCGGAAATATCCGGCGCCGAGCCGTGCACCGGCTCGAACAGCGCCATACGGCGGCCGGTGGCGGGGTCGGCTGCACCGAGCGAGGCCGACGGCAGCATGCCGAGCGAACCGGTCAGCATGGCGGCGGCATCGGAGAGAATGTCGCCGAACAGGTTGTCGGTCACCATGACGTCGAACTGCTTGGGCGCGCGCACCAGCTGCATGGCGCCGTTATCGGCATACATATGCTCCAGCTGCACGTCCTTGTATTTCTCCTGGTGCAGCTTGGTGACTTCCTCACGCCACAGCACGCCGGATTCCATCACATTGGCCTTTTCCAGCGAGGTCACCTTGTTGCCGCGCTTCTGCGCCAGCTCAAAGGCCACAGCTGCCACGCGGCGGATTTCGCTGGTCGTGTAGACCTGCGTGTTGATGCCGCGGCGTTCGCCATTGGGCAGCGTCTCGATGCCGCGCGGCTCGCCGAAATACACGCCGCCGGTCAGTTCGCGCACGATCATGATGTCGAGGCCGCGCACGATTTCGGGCTTCAGGCTGCTGGCTTCCACCAGCGCGTCAAAGCACTTGGCCGGGCGCAGGTTGGCGAACAGCTGCATCTCCTTGCGCAGACGCAGCAGGCCGCGTTCCGGCTTCTGGGCGAAGGGCAGGTTATCCCACTTCGGCCCGCCGACGGCGCCGAGCAGCACCACCCCACAATCCAGCGCGGTTTGCATGGTGTTGTCATGCAGCGGCGTGCCGTGCTTGTCGAAAGCCGAACCGCCGACCAGGTCTTCCTTCACGTCGAAGGAGACATGGCGGCGCTTGTCCATCCAGTCGATGACGCGACGCACTTCGCCCATCACCTCGGGACCGATGCCATCGCCCGGCAGCATCAGCATGGTACGGTTGGAAGCCATTCGATTTTCCTTCTCTACAAGGCGTCATCCTCGGGCTCGACCCGAGGATCTTTCTCAGTTCTGCATGAGATCCCCGGGTCAAGCCCGGGGATGACGTTGTTTCGGAATCACCGCCCCGCCTGGGCATAGAGCCAGGGTTGGGTGCCGTGCTGCTTGCTCTCGTAGCTGTCGATCTTCGATTTCTTTTCCAGCGTCAGGCCGATGTTGTCGAGGCCGTTCAGCAGGCAGTGCTTCTTATGGGCATCCAGCTCGAACTTGATCACCTCGCCGTCGGGGCGGGTGATTTCCTGCTTCGCCAGATCGACGGTGAAGCGGGCATTCTGGCCGCGCTTGGCATCGTCCATCAGCTTGTCGACCTCGGCCTGCGGCAGCTTGACCGGCAGGATGCCGTTCTGGAAGCAGTTGTTGTAGAAGATGTCGGCGAAGCTGGTCGAGATCACACAGCGGATGCCGTAATCCAGCAACGCCCAGGGCGCATGCTCGCGCGACGAGCCGCAGCCGAAATTGTCGCCGGCCACCAGAATCTGCGCGCCCTTGTATGGCGGCTGATTCATGAAGAAGTCCGGCACCGGCTTGCCGTCCGGCGTCTCGCGCAACTCGAAAAACAGGCCCTTGGCCAGGCCGGTGCGCTCCACGGTCTTGAGGAACTGCTTGGGGATGATCATGTCGGTGTCGACATTGATCATCGGCAGCGGAGCCGCAACGGCCGTCAGCGTGGTGAACTTGTCCATGGTGTCTCTCCTGCCGATCAGATCTTGCGCACGTCGGCCAGCTTGCCGGTGATGGCAGCTGCCGCGGCCATCGCCGGGCTCATCAGATGGGTGCGGCCACGGGCGCCCTGGCGGCCTTCGAAATTGCGGTTGGACGTGCTGGCGCAGCGCTCTTCCGGCTTCAGCTTGTCGGCATTCATCGCCAGGCACATCGAGCAGCCGGGCTCGCGCCATTCAAAGCCGGCTTCGACGAAAATCTTGTCGAGGCCTTCTTCCTCGGCCTGGTGCTTCACCAGACCCGAACCGGGCACCACCATGGCGTTGACGCCGGCGGCCACCTTGCGGCCCTTGGCCACGGCAGCAGCGGCGCGCAGGTCTTCGATGCGGCCATTGGTGCAGGAGCCGATAAAGACGCGCTGCACCGGCACGGTGTCGAGTTTCTCGCCCGCCGTCAGCCCCATATACTTCAGCGCGCGTTCAAGGGCTGCGCGCTTCTGCTCGTCCTTCACGTCTGCGGGGTTCGGCACGATGCCGGTGATCGGCGCCACATCCTGCGGGCTGGTGCCCCAGGTGATATGCGGCGCGATATCCTCGGCCTTGAGTTCGACGACCGTGTCGTAATGCGCGCCGTCATCGCTGGGCAGCGTCTTCCACCAGGCCAGCGCCTGCTCAAATGCCGCGCCCTTCGGCGCATGAGGCTTGCCCTTGACGTATTCGAAGGTCTTCTCATCGGGCGCGATCAGTCCGGCGCGGGCGCCGGCTTCGATCGACATGTTGCAGACCGTCATGCGGCCTTCCATCGACAGCGCGCGGATGGCGCTGCCGGTATATTCCATGACATAGCCGGTGCCGCCGGCGGTGCCGATCCTGCCGATGATGGCGAGGATGATGTCCTTGGCGGTCACACCGGGGCCGAGCTGGCCGTCGATGTTGATCTTCATGTTCCTGGCCTTGCGCTGCGGCAGGGTCTGGGTGGCGAGCACATGCTCGACCTCCGAGGTGCCGATGCCGAAGGCCAGGCTGCCGAAGGCGCCATGCGTCGAGGTATGGCTGTCGCCGCAGACGATCGTCATGCCGGGCTGGGTGTAGCCCTGTTCGGGGCCGACGATATGCACGATGCCCTGGTTGACGTCGTTCATCGGATAGTAGTTGACGCCGAATTCGCGGGCGTTGCGGTCGAGCGTCTCGACCTGGATGCGGGCCTCTTCGTCTTCGAAGACGAACTGGGCGCGGTCCGGCGTGGTCGGCACGTTATGGTCGGGCACCGCCACGGTGCGGTCGGGGCGGCGCACCTTGCGGCCGGCAGCCTTCAGGCCGGCAAAGGCCTGCGGCGAGGTCACTTCATGGACCAGATGCAGGTCGATATAGAGCAGGCCATTGCCGTCGGCATCGATATCGACGAGGTGGCTGTCCCAGATCTTGTCGTACAGGGTGCGGGGCGCGGTCATGGCTGCTGGTCCGTTCGGTGAGTACTATTATTGCGAGCAGGGCGGGGGCGTTACCGCCTCGTTTTGGGCGGTGGATTCAAGCCCAGCAGGGCCGCCCCGTCCAGTGGGGATCGGTGGATTTAAATTCGCCTCCGGCTTAAAAGAAACTCCCATGGCCCATTTGCCCAGCCGCCGCCTGCTGCCCCTCAATGCCCTGAAAGCCTTCGAGGCCGCCGGCCGGCATCTCAATTTCACGGCCGCCGCCGAGGAACTCTCGGTGACGCTGTCGGCGATCAGCCACCAGATCCGCCAGCTGGAAGAGCTGCTGGGGGTACCGCTGTTCCATCGCACCCGGAAAGGCCTGGTCCTGTCGACGGAAGGGCAGCTGATCCTGCCGGACGTACAGGAAGGCTTCGACCACCTGGCCAGCGCGCTCAGCAAGCTGGAGGCCCGACGCGGCGAAGGCACGCTGACGCTCAGCATGCTTTCCACCTTTGCCATGCGCTGGTTCATCCCGCGCCTGCCCAGGTTCCAGGAGGCCTATCCCGATATCGAGGTGCGGATCACCACCTCGCTGAAGCCGGCGGATCTCGAGCGCGAGGGCATCGACTGCGCGATCCGCTATGGCGATGGCGCCTGGCCCGGGCTGAACGCCACGCGGCTGTTCGCCGAAGCTTTGGTGCCGGTGGCGCATCCGAAATTCAAGGATCAGATTAAAACACCGGCCGATCTGAAGACACAGAAGCTGCTGCACAGCCAGAACCGCCGCGAGGACTGGCGCGTCTGGTTGAAAGCCGCCGGCCAGACCGACATCGATCCTGTCGTGGGCCAGATGTTCGAGACGCGCAGCTACGCGATCCAGGCCGCCGTGCAGGGCATGGGCATCGCGGTGATGGATCCGGCGATGGTGGCCGAGGAAATCGCCGGTGGCCGTCTGGCACCGTTGTTCGACACGCCGCTGCCGCTCACCAATGCCTACTGGTTCGTCTGCCTCGACCACATGGCCGACGCGCCGCGCATCAAGGCGATGCGCGACTGGCTGGTGGAAGAAGTGAAGGTTCCGGCCTAAGCCAGCCGTTCCGCTAGCTGTTTCACCATGCTGCGCACGATCACCTTGTGGAACGGCATGATCAGCGCCAGATAGGCACGGCCGATCCGGTTATGCGTGGCCACCGCTGTCGTCAGTGTGATGCGGCTGTCCCCGGTGCCGACTGGTTCGACTTTCATCAGGGCGCGGAAATCCAGGTGCCCGTCATCCAGACCCGACACCACTTCATCGGCTGACTCGCGCAGCACCGGAAAGCCCTTGCGGATCTTCGGCGCGTTGTAGCCGAGCCGGCCCAATGATGGCATTGCGGGCATCCATCAGCGCGCCGGCCCAGGCCGGCGGCGTGCTGAAGAACTCTGCCGACAGCACCCGCGCGTCCAGATCGCGGCGCGCGACGACTACGCTGAAAGCATCGGCGAAGTCGCAGCCGGGCAGGCTGGCGATGAAGGCCGGATCGACCGGCGCCGTGGTCACGGTGTTCATTCGCACAGTATGCGCTCGCATCGCCAGGCCGTCGCGGGACGGGTTGGCGCAGTTTACGCTGCGTCGCTCATGAGTTTCGCCGCCACGCGCGTCAGCAGGCTGCGCACCACCAGTTTGTGGAACGGGATGGCGGCGGCGGGATAGATCCGGCCGAGCCGGTTATGCGTGCGCACGATGGTGCTGACGGTGATCATGCCCAGATCAGGGCCATCGGGCCCGAGGCGGATCGTGTCGGTGCGGACCTGGGTGCGGAAATCGAGATGGTCGTCGTTAATGCCGACGATCACATCGGTCGGGCTTTCCAGCAGCACCGGCAGGCCGTCCCTGATTTCGTCGGTTTTCAGTCCGAAGGGACGCACGGCGAGGTTGCGGATTTTCATCAGCCAGCCGGCCCATTCGGGCAGGCTGGATAAAGCCACCGCCGCCACGGCGCGCATCCAGATCGCCGCGCGGCATCGGTGATGATCGGGCTGCGCATCGGCGCAGCATGAGGGGTTCATGCCGCGCCGGCCATAGTCCGTTCGGCGGAGAGATCAGGCGGCAGCTACGCCAAGCTTGCCGGCAATGTAGCGCCGTTCCTGGGTCAGGCCGCCGAAGCCGTAGGCCGTGGCGGAGACGTCATGCACATAGACATAGCTCTCGTGATGCAGGTCGCCGAGCAGGTCGCCCATGGTGGCGAAGGCGGCGGCGATGAAGGCGGCCTTCTCATCCTTGGTGTTGGTGCCGTCGACGATCTTGATATCGAGGAAGAAACTGGCCTTGTTCTGCTCGGCCAGCGACACGCCGCCGGCGAACCAGTTGTCGGCCGCCACAGCTTCGACAGTCACGGCGGTCACTTCGGGATTCTTGCGGAGGTGCTGCGCCGAGAGCTGGCTGGCGGCGGCGGCAATCTGTGGCACGAGGCCGGACTTCTGGCTGGGCGTGGAATACTTCACCTGGATGATCGGCATGGGAGACGGTCCTTGTCTTGGTGAGGCGCGATTGCGCCCGTGGAGCCAAAGATAGGCCGGGCTTGAACATTACAGAATACTATCTATTCTTATATCAGTCATAACGGATACATATCATGCAGCCTGCCCTTGATATCGATGCCCTGCGCGCCCTGGTTCTGGTGGTGGAGTATCGCAGTTTCACCCGCGCCGCCGAGGCGCTGGAGGCCACGCAGGCCGCGATCAGCCTGCGCCTGAAGCGGCTGGAGACCCGGCTCGGCCGCCGCCTGCTGGAACGCACGCCTCGGTTGGTGCAATTAACGCCGGATGGCGCCGCCTTGCTGACCGAGGCACGCCATGTGCTGGCGGCGCATGATGCGGCACTGGCCGTGCTGGACGCGAAACCGCAGCGCCCGTTGCTGCTCGGCATCAGCGACCAGGCGGTGGGCGCGCAGCTGGCCGGCCTGCTGGCGCAGCTGCGCGGTCGGCTGCCGGGATTGCGGCTGGAAGTCCGCATCGGCCTGTCCCGCGACCTGTCGGGGGCGTTCGACGCCGGCAGGATCGATGCGGCGATCCTGCATCATGTCGGCCGGACGGTGCCGCGTGGCACGGAACTCCTGTTGCAGGATCGGCTCGGTTGGTTTGCCGCGCCCGGCTTCGAGTGGCGCGCGGGAGAACCGCTGCCTTTGCTGGCGCTGGCGGCGCCCTGCACGGTGCGGGCGAGCGCGATCAAAGCGCTTGAGACTGCGAAAATCCGCTGGTCGGAAAGTTTCACGGGCGGCGGCGTCGGTGCGCTCACCGCGGCGGTTGCGGCCGGTCTGGGTGTGGCCGTTCTGGGCCGCCGCGCGCGACTGCCGGGCATGACGGAATGGACGAAAAAGCAGCGCCTGCCAGAGTTGCCGCACACTGCGATCCTGCTCCAGTCCCGCGTCAGCGATCCGCTGCTCTCAAGAGCCCTGCGCGAGATCGCCTCGGCCATTCGCGCGGATCAATAAAAAGCCGCCGGTTTCTATGCCGGCGGCTTCTTTGGCAGCGCTAAAAAGTTAGCGGCGATTGTCGACGCTGAGCGGACCGGCGCCGAAGGCGGCGATGAACAGCAGGCCGCCGACAATGGCGAAGTTCTTGGTGAACATCAGCTGCTGCATCATCTTCTGCGCTTCCGGCATGGCCCAGAAGTTATGGAAGAGAAGGCTGGCGGCGACGGTGAACGCGGCCAGGATCAGGGCCGCATAACGCGCCTTGAAGCCGACCAGCAGCGCGAGGCCGATCACGACCTCGACCACGATGGTGCCGGCCGCGGCCACCTGTGGCAGCGGCAGGCCCTTGGACGCGATATAGCCGACGGTACCGCCGAAGCCGGTGATCTTGCTGATGCCGGCCGGAATGAACAGCAGGGCGATCAGGATGCGGCCGAGTAGCGGGCCGAATTTTTCTACGAGAGTCATGGGGGTGCGTCCTTCAGTTTATGGAACTTGGTGTTGTCGTTGTGTTGCAAAGGGCGGTGCGAGTCTATCGCACCGCCCCGTCGCGGTGAGTCACGTTTGTGTCAGGCGGCCTTGTCTCAGGCTGCCTTGTCCATGGCTGCCATCGCCTCGGCCTCGCGGGCCATGGCGCGCTGTACGGCGGGGCGCTTCTGCATGCGCTCGAAATGCTTGGCGTAGTTCGGATAGGCCGAGACATCGAGACCGAGCTTGGTCGCCCAGTTGAAGAAGACGAAGATATAGCCGTCGGCCACCGACCAGTCGCCGAACAGCCAGTCTTTGCCGTGGCTCAGCGCCTTTTCGATGATGGCGAAGTTGGCCGCATTGGCCTTGGTCGCCAGCGCCTTCACGTTGTCGGCGCTGTCAGGCAGATCGGTGAAATTCTGCGGACCGAAGAAGCGGCTGAGCACCGGATGCACGCCCGAGGCGCACCAGGCGACGAAGGCCAGCGCCTCGGCTTCCTTCAGCGCATCGCCGGCCGGCAGCAGTTTGGCATTCGGATAGCTGCGATTGAGATAGGTCAGGATGGCGGTATTCTCGGTCAGCACCTTGCCGTCGATCACCAGCACCGGCACCTTGCCCTTCGGATTCATCGCCAGATATTCCGGCGTGCGGGTCTGGCCCTTGCGGGTATAGGTCGGCTTCGGATTGAAGGCGGCGCCGGTCTCCTCCAGCGCGATATGGGTGGCCAGCGAACAGGCGCCGGGCGAGAAATAGAAATCGAGATTGGCCATGCGGGAATTCCTCCGGTTACTGTCCGGCCATGCGGATGCCGGACCACAGGCTTAAGCCACATGTACTATCAATTTGCAAGTAGGCACCCAAAACCTCTATACTTACCGAATGGCTACCGATAAAGACCTCGATTTCCGGCATGCGCTGACGGCAGATGGGCAACCGCTCTGCGCCCGCATGATCTGTGCCACCCTCGATCTGATCGCCAACAAATGGGCGGTGCCGATCATCCTGACGCTGGCGCGCGCCCGCGCCGCCGCGCCCGACCAGCCGCTGCGCTTTTCCGAATTGTCGCGCGCCATTCCGCTGATCACGCAAAAGGAACTGACCAAGCAACTGCGAGCCCTGGAAGCCGCCGGACTGGTCGGCCGCCGCGTGCATGCCGCGGTGCCGCCGAAGGTGGAATACTGGCTCACCGATCTGGGCCTCTCGCTGCGCCCTGTGCTGGACGAACTCGGGAAATGGGCGGCGAAGAACGGGCCTGGTTTGCGACGGGCGCAGCAGGAAGCAGCGGAATAGCGCGCCGTTCCGGCCGGCGGCATCCTGCGCCGGTCACAGCTTCGGACAAATCGAGAGCAAGTCTGCGCCGCGCGGAACAAAGAATTGCCGCGCACTGTTTGGTTGCCATCAATGCCCCAAGCCCCGGAGGACATATGGCACAGCGTACCAAAACAAAATCCCGCGCCAGCACCCGCAAGAAGACAACCAGCCGTTCGACCGCACGGCGCAGCACCAGGGCGAAACGCGCGGCTGCCGGCCGCAAGGGCGCGACGCGCAAAACCACACAGCGCAAATCGACCGCTTCGCGCCGGCGCGCCGTGCCGCCCGCCATCGCCAAGGCGGCGCGCGAAATGAGCAAGATGATGGAAGCGCAGCCGGCGCCGTCGGATGCCATCGCCCTGCTGGAACAGGATCACCGCGAGGTAGAGGACATGTTCGAGCAGTTCGAGCAGCTGGACAGCAAGGCCGAGAAAGGCAAGCTGGCGGCGAAAATCTGCCTGGCGCTCACCGTGCATACGATGATCGAGGAAGAACTGCTGTATCCGCCGGCGCATGACGAAATCGAGGAAGATGTGGTCGACGAGGCCATTGTCGAGCATAACGGCGCCAAGCAGCTGATCGCCGAGATCGAAGCGATGAAGCCGAGCGAGCATCTCTATGACGCCAAGATGAAGGTGCTCAGCGAATACATCAAACATCACGTCAAGGAAGAGCGCGACGAGATGTTTCCCCAGCTGCGCAGCAGCGACATCGACTTGGAAGACCTCGGCGAGCAGCTGATGCAGCGCAAGGTCGAACTGCTGGCCCGCATGGGCGGCAAGGCCTGACGGCCTGACACGGTAAAAAAGCCCTGCCCGGTTGCTGAGCAGCGGGCAGGGCCTCTTTTATGTGTGAGCGCGTCAGTCCGGTAAATACCCGATTGACGTCAGCAGCGCAGCGAGGTCTTCCGGCAGGAATGGTTTGTCGATGAACTGCAGGTTCGGGATCCCCGCCATGCGCTTCTGCAGCGTTGCGCGGTCATAGCCGCTGGCAATCACCACCGGCAGGTCCGGTCTGGCGGTGCGCAGGGCCAGCAGCAGCTGGTCGCCGCGCATGTCCGGCAGCCCCATATCCATCACCACCATGGCGATGCGAGCACCGCCATTCTTTAGCGCCGCGATCGCCGCGTGGGCACTGGTCGCCGTTTGCACATGGCGATAGCCGGCGTCGGCCAGGCCCTCCGCGAGCACGGAGACCATCAGCGGATCGTCTTCCACCAGCAGCAGCCGGCCCGCTGCCGGTGCCGCCGCCGCGGCACTGTCCAGCACGGCGCGGCATTTGCGCGCCAGCGCCATATAGGTGAAGGGCTTCGACAGCAACTGCACGCCGGGATCGAGCCGGCCCTCATGCACCACCGCATGCTGGGCATAACCGCTGGTGCACAGCACCTTCAGCGCCGGCCGGCGGCGCAGGGCCTCCTCGCCGAGCTGCCGGCCGTTCATGCCGCCCGGCAGACCGATATCGGTGAACAGCAATGCGATATCCGGATGCCGGTCGAGCATGGCGAGTGCGGCCGCGCCGGTATCGGCCTGCAGCACGCGGTAGCCCAGATCGGTCAGGATGTCGCAGGAATGCCGGCGTACGTCGGCATCGTCCTCGACGACCAGGACGGTCTCGCTGCCGCGCGGAATGTAACCGGACTCGGCCGGTGACGGCATTTCGGGCGCCGCTGCGGCGTCTTCCGCCATACGGGGCAGGTAAATGCTGACCGTCGTTCCGTGCTGCAGCACGCTGTCCAGCTTCACATGGCCGCCGCTCTGCTTGATGAAGCCATAAGCCTGGCTCAGGCCCAGTCCGGTGCCATGGCCGATATCCTTGGTGGTGAAGAAGGGTTCGAATGCCTGCTCCATCACCTCCGGCGTCATCCCGGTGCCGGTGTCGCGCACGCTGATCAGGACGTGATCTCCGCTCGGCAGGCCCGCGCCGGATTCAGCCAGACTCGCATTGCGGGTCGTCACCGTCAGCACCCCGCCTCCCGGCATGGCGTCGCGTGCATTGACGGCCAGATTGAGCAGTACGTTCTCGAACTGGTTCAGATCGGCATTTACCGGCCAGACGCCCTCTCCGAGATCCACCTTGATCGTCACCTGCTCGCCCAGGCTGCGTCGCATCAGCTCCATCATCCCGGACACCAGCGCATTCACATCCACCCGGCGCGGCTCCAGCGGTGCACGGCGCGAGAACGACAGCAGCCGCTGCGTCAGCGCCGCGCCGCGTTCGGCGCCCTTGGATGCATTCTCGATGGCGCGCAGCATGCGTGCCCGGTCCGGCGTTTCATGCCGGATCTGCCGCTGCAGGGTTTCGATATTGCCGACGATCACGGTCAGCAGGTTGTTGAAGTCATGCGCCACACCGCCCGTCAGCTGCCCGATGGCTTCCATTTTCTGTGCATGGCCGAGCGCTTCCTCGGCGCGGGCGCGCTCGGCGATTTCGTTGCGCAGGCGCAGATTGGCGTCCGTCAGTTCGCGCGTCCGCTCGTTGACTTTCTTTTCCAGCGTGGCGTTGACATCGCGGGCGATCGCCAGCAGCAGCTCCTGCTGTTCTTCCAGCCGCTTGCGGTCGGTCAGATCGACCACCGAGCCGATATAGCCCAGGAAGGTGTCACCGTCGAAACGCGGCAGGGCGGCCGACATCACCCAGCGATCTTCGCCATCGGCGCCGCGAAGCCGGTATTCGATGCGGAAGGGTTCATGCTCGGTATGCGCGGTGACGAAGGCTTCGTGGCAGCGCTGGCGGTCATCGGGATGTATGGCCTCCAGACCGCCCGTGCCCATGGTCTGCGCCACCGTCAGGCCCGTCAGTTCAGTCCAGCGCGGATTTATGTATATGCAGTTGCCATTCGCCTCGCTGATCCAGATGATCACCGGTGCATTGTCGGCCATGTTGCGGAACCGCGCTTCGCTCTCGCGCAGCGCAGCTTCAGTTTTCCTGCGCTCCGCGATCTCGGTCTGCGCCGCCTTGTAGAGCTGGGCATTGTCGATGGCAATGGCGGCCTGTGCGGCGATGCCTTCCAGCAGGCGCTCGCTCCGTTCGTCGAACATGCCGGGCTCGGGGTGGCCGAAGAACAAGCCGCCCAGCACCTCGCCGGTGCGGGATATGACGGGGCTGGCCAGATAGCTGCGGACCGGCAAATGACCCTCCGGCAGGCCGTGATACGGCGCGGTCTGGCCGTAACGCGGATCCTGGATGATATCGTCGGACCGGACGATGCCATCGCCGGCAAAGGTCGGTGCGAAGACCGCAGTGTTGCGCGGCATCGGAAATTGCGTGAAGGTTTCGCGCGGCACGCCGGACAGCGCATAGAGCATGTAGTCTTCGCCGGTATCGTTCGCGACATTGTAGAAGAACGAGCCGAAGGCGGCGCCGGTCAGGCGCGTTGCGGCATCGGTCACCGCCTGCACCACGGAATCGAGATCGAGCTGCGCCGAGACCATGGCGCCGACCCGGCTGAGGATTTCCAGCGTCGTGGCTTCCTCCACCAGCGCTCGTTCCGTCTCGCGATGCAGCTGTGCGGTCTCCAGGTTGCGTGCCACGCGGGCAACCAGTTCGCGGGCCGAGAAGGGTTTGGCCAGATAATCGTCGGCACCGGCATCGATGCCATCCAGCCGCGCCTCTTCGCCGGCGCGGGCCGACAGGAATATCACGGGTACCAGTCGCAGCAGAAAATCCGCACGTAGCGCCCGCAACAGGCCGTAGCCGTCGAGCTGCGGCATCATGATGTCGGAGAGGATCAGGTCGGGCGGTTCGCGCCGGGCGGCCTCCAGCGCTTCTCTGCCGTTGCGCACGGCTTCCACGCTATAGCCTTCGGCCCCCAGCAGGCGCTGGATATAGTTGCGCATGTCGGCATTGTCATCGGCCAGCAGGATGCGCAGACCAGTCGTCGCGCCGGCGCGAGGCGCCCGGGCATCCTGCGGCGGAACGGCTGCGGCAGGTGTCTCCGGCAACCAGCGCATCGCTTCGGATACGAAGCTGCCGGCCTGTGAGGGCTGCGGCATGTCGGCGGTAGCCGGCAGCATCTGCCCGGCCGGCAGGTGCGCGGTCCCGAACGGGATGCTGACGGTGAAGCAGCTTCCTTTGCCCGGTGTGCTGTCCAGCGCGATGGTGCCGCCGTGCTGGAGCACCAGTTCCTGAACCAACGCCAGGCCGATGCCACTGCCTTCAAAGCTCCGGCCCTGCACACCGGCGACGCGATAAAAGCGTTCGAACAGGCGCGGCTGGTCTTCCGGTGCAATGCCGGAACCGGTGTCGCGCACCGTCAGCACCGCCTGGCGGCCGTCGAGAGACGTCGCCAGCGACACGGCGATTTCCCCCGTCCGTGTGAACTTGAACGCATTGGACAGCAGATTGAGGACGATCTTTTCCCACATGCCCTGGTCGACCAGCACCGGCTGTGGCAGGGGCGGGCAGTCGATGCGATAGGCCAATCCTGCCTTGACGAGCAGGGATTCAAAGCTGGCGGCGAGCTGGGCGGTATAGGCGGCGAGATCGGTCGGCTGGAACTGTGCCTGGACCCGACCGGCCTCGAGCCGGGAGAAATCGAGCAGGGTGTTGACCAGCTTGAGCAGGCGCAGGCTGTTGCGATGCGCAGCCTCGGCCAGTGCCAGGGTCTCAGGCTGGATGTCCGGCGGCTGCTTTTCCAGCATCTCCTCGATAGGGCCGAGGATCAGGGTCAGCGGCGTGCGGAATTCATGGCTGACATTGGAGAAGAATGCCGTCTTGGCGCGATCGAGCTCCGCCAGAGCCTCCGCGCGGCGCCGCTCTTCCTCATAGGCATTCACGCTGGTCAGGTTGGCCTCGATCTGGCCAGCCAGCAGGTCGATGAAGCCGATATATTCGGGATCGGAGCGACGATAGGGCGCAAGTCCGGCGACAACAAAGCCGATGCAGCGGTCCGGCCCCTGCATCAGGGGAACCAGGCGCGCCTGATCGGGTCGCTTGCTGCCCGCATCGGTCAGGCTGAGTGCACTGCCCAGCCGCTCCGCCAGATCCGGGATCGGGATGTCGCGGTTACCTGCCAGCATCTCCTGCAGCGGCAGCTGTGCAGTCGCATCGGTGCGTGTTGCCGGCGGAAAGAGCGCATTGTCTTCTGCGGTGCCGATGAAGCACAGCCGTGTGGCATTGCCGCTGCCATCCGCATCGAGCAGGTAGACGGCCAGAAAGGGCAGGTCGGGCTGATTGCCCAGGATGTTGTTCAGGGCGGGGCCGACATCCTCCAGCCGCCGGGTCAGGGTCAGCTGTGTGGCCAGATCGCGCAGCAGGGTCATGCGCCGTTCGGCGATCACCCGCTCGGTGGTCTCGGTCACCACGCAGAGCATGCCGACGATGCGGCCCTCGTCGTCGGCCAGCGGGCTGTAGGAAAACGTGTGGTAGGTCTCTTCCGGGTAACCGCTGCGCTCGAGATAGAGCAGCAGGTCTTCGTCCCAGGTGGCCGTACCGGTGGTCAGCACCTGCTGGATGCGCGGTCCGGCAAATTCCCAGACTTCGGACCATACCTTTCGCGACGAACTGCCGAGCGCCCACTTCGCCTTCACGCCCAGCGTGGGAAGATAGGCATCGTTGCAGAAGAAGGTGAGATCCGGCCCCCAGGCCATCCACATGGCATAGCGCGAGGACAGCAGGATGCGGATCGCGGTCTTGAGGCTGTGCGGCCAAAGATGGGCCGGCCCGAGCGGAGAGCCCGCCCAGTCATAAGTCCGCATTTTCGCGCCCATCTCGCCGCCTCCGGCGAGAAAGTCCAGATCCCACCTGCTGTCGGTGGCCGGAGCGGTTTTGAGTCTGACATCGTGCACGGTCACGCTGCTCCGCTACCCGATGCCGGTCTCGGCCGGGTTTACAGGCGACTCAACGATGCTCAGCCAGAAATTTTCTCGCCAACGGGAATAAAAAAACAAAAGCCGCCCGCCGGAACTTTTCCGGCAGGCGGCTCAGGTTCGCTGGTGCGGAAGGTCCGGCGCGAAACGCGTCCGGACCGGCCGTCTTACTTCTTATCGTCGCCCGGACGCGGGTCGCGCTTCTCGGTGATGCGCGCGGCCTTACCGGTACGACCACGCAGGTAGTACAGCTTGGCGCGGCGCACGTCGCCGCGGCGGATCACGACGATCGAGTCGATGCGCGGGGAATACAGCGGGAAGATACGTTCCACGCCTTCGCCGTACGAAATCTTGCGCACGGTGAAGGACGAGTTCACGCCGCGGTTGGAGCGGGCGATGCACACGCCTTCATAGGCCTGCACGCGCTCGCGGCCGCCTTCGACCACCTTCACGTTGACGGTCAGGGTATCGCCCGGGCCGAAATCCGGCACCGCGCGGGCGGCGACGAGAGCATCGGACTGCTCTTTCTCGAGCTGCTGCATCAGGTTCATGGCACTCTGCCTTTCTTCTTCCAAAGTTCAAAAAACGCGTTTCAATTCTTCCCCGCCGGCTTGCGCCGACGGTAACTCTCCCACAGGTCCGGCCGGCGCTCGGCGGTGATCTTTTCCGCCATCTCGCGCCGCCAGGCTGCGATCTTCTCGTGGTGGCCGGACAGCAGCACATCGGGCACTGCCAGGCCTTCCCACTCCTGCGGCCGGGTATACTGGGGATATTCCAGCAAACCGTCCGCGAAACTCTCTTCGGTGCCGGACTCTTCGGCACCCATTACCCCGGGCAGCAACCGCACGACTGCATCCAGCAGCGCATATGCGGCGATCTCGCCACCCGACAGGACGAAGTCGCCGAGGCTGACCTCGACGACGGAGCGCGCCTGCAATAGACGCTCGTCCACCCCCTCGAACCGGCCGCAGAGCAAGGTGGCTCCGCCGGCCGCCTTCACCTCGTGGACCAGCGCCTGATCCAGGCGCCGGCCGCGCGGCGAAAAATAGATCAGCGGCTGCCCGCTGATCTCACCTTCCGCACCCGCCAGCGTCGCATCCAGCGCGCTGGCCAGCACATCCGGCCGCATCACCATGCCCGGCCCGCCGCCAAACGGCGTGTCGTCGACGGTGCGGTGTTTGTCGCGCGCGAAGTCGCGGATATCCACCACCGTCAGCGACCAGCGCCCTTCACTCAAGGCGCGCCCGGCCAGACTCTGTCCCAGCGGACCGGGGAACATCGCGGGATACAAAGTCAGTATCCGCGCATTCCACGGCAGCGCAGCCGGGACGCTACTCAACTCACCCTCCGGCCTGTTCGGCCGCCCGCTCGGCGCTGAGCTGTTCAGCCCGGTCCTTGCGGTCCTCCTCGGTTTCAGGTCCGCCCAGCCAGAAGGCAGGCTCTACCGTCACCGTGCCGGCGGCGAGGTCCACAACGGGGACCGCATCGTCGGTAAAGGGCACCATCGCCGAACGGCCGCCCTCTGTTTTGACCTCCAGCATGTCGCCGGCGCCGTAGTTGTGAACAGCGGTCACGCTGCCCAGAACCCGGCCCGACATCATCGCCGTCAGGCCCACCAGGTCTGCGAAGTAGAACTCACCTTCGCCGGCCCGGGGCAGGGCGGAGCGCAACACATGAAGCTCCGTCCCCTTCAGCGCCTCGGCCGCATTGCGATCCTCGACGCCCTTGATACGCGCAATCACCACATCGCCTTTCGACAGGCGCAACACCTTCAGCTGGAACTTGCGCGTCGCACCGGCATCCTGGAGGGGACCGTAATCCCCGACCGCTTCGGGCTCACCGGTGAAGGTCTTCACCTTCACCTCGCCCTGGATGCCCTGTGCGCCGATCACGACGCCCAGCAGAACAGTGCCGCTCATGCCTTAGGAAGCGGCGGCTTCTTCAGCCGGCTTCTCGGCCGCGGCCTTGGCAGCTTCTTCAGCAGCCTTGATCCGCTCCTGCGCCTTCGCCTTCGGCTTGCCCTTTTCCGGGTTGCTGCCGTGGGCCCACTTCACCAGGCCGGCCTTGTCGAAGAAGCGGGCGACGCGGTCGGACGGCTGGGCGCCCTGGCTCAGCCAGTATTTGCAGCGCTCGACGTCGAGCTGCACGCGCTCGCGGTCCTTCGGCAGCATCGGATCGTAGGAGCCGATCTTCTCGATGAAGCGGCCATCGCGCGGGCTGCGCGAGTCGGCCACCACGATGCGGTAGTAGGGACGCTTCTTGGCGCCGCCGCGGGTCATGCGGATCTTGACTGACATGGTCTTCCTTTCTTCGAACTGTTGAAACTTGCGAATTACCGAATACTCAAAACTCTCAGTGCAGCTTGGGCATGCCGGACATTCCCGGCAGCATCGCGCCCATGCTGCGCATGAAACCTTTCTGCCCCAGCTTCGACATGCGCTTCATCATGTCGGCCATCTGCAGATGCTGCTTCAGCAGCTTGTTGACATCCTGCACCGAAGTGCCCGAGCCCGACGCGATGCGCTTCTTGCGCGAGGCGTGGATCACCTTGGGATTCTTGCGTTCTTCCCTGGTCATCGAGCCGATGATGGCTTCCTGGCGCTTCAGCACGCTCTCGTCGACATTGGCGTCGGCCAGCTGCTGCTTCACCTTGCCCACGCCGGGCAGCAGGTTCATCACGCCCGACATGCCGCCCATCTTGCGCAGCTGCTTCAGCTGGCTGGCCATGTCGTTGAGGTCGAACTGGCCCTTCTGCACGCGGGCCGCCAGCCGTTCGGCCTCTTCCTTCTCAATCGTCTCGGCGGCCTTTTCCACCAGCGAGACGATGTCGCCCATGCCGAGGATGCGCTGCGCGACACGCTGCGGATGGAAAGCCTCAATGGCATCGACCTTTTCGCCGACGCCGATCAGCTTGATCGGCTTGCCGGTGACGGCGCGCATGGAGAGCGCCGCGCCGCCGCGGCCATCGCCATCGACGCGGGTCAGCACGATACCGGTGACGCCGACGCGCTCGTTGAAGCTTTTCGCGACGTTGACGGCATCCTGGCCGGTCAGGCTGTCGGCGACCAGCAGGGTCTCATGCGGCTGCACGGCGTCGCGCACGGCGGCGACTTCCAGCATCAGCGTTTCGTCAATGTGAAGCCGGCCGGCGGTATCCAGCATCAGCACGTCGTAGCCGCCGAGCTTGGCGGCCTGCAGCGCGCGTCTGGCGATATCGACCGGCATCTGGCCGGCAACGACGGGCAGCACCGGGATGCTGTTCTGCTCGCCGAGAATTTTCAGCTGTTCCTGCGCGGCAGGGCGATAGACGTCGAGCGACGCCATCAGCACCTTCTTGCGCTCCTTGTTCATCAGGCGCAGCGCGATCTTCGCCGTGCTGGTGGTCTTGCCCGAACCCTGCAGGCCGACCATCAGCACCGGCACTGGCGGCACGGCATTCAGGCTGATGCCGGACTCATCCTCGGCGCCGGCCTCGCCGCCGAGCATCTCGACGAGATGGTCGTGGACGATCTTGATGACCTGCTGGCCCGGCGTGACCGAGCGCAGTACATCCTGGCCGACCGCCTTCGACTTCACGCCGTCGATGAAGGTCTTGACGACGGGCAGCGCGACATCGGCTTCCAGCAGGGCGACGCGGACCTCGCGCAGGGCCTCCGAGACGTCAGACTCCGACAGCGCGCCGCGCTTGCGCAGCCGCTCGAAGACTTCTCCCAGTTTGCCGCTCAGAGATTCGAACATGTCGACCCTGAAAAACCTCCCTCAGCGTTGCTCTCGCAACGCGGTGAAACAAAAAACGTAAAGGTCCAAAACAAAACGACGCCCGTGCGCGACACTCGCGGACGGACGGCGGTCCTCGGACCGGACTGCTTCCAAAGCTTCGGAAAGCGGGCGGAATAAAGCGGTTTGGGGGCCGGAAGTCAAGGCGGCAGGGTGGACATGAATTCCCTGCGCCCGCTGATTTATCACCCTCGGGCTTGACCCGAGGGTTCCATTTTAAATGGGATGCCCGGGTCAAGCCCGGGCATGACGAATTGTGTAGTCATATCATATATTTACGAAAAAACCATCCCGTCATCCCCGGCCTTGCGCCGGGGATCCATCTGCCGGTCCTGTCCGGTCATGGCCTGGCCGCACGGGAAATGGATCCTCGGGTTAAGCCCGAGGGTGACGAAACGATGTGTTTTCTGAATGACTTACGAGAACCCGCGCCCCTCACGGCGTGACGGTATTCGGCACCTCGGCCCTGATAAAGCCCAGCGGCTGGAGCCAGTCGCGTCCGTTCAGTTTCGCGCTGCTGATCCAGGTGCTGGCGGTGGCGAGGCGCGATGTGCCTTCCATTTGCACCGGCAGCCAGGCATCGAAACCCGGCGGCTGCGCCAGCCAGATATAGGCCGGCTGTTCGTCCTTCTCGCTCCATTCCGCCATGTATTTGCGGCTGTAGCCGGCCACCGGCTCCAGCTTCACCATGCATTTGAAGGCCGGGCCGCTATAGGCCGTGCGGTTATGCTGCTGCAGGGTTTCCGGACCCACCGCCGAGAAATGCATGTTGTAGCGGCGCCGGCCGTCGTAGATCGCGTCGCTGCCCGTGCAGGGCGGCGTTGCGCCGCCGCGCAGCACGCGCGAGACCATCGCCATGGTCGGATCCAGCGTGTCGCGCTTGAGCAGGTCGGGCACCTCCTCGCGGTCGTCCTCGTCATTGGGCGGAAACAACTCGGCCACCGGCAGGCCGTCGGCGCCCCAGCTCATGCGGGTCAGCCGCTTCGACCAGGCACCGTCGCTGTCGGTGATATACCGTACCGGCATCAGGCGGCCGTCCTGGCCGATCCGCGCCGCCGACTGGCCGGTCATCACCGTCCGCATCGCCCAGTCGACCATGCCGGCGGTGCGCATCGCCAGTTCGACCTGCAAATCTTCAGTGTCGCGCCGCATGGTCAGCTTCATCTCGAGCCCCTTGGCGCCCAGCGCATAGAGGCTGAAGCCGAGTTCGGCCCGCTGGATGTCGGTCGGCCGGGAGTCGGTCTGCCGCAGCGGCGCAAGCGAGACCTGCTGGGCCAGCGGCGCGCGCGCGGGCAAGAGCAGCAGCGGTGCGGCGAGAAGTGCGACCAGGATGCGCATAGACTTTAGTCTAAGCCTCCGGCGCGGCTTTTCCGAGGCGAAAATGACACCGGAAAAGCGGCAATTCTGCAGTGGGCGGAGCTTGCTGCGCTGCGGCGAACCGGCCGCGGTCAGCTTTTCCGGTCAGGAATCCAGGGCGGGCAGTTCCCGTCCGGTCGCCAGGCGCAGGCCGCGCAGCAGGTCTTCGCCGGCGCGGCCCATATCCGGCCGCGTTTCGGCGCGGCGCAGGGCATAGAGCGCATCGATCAGCAGCCCGATCAGGTCGAGATGCCTCGGCTCGGCCGGCATGGCACGGCGCAGCGCCTGTTGCAGCAGTTCGATGCCGGCAGCCATCAGCGGCCAGCGGTTGAGCGTGGCGGCTTCGGACAGCGCATCGCAATCCTGCTGCGCGTCGCTCAGGAACAGCAGGGCGGAGATGGCGTCTTCGCGCGCCTTGCCAAAGCGTCCGCGCATCAGGTCGATGCGCGCGGCCACGGCGGCGGGATCGTAGGTGGCCGGCGCGGCAGTGACGGTCTCAATCTCGGCATCAGGCTGCGGCGTGGTCGATGTCGATGCCGACCGGGCCATGCGCGACAGATCGGCGCGGGCCTGCTCCAGCCGGGCCTGGGCGCGTGACTGCGCCGACAGCGGCAGCGAGGAGGTGGGCAGATCGTCCAGGTGATTCGCCATGTCTGCCAAAGGAAATACGAATCCCGGGGAGTCGCTGTCAATGTGGTTCGACGTCAATACGTTGACAATTTCGCCAGAAGGCGAGTCCTTGCCCGGCGAACGGGATTCGCGGTGCTGCGCCGGGCAACGCCCCGGCGACTCACCTTCGACTCCCCTCCCGGTGGCGCGGCTGCAGCGGCTTCGCTAAGGTCGCCGCATGTCGGCACGCCGCACCCTCGATCCCGACCAGCTTGCCGGGCAGCTGCTCAGTGGCGACCGCCGCGCGCTGGCCCGCGCCATCACCCTGGTGGAATCGCGCCATGCCGCCGACCGCGCGGCCGCCGATCTGCTGCTGCAGAAGATCCTGCCGGCGACTGGCAAAGCCATCCGGATCGGCATCTCCGGCACGCCGGGCGTCGGCAAATCCAGTTTCATCGAACGCTTCGGCCTGTATCTGACGGCTCAGAAGAAAAAGGTTGCGGTGCTCGCTATCGATCCGTCCTCGACGCTGTCGGGCGGCTCGATCCTCGGCGACAAGACGCGCATGGAGCAGCTCGGTCGCGATCCCAATGCCTTCATCCGGCCGTCGCCCTCGGGCGGCTCGCTCGGCGGCGTGGCGCGGCGCACGCGCGAGGCGATGCTGCTGACCGAGGCTGCCGGTTTCGATGTCGTGCTGGTGGAAACCGTCGGCGTCGGCCAGTCGGAAACCACGGTGGCCGAGATGGTCGACATCTTCCTGCTGCTGCTGGCGCCGGGCGGCGGCGACGACCTGCAGGGCATCAAGCGCGGCATCATGGAACTGGCCGACCTCGTGGTGATCAACAAGGCCGATGGCGACCTGCTGCCCAAGGCGCGACTGGCGGCGGCCGATTATCGCATGGCGCTGCATCTGATGCGGCCGCGCCATGCTGACTGGCAGCCACAGGTGCAGATGGCCTCGGCCTTGCTGAACGAGGGCATCGACGCGGTCTGGACCACGATCG
>JAEYSS010000254.1 GCA_023434425.1 Pseudomonadota bacterium | reverse complement strand
CCTTCGGCGATACTGAATCCCATCGCGGCGAAAATCTCGGTGATCTCGTCGATCACCTGGCTGACCGGATGGATGCGGCCCTGCTGCTCGGCGCTTTCGTTGAGCGGCAGTGTCATGTCGAGCGTTTCGGCCTTCAGGCGCGCATCGATCGCGGCATCGGCCAGCACGGTCTTGCGCGCGTCCAGCGCGGCGGTGAGCTTGTCCTTGATCTCGTTCAGAGACTGCGCACGCGCCTTGCGCTCGTCGGGCGACAGCGCGCCGAGTTCCTTCAGCGCCGCCGAGAGCCAGCCCTTCTTGCCGAGCACGGCAAGGCGGGCCTCTTCGAGCGCTTCCAGGTTTTGCGCGTTGGCGACGGCGCTTTCGGTTTCAGCGGCCAGCCGGGCGATCTCGGTCATGCTTCCTCTTTACCTGCTCCACCCTCACCCTCCCGCTTCGCGGGCTCCTCCCTCTCCCGCTCTCGCGGGCGAGGGGAAAGACAGCTCCCTCTCCCGCTTGCGGGAGAGGGTTGGAGTGAGGGTCTTTTCCTCAGATACAAAAACAAAGGGGGCCGTGGTGACGGCCCCCTTCGCAAACGGTCGCTAGAATTGAAACTGCGCGTGCGGGCCGATCAGGCCGCCGAGGCAGGCAGGGCCGCTTTGGCCTGCGCCACCAGGGCGTTGAAAGCCTCGGGCTCATGCACGGCGAGATCGGCCAGAACCTTGCGGTCGATGTCGATGCCGGCGAGCGCGAGGCCGTTGATAAATCGGCCGTAGGTCAGACCCTGTTCACGGGCCGCAGCGTTGATGCGCTGGATCCAGAGCGAACGGAAGTTGCGCTTCTTGGCGCGACGGTCGCGGAACGCATACTGCAGTCCCTTTTCGACCTTCTCGATCGCGACGCGGAAGACGGTGGAATTGCGGCCACGATAGCCCTTGGCGAGCTTCAGGACCTTCTTGTGGCGGGCATGGGCGGTAACGCCCCGCTTAACACGTGCCATGTGATTGTCTCCTTAACTCAGGCGTTGGGCAGGTAGTTCTTGATGATCTTGCGCGCATCGCCTTCGAACACCACGGCGGTGCCGCGATGATTCCGGATCTGCTTGTTGGTGCGCTTGATCATGCCGTGACGCTTGCCCGCATGGGCCCGCTTCACCTTGCCGGTCGCCGTGAGCTTGAAGCGCTTCTTGGCCGAGCTCTTGGTCTTCAACTTGGGCATTTCATATACCTCCGAGGTATGGAGTGATCTTCAAGGCGAACTCGGCAGCCCTTCCAGCCGGAACGCCCGATACGTAGAGCGCGCGGTTTTAGCGGCCAATCCCCGCAAATGCAAGGCGGATTGCCGGACCGGATCGCAGCCCGGATCGGCGGCCGCGGCAGGGGATTTCCGGGCCGCCCCGGCAGGGTCGGTCCGCGACCCGCTTTACGTTACGGAAAGCCGGGTTATCGAAGCCTGGCCGTGCGGAAATTAACCATTTTGCGGGCCTGTCCCGAGTCCTTTTCGGGCCCGGCCGAGTCGCCGCCCGGCGAGGCTGTTCCGCTCGCTTGCCCGGCAGGCAATGCTGCTATGCGCCCGCTGCGGGAGCGGCATCGAAGCCCTGTGGAAATCTCTGACAAATCCTTGAAAAGCCACGACCTTGTCACCATATCGGTCCGGAAAGGCGAGCGCGAAAAAATGGCGTTTTTGGCGGTTTATACCGGATTGTCGCACCATGCTGTTTCGCGCTTGCAAAACAGGGAACGACCGCTAGTATCACGCGGGTTCGCGGTACCCCGCCGGACGCCGCCGTACCTCTTGACCCTGGCTTCCGTGACAAAAACCCACGTTCGCCGCCGCGCTTCGGGCGCTGCCGGACCGGGAAAAATTGTCACTCAGGGACGGTTTCAGGTGTTACGGTCGCAAGTGGTATCCCTGCCGCGTAACTAACCTTTGCAGGCCTATGTTGAGCAACAGCCAATTCTCCTCCCTCGATCTAGTTGAACCGATTCAGCGCGCCCTGACGGCTGAGAAGCACGTCGCGCCAACGCCGATCCAGGCCAAGGCGATTCCGCATCTGCTTCAGGGTCGCGATCTGCTGGGTCAGGCGGAAGCCGGCGCGGGCAAGACCGTCGCCTTCACGCTGCCGATCCTGCAGCATCTGTCCATCGACCGGCATCCGGCCGGCCCGCGCAAGGTGCGCGCCCTGATCCTGACCACGTCGCGCGAGCGCGTGCAGCATATCCAGGAAAGCTTCCGCGCCTACGGCCGCTTCGTACGCCTCAGCCAGGTCACCGTCTATGAAGGCCCGGGCAAGGCCGCGCAGGCGCAGGCCCTGTCGCGCGGCATCGACATCCTGATCGGCACGCCGGGTCGCGTGGTCGAACTGATCAATGCCGGCCAGCTGGAGCTGAACAAGCTCGAAATCATGGTGCTGGACGAAACCGACCGCATGCTGGAACTCGGCGTGACCAACGAGCTGCGCGCCATCTTCGAGGCCGCGCCGACCGAGCGCCAGACCATCGTGTTTGCCACCACGCTGCCGGCCGAGATCAAGCAGCTGGCCGACAACCTGCTGACCGATCCGGTCACCGTGCTGGCCAATCCGCCGGCGCCGCGCCTGATCACCACGGCCCAGTCAGCCCGCATCCGCGACACCGAGGCCCGCCGCCGGGTGCGCGACCTGCTGCCCGAACGCATGGCCGGTCGCCGGTAAGTCTGCCGGCCGACGATCGGCCGGAACGACAGGTAACCAAATCTAAAGTATAGCCCGCGCCCGCCCTCACCGGCGGGCGCTTGCTTATGGGCATCCCCTGTTCCAGTGTTTTCACAGGGCAGGACGCCGGTTTGGCAACCAAAAATCAACCATACCGACGCTAAAGCATGCTGTCCGAGTCTGAATCCTGGGTACGGCTTTGGTGGTCAAGGAGAATCCTGAGCAGTCCGACGAAATGACCACGACATGGCGCGACAAGCTGCGCGCCTGGTGGCATGGCGACGACTATGTCATGCGCCATATGGTCAAGGACTACTCCACCCAGCCGGCCATGGACGACCTGCCGATCGACGAGGCGCCCAGGGAGGTGCCGAGCATCGACAGCTGGTCGCCGCGCCGCCTGCAGGTGACGCAGAAGCTGTTCGGCGAAGGCTTCAACACGCCGGGCGGTGAAGAGCTGATGAAGCCGCTGATTGCCCCGCTCGGCCTCAATCCCAATATGTCGATCACCGAACTGGGCAGTGGCATGGGCGGCATGACCCGCCTGATGGCACGCGAGAATCTGTGGATCGACGCCTATGAGCCGGATCCGGACCTGGCATCCGTGTCGATCGAACTGGCCAAGCACCAGGGCGTGAAGCAGCGCGCCAACATCAAAACCACGCCGCTCGACGATGTCAGCTTCAAGCGCAAGAGCGTCGACGTCTTCCTCTCCAAGGACGGGTTGATGAGCGTGCAGGACAAGCGCCTGCTGCTGGCCAAGCTGCGCGCCGCGATGAAGCCGGGCGGCCAGCTGATGTTCACCGACTTCCTGCTCACCGGTTCGACCGAGAGCCGCGTCTACGAAGTGTGGTGGGACCGCGAGCCGGTGAAGCCGCATCTGCTGACGCCCGAAGGCCTGCAGGCCGAACTGGAAAGCCTGAACTTCGTCATCTGCTACATGGAAGACGTGACGCAGGAACTGAAGACCGCCGTGATCGACTCCTTCGCCCGCTATGCCGACGAGGTGAAGCTGCGCGGCAAGTCGATGGACGAGAACGAGCGCGAATGGGCGATCTGCGAAGGCGAGCACTGGGCGATCCGCGTCAGCGCCATGGACGCCAACATCATCCGCCTCTACCGCGTGTTCTGCCGCACGGTGGATTGAGTCCACTTCATCGGCGCCTCGCACGCAGCAGTGAATCCAGCCATCCATAGTCGTCATGCCCGGCCTTGTGCCGGGCATCCACGTCTTGCCGCTGTCAGTAAAGGCGTGGATGGCCGGGACAAGCCCGGCCATGACAGTTTCTCACGTCTTTGAAGGTTTTGCGCATACAAAAAAGGGCCGCGTCGCTGCGGCCCTTTTCGTAGTCGAGTGTGCTGAAACGCTTAGTGCAGCTTGGCCTTCACATCAGTGATGGCGCGATCGATCTGCGCGGCCGCGGCAGCACCTTGCAGCGACTGGGCCAGAACCTGGCCCGCGGCGGCCACGGCGATTTCCACCGCGGTGTCGCGCACTTCCTGCACGGCCTGCTTTTCGGCCTGGGCGATCTTGTCCTCGGCCTGCTTGCGGCGACGCTCAAGACTGATCTTCAGATCGGCCTCGGTGTCCTTCAGCAGGGCCTTCGCCTCGGCTTCGGCCGCGGCGACGATCTCCTCGGCTTCCTTGAGCGCGTTGCGCTGCTTGCGCTGATACTCGGCGAACAGATGCTGCGCGTCCTGGTGCAGCTTCTCGGCCTCGTCCAGATCCTTCTTGATGCGGGCGGCGCGCTCATCAAGCTGCCCCAGCACCTTGCCCGGAACCTTCAGCCAGAAGATCAGGGCGAAGAACAGGACGAAGGCGACCAGAACCCAGAATGTCGAATCCTGCAACATATCCGCGTTCCTTATGCGCCGCGCTTGGCGAGCGCCTGGTCAACGGCCGCGGAAACCGCGTCGTTGCTCGGCGCCGTGCCGCTGAGCCGGGCCACGACATCGGAGGCCGCCTCGGCCGCGACCGCCTTCAGCTGGCTCAGCGCCTGCTGCTTGGCCGCGAGGATGCTGGCTTCCGCCGCCTTGGTCCGCTCGGTGATCTCGGCTTCGAGCTTGGCCTTGGTCGCCGCCTGTTCGGCGGAGATCCTGGCGCGGGTCTCGCCGGCAATGGCCTGGGCCTTCGCCCGGGCCTGCGCCAGCGCCTGCTCGTAGTCGGCGATCGCCTTCTCAGTCTCGCGCTTCAGCCGTGCCGCTTCCTCGAGGTCTTGTTCGAGACGTTTGCGGCGCCCGTCCACCACCTCAGCCACGCGCGGCAGCGCCACCTTGGCCATCAACACATAGAGGATGGCAAAGGTGATCAGCAGCCAGACGAGCTGCGGCAGGAAAGTGGCTGTATCGAGCTGAGGCATTTAGCTCAGACGAACAGGATCAGCAGCGCGATCAGCAGCGCGAAGATGCCGAGCGCTTCGGTCACCGCGAAGCCGAGCATCAGGTTGCCGAACAGCTTCGGGGCAGCGCCCGGATTGCGCAGCGCGCCGTTGAGGAAGTTCGCGAAGATCAGACCCACGCCGATCGCGGCGCCGCCCATGCCGATAGCAGCAATGCCGGCACCGATCATCTTGGCAGAAGCAAGATCCATAATACTCATCCTTCTCTTGGGTTAACTGGTTGGTTGAACTTAAACGATGACGCTTAGTGATGTTCCATGTTCACGGCCTCGGCGAGGTAGAGGCAGGTGAGGATGGCGAAGACATAGGCCTGCAGGAAGGCGATCAGGAATTCCAGCGCGGTGAGCGCAGTGACCATGATCAGCGGCAGGATGCCCGAAGCCGACAGCGCGCCGCCCATGCCGATCATCGACACGACGAAACCGGCGAACACCTTCAGCGTGGTGTGACCTGCCAGCATGTTGGCGCACAGACGAAGGCTGAGCGAAATCGGGCGCGACAGATAGGAGATGATCTCGATCGGCACGATGACCGGGGCGAGCCACATCGGCACGCCGGCCGGCATGAAATGGGTGAAGAAGTGGATGCCGTTGCGGACGATGGCGATCAGCGTGATGCCGAGGAACACGGTCATCGCCAGCGCGAAGGTGACGATGATGTGGCTGGTCACCGTGAAGCTGTAGGGCACCATGCCGAGCATGTTGGCCATCAGCACGAAAATGAAGAGCGAGAAGATGAAGGGGAAATACTGGCGACCGTTCGGGCCGACATTCTCGCGCACCATATTGGCGACGAATTCGTAACTGAGTTCGGCGACCGACTGCAGCCGGCCCGGCACCAGGCTGCGCTGGCGCATGCCGTAGACCATCAGCAGCACCGCGGCGGCGACGCTGAGCACCATGAAGAGAGAAGCGTTGGTGAAGGAGAAGGCCTGCAGCTGGCCGCCCTCGCCACAGAAAGCGATGCACTTGACCTTGAATTGATCGAGCGGGCTGGTTGCCACAGTTAGTCCCCTTCCTTCTTTGCGTCGCGCTCGGCGTCTTCGAGCTGCACACGCTGCATCGCCATGCCCGTCCGGATCGCCGACCACATGGCCGTGGCAATGCCGAGCAGGATAAATCCGACCAGCCCCCAGGGTGCGCTATCGAGCCAGCGGTCGAGCCACCAGCCGATGAACACCGAGACGCCGACCGCCGCGACCATTTCGATCGCCAGCGACCAGGCTCTGCCGATATTCCGCGACTGGCGGGGATCGGCATCCGGGCGCCGCGAGGCCGTTTCGGCTGCCTTCCTGACCCGGACCGCTTCGAGATCGCGGTCGAGCCGGGCGAGCGCCGGATCGTCGGCATCGCTGCCTGCTGGTGTCGGTCGTTCCTGTTCGGCCATGGACAACTACCCCCGGCGCCAGGGGCGACCGCCCCCAGAAAGCGCGCGCACCATAGAAACAGGGTGAGTCAGCGTCAAGCCGGCGGGCGGGCCGGTTTCAGTTAAGAAATACTCGCATCTGCCAAATCAAGCCTCTAGCAAGACTAGGGTTTTTCTGGCCTATTCCCGAAAGTCACAACGGGCCGTTATGCATGCGTGGCAGGGGCCTGCGGGGGTGCGGTCCGCTGCGACAATCCGCCGCACTGCGGCGACTCCGACCCTGCTTAAGGCGTCCCCGCGGGCAAGCCTGCACAGGGATAATAGGTGACATCCGCCCCGACATAGGGCGGCAGGTCTGCCTGGGTGACCGGGTTGAAGTGGTACAGCGAGACGCCGACGATGCCCCAGGGCCCGCCGCCGGTATCGCTCAGGGGCACGACCAGCCGTTCGGCCCCCTTCTCCTGTCGTTCGACCGGCACGATCCGGCGGTAGCCGACATGAATGGCGGGCGTCAGCACGATGCAGCGGTAGATCTGCAGGGCGGTCGCGGCACTGGCCGGCGACATGAACTCTTCCGGCCGCTTGCCGGTGATATTGGTGCCCCAGGCCTCGTTGACCCGCTCGCCGGCCAGGCGGAAGACGAAGTTGTCTTCCTCGGCGATATATTGCGCGAGCCAGATATGTGCCAGGCAGCCCCGGATTGCGAGCGGATCGAGGGCTGCGCGCGGCATCATCACGCCGGTGCCCCCGTCCGACGTCCGTCCCGCCGCCCAGTGATGCAGCAGCTGGGGAAACCGCGGGTCGCGGAAAACCGGCCAGAGGCCCGGCTGGGCCGTCTCGCCTTCCACCACGCCCCTGTCATCCTGCCCCGACATACCAACTCCCGGCTATCGCGATGCTAGGCCAGGGTTGCGACTCCGTCGACGCATCCGAGGGTGGAAAAACGCAAACCTGGCGATCGGCAGGGCCGCGCCTTCAGGGCAATGTCCTCGGCAGGGTATTGCAGTCGTAGAAGGTGACAGTGCCCTGGATGTCGCGCGGATCTCCCAGGATGCTCTGCCTGCCGAGATGATAGATCGTGATGCCGAAAATGCCATAGGGGCTGCCGTCATCCCGCGACAGCGGCACGATCAGCCGGTCGGCGCTTTGTGCCACGCCGTCATTGGGCAGGATGCGGCGCTGGCTAAACTGCACTGCCGGCATCAGCAGCATGCTGCGATACAGCAGCTGCACACGATCCGTGATGGCGGCCGGCATGATCTGACTGACACGCTTGCCGATCAGGCTCTGCCCCCAGGCCTGGTTGACCCCCTCGCCCGACAGCGTGCAGACGAAATCGTCCTCTGCGGGCAGATACTGATAGATCCAGACATTCGACAGACAGTTGCGGATGGCGCCGGGATCGATGGCGCTGCGCGGCGTTCGCACGCCCGGTTTGCCGTCAACAGATTGGCGACGTTCGGCCCAGTGCCGCAGCAGGTGCAGGAAACGCGGCTCCTGCAGATCCGGCCAGCAGCCCGGCGGCGCCACGGTCGCTTCGCGGGCGAGGGCGTCGGCGACGCCCGCCTTCAGCAGATACTCCTGCATGTTCCCCCATGCCCTGCAGATCTTACCCTGATCTTTGACCGGGGATCATAGGTCACAACGCAGACGTGCGATTTAGCCTAACGGGAGTAGGCAAGCCGGATTGCTGTGGATGGATCAGTGGTTACCGCAGATCCTGCCCGGGAAATCTACTTTGTGCCGCAGGTGCGGCACAGGGGATCGCGGCGCAGTTTCACGGTGCGGACATCGCCGCGCAGGGCATCATAGAGCAGCAGGCGGCCCGAGAGACTGTCGCCCAGCCCGAGCAATTCCTTCACCACTTCGAGTGCCTGCAGGCTGCCCATCACGCCGCCCAGTGCGCCCAGCACGCCGGCCTCGGAACAGGCCGGCACGCTGCCGGGCGGCGGTGGTTCGGGGAAGACGCAGCGATAGCAGGGATGCGGTTCGCCCTGCCAGGCCTTGAAGGTGGAGAGCTGGCCGTCGAACCGCAGCATGGCGGCCGTCACCAGGGTCTTCTTCAGCCGATAGCAGGTGTCGTTGACCAGGAAGCGCGTGTCGAAATTGTCGCTGCCATCGGCGACGACGTCATAGCCGCCGATCAGGCGGTCGGCATTCTCCGGCGTCAGCCGCTCGGTATGCTCGATCACCCTCACATGCGGATTGAGCGCGGCGACGCCAACGGCGGCACTTTCCGTTTTCTTGCGGCCGATATCCTCGGTGCCGTGCAGCACTTGGCGCTGCAGGTTGGACAGCGACACCGTGTCGTCGGCGACGATGCCGATCACGCCGATGCCGGCGGCGGCCAGATACAGCAGCAGCGGCGAACCGAGCCCGCCGGCGCCGATCACCAGCACGCGCGCCTTTTTCAGTTTCTGCTGACCCGCGCCGCCGATCTCCGGCAGGATAATGTGCCGGGAATAGCGCTCCAGCTCGTCGCGGCCGAACACCGGTTTACAGGCCGTCGAACAGCGCGGTCGAGAGATAGCGTTCGGCAAAGGACGGAATGATCACCACCACCGTCTTGCCCTCCATGCCGGGCCGGGCGGCAATTTCGAGGCCGGCCGCGATGGCGGCACCCGACGAAATGCCGGCCGGAATACCTTCCAGCTTCGCCAGCCGACGCGAGGTCTCGAAGGCGGTTTCGTTGCCGATGGTGACGATCTCGTCGATCAGCTTGGTGTCCAGGTTGCCGGGAATGAAGCCCGCACCGATGCCCTGGATTTTATGGGGCCCGGCCTTGCCGCCCGAGATCACCGGACTGTCTTCCGGCTCGACGGCAACCATGCGGACGCTGGGCTTCTTCGATTTCAGCACACTGCCGACGCCGGTGAGCGTGCCGCCGGTGCCGACACCCGAGATGACCACATCGACCTTGCCGGCCGTGTCGACCCAGATTTCCTCGGCCGTGGTGCCGCGGTGAATATTGGGATTGGCCGGATTCTCGAACTGCTGCGGCATCACGCTGCCGGGAATTTCCTTCAGCAGTTCGTCGGCACGCGCCAGCGCGCCCTTCATGCCTAAGCCCGGCGGCGTCAGCTCGAGTTCGGCACCGAGGAAGCGCAACATCTTGCGCCGCTCCATCGACATGCTTTCCGGCATCACCAGGATCAGGCGATAGCCCTTGGCGGCGGCGACGAAGGCGAGCGCAATGCCGGTATTGCCCGAGGTCGGTTCGACGATGGTGGCGCCGGCCTTCAGCTTGCCGGCCTGCTCCATCGCCTCGATCATGGCGATGCCGATGCGGTCCTTCACCGAATTCAGCGGGTTGAAGAATTCCAGCTTGGCCAGCAGCTCGGCGCGCGCACCGGCTTCCTTCGCAAGGCGGTTGATGCGCACCAGCGGCGTGGCGCCGATGGTGTCGACGATCGAGTCATACACCCTGCCGCGCGGCGGGTTGAAATGCGGATTCTTGGCTACGGTCATGGTGTGTCCTGCTCCCTGAGGCCGTCATGCCGGCTTACCCGGCATCCCATCTTTCCTGCATCACAAACACGAACTGGGATCCCCGCCAAAGAACCGTTCCCGGGCGGGGATGACGATGAAATGTTAAATGGCGAAATTGTCGGCGCCTTCAAGCTGGGCCGCGAAGCCGCTGGTTTCGGCGCGACCGCACAGGTCGTCCAGCGTGATCTTGTCGATGCGCGCCATGATGGCGGCCTGACATTCCTCCCAGATCGGCTGCACCGTGCGCTTACCGAGTTCGGAGCCGGCGGAGAAATCCTCCTCACCGTCGGCATCGAGTTCCGAGACGATGCGCACCACCTCGCCCACCGTGATGCGGCGGCGTTCTCGCGCCAGGGTGTAACCGCCGCGCGGACCGCGCACGCCCTTGAGGATGCCGTTGCGCACCAGATGCTGCATCACCTGTTCGAGATAGCGCTGCGGCACATTCTGCCGCTCGGCGATATCCTTGGACTGCACCGGTTCGGGCCGCGCATGGAACGCGATATCCACCACCGCTTCCAGTGCATGCATGGTGCGCCGCGTACACTTCAACATAGGTCAGTCTCCTGCTGCAGTCTTTGTGTTGTTCTGGGGCGTCGAGACGCCAGTCGAGCCAAAGCCGCCGCTGCCGCGCTGGGTCTCGGGCAGGTCGGCAACCGGCACCCATTCGACGCGGCTGTAGGCGGCAACGATCATCTGCGCGATGCGTTCGCCGCGATTGATGGTAAAGGGTGCGTCGCCGTGGTTGATCAGGATCACGCCGACCTCGCCGCGATAATCGGCATCGATGGTGCCCGGTGAATTCAGCACGGTGATGCCCTGCTTCAGCGCGAGGCCGGAGCGAGGACGCACCTGCGCCTCGAAACCGGGGGGCACGGCGATGCTCAGCCCGGTCGGGATCAGTTTGCGCTCGCCGGGCTTCAGCGTGACGGGTTCAGCAACGGCCGCAAGCAGGTCGAAACCGGCGGCATCCTGCGTGGCATAGGCCGGCAACGGCAGATCGGCGGCATGCGGCAACTGCCTGATCGGCACATGCAGGGGAACCGGACGAGTCATTACGAACCTTTCCTGATGCTTTTCTTCGACGTGTTTTCAGTGAAGGCGGCGGCGATACGCTCGGCCAGCCGGGCGGCCACCTCCGATTTGCTCAGGCGCGGCCAGTCTTCCACCGCCTGCGGCGTGACCAGATGCACGGCATTGCTGTCGCCGCCGAATGTACCGGTGCCTTCGGACACATCGTTGGCCAGAATCCAGTCGCAGCCTTTCGACTGCAGCTTCTTCTGCGCATGCGCCACCACATTCTCGGTCTCGGCCGCGAAACCGATCACCAGTGCGGGGCGGCGCTTGGCATCGGTGGTGGCAATGGCGCGCAGGATGTCGGGATTCTCGGCGAGCTTCAGCGTGGGGGGCAGATCGCCGGATTTCTTCAGCTTCTGCGGCGCTTCGACGGCGACGCGCCAGTCCGCGACGGCGGCGGCTGCCACGAAAATATCGACGGGCAGATCGAGGAAGCAGGCCGAGAACATGTCGCGCGCCGCTTCGACATGGACGGTCTGCACACCCGGCGGATCGGGCAGATTGACCGGGCCGGTCACCAGGGTGACGTCCGCGCCACGCGCCGCCAAAGCTGCGGCAATCGCATGGCCCTGCTTGCCCGAAGAGCGGTTGGCGATATAGCGCACCGGATCGATCGGCTCATAGGTCGGACCGGAGGTGACGATGGCACGCTTGCCTTTTAAATCCTGCTTGAGCGGTGTGACGCCCGCGGAAACATCGCCCGGACGCGGCGGCACCATGGTGAGATGCTGCGGCAGCGGCCTGCCGGACAGCGCCTCGCCAAAATACTTTTCAATGGCAGCGACGATTTCCAGCGGCTCGGCCATGCGGCCGGGGCCGTATTCGCCGCAGGCCATCTCGCCATCGTTGGGCCCGATGAAGGCGACGCCGTCTTTTTTTAGCTGCGCGATATTTCGTTGCGTCGCCGGATGCAGCCACATGCGCACATTCATGGCCGGCGCGGCCAGCACCGGCTTGTCGGTGGCGAGCAGCAGCGTCGTCGCCATGTCATCGGCCAGGCCCTGGGCCATGCGGGCGAGGATATTGGCGGTGGCCGGCGCGACCACAACGAGGTCGGCGTCGCGCGACAGCTCGATATGACCCATCTCGGCTTCGTCGGTCAGGGAGAAGATATCGGTGGAGACCTTTTCGCCCGACAGCGAGGCAAGGCTGAGCGGGGTGACGAACTGCTCGGCCGACCGCGTCATGACGCAGCGGACGCTGACGCCGCGCTCGGCCAGGCGCCGGATCAGGTCCGGCACTTTTACGGCGGCAATACCGCCGGACACGACCAGCAGAATGCGCTTGCCCTTGAGCATCGTTTCCACCTCACTTCAGCCGCGGGCAGAATACCACGCCTGCTGAATGTGCTTCAGGCTAATCCACCTGAGCAGAAACTACAAGGCTTTGGGGGTAATTTCAGACGTGCTGGCCGCCGTTGATGTGGATTTCGGCGCCATTCACATAGGAAGAGGTCTGTGTACAGAGGAAATAGATCGTGGAGGCGACCTCTTCAGGCCTGCCCAGACGGTGCATCGGGATGTCGCGGCGCACGATCTCGTCGGTGCCGGGCGAGAGAATGGACGTGTCGATCTCGCCCGGGGCAATCGCATTGACCCGCACGTCATGCGGCCCGAATTCCCAGGCCATTTCGCGGGTCAGCGCCGCCAGCGCCGCCTTGGAAGTGGCATAGGCCATGCCGGCGAAGGGATGCACACGGCTGCCGGCAATCGAGGTGACATTGACGATCGAGCCCTGCGCCGCCTTCAGTTCGTCGAACAGGCCCTTGGCCAGCAGCGCCACCGAGAACAGGTTGACGTTGTAGACATGCATCAGCGCGGCAAGGTCGGTGTCGAGCACGCCCATGCGCGAGCCGCCGGCGCCCTTGGGCGAGATCGCCGCATTGTTGACCAGGGCGTCGAGCTTGCCGTCGGGCAGGCGCTTTTTCAGATCGGCAATCGTCGCCGGCAGGGTGGAGATGTCGTTGAGGTCCATCTGCACATGGCTCTCGGCGCCGCCCTCCCAGGGGCAGTGTTCCGAAAACGGCTGACGCGACACCGTGAAGACCCGCCAGCCCGCGGCGGAGAAGCGTTTCACGGTGGCATGTCCGATACCCCGGCTGGCACCGGTGAGGATGAGCGTGCGCTGACGGTCTGGCATAACTGCAAATCTATCGCAGCAGGGAAGCGGAAGCCAGCAGCCGGCCCGCCCCAACAGGCTGAAATCCTCTGAGGTCGCCGGTTTCATCCGGGTGCCTTGCACCGGCGTCGGCGCCACGCGCAGGCTGCTGTTGGCGCCGCCGTCGTCGTGCGGAATGGGCAACGCCCCGCGCCAGCAAAAACACCACACTGCCGCCGCATTTGCCGCACTGCAGCGGGGAGTTTTTTCGCCATTGCGTCGTTTCCATGGGCCGCGCCAGCGAACCGCCGCGCGCGGCAGTCAGAGGAGAGTGCATGAACCCGGGTTACACGCTTGGCATCGAAGAAGAGTATTTCCTGGCCGAAGCCGAGGGGAAGAATGCGGTGTCGAAGGTGCCCGACGGCTTCATCCGCCGCGCCTCTGGTGTGCTGGGTGAACAGGTGACGCCGGAACTGCTGCAGTCGCAGATCGAGGTGGTGACGCCGGTCTGCCATTCGCTTGAGGAAGCACGCCAGCATCTGCGCCGCTATCGCTGCGCCCTGAAGGATGCCGGCGCCGAGTTCGGCATCGAGGTATTTGCCGCCGGCACGCATCCGATGGCGGAATGGAACGAGCAGACACCGACCGAAAAGCCGCGCTACGAGAAGCTGGCCAAC
Source organism: Pseudomonadota bacterium (assembly GCA_023434425.1). GTDB lineage: Bacteria > Pseudomonadota > Alphaproteobacteria > Ferrovibrionales > Ferrovibrionaceae > Ferrovibrio. The sequence goes on along the minus strand of JAEYSS010000254.1, from coordinate 35,935 downwards.
GACCTGAAATTCCTCGCCCGCCGCAACATGATGTGCGGCATGCATATCCATGTCGAGATCAGCGAACCGCATGTGCGCATCGATATCATGAACCGCATGCTGGCCTTTCTGCCGGTGCTGCTGGCGCTCAGCACGTCGTCGCCCTTCTGGCGCAAATACCCCACCGGACTGATGGGCTACCGCCTCGCCGCCTATGACGAACTGCCACGCACCGGCATTCCCGATTTTTTCATGAACCTGGCCGACTACAACAGCTTCGTCGACACGCTGGTTTCAGCCGGCGCCATCGAGGATTCCAGCCATGTCTGGTGGGCGATCCGGCCGAGTTTGCGCTATCCCACACTGGAACTGCGCATCGGCGATTCCTGCACGCATCTGGAAGATACGCTGTGCATCGCAGCCCTGTATCGCTGCCTGATCCGCGCGCTGCGCCGCCAGCCCGGGATCAACGGCATCTGGCGCAACCATACGCGGCTGCTGATCGAGGAAAACCGCTGGCGCGCCCAGCGCTACGGCACCACCGCGGGCATGATCGACTTCAACGAAAAGCGCGTCGTGCCGTTTCCGGATGTGATCGAGGGCATTCTGAACCTGGTGGCCGAGGATGCCGACGCCCTCGACTGCGTGAGCGAAGTGCAGCATGCGCGCACCATCATCGCGCGCGGCACCTCGGCGGCGCAGCAGATCGCCATCTATCGCAAGGCACGCGACGAAGACGGCGCGACCCGGCCCGAAGCGCTGCAGCAGGTGATGCAGTGGCTGGCAGAGACGACGGCGGCCTGACGGCGGCCGCCTAGCCAGAATCCGGCGGCGCGCTATAGTCGCCGCATGGCTGACGACGACATTCCGGGCGCAGTAAGGCTCGACAAATGGCTGTGGATGACCCGCTTCTGCAAGACCCGGGCGCTCGCGCAGAAACTGGCGAACAAGGGCCGCATCCGCATCAACGGCCGCGTGGTCGACAAGCCGCATGCCCTGGTGCGGGCGGCCGACGTGATCACCCTGCCGCTGCCGGCCGGGGTCAAGGTGCTGAAGGTGCTGCACCTGCCCGAACGGCGCGGTCCCGCAGCCGAGGCGCAGGCGAGCTATGACCTCATTCCCTGAACCGCCGCCCTGATGTCCCCGGCGCGCCTGTGGATTCGCGACGCAGTGTCGCAGCGTCTCCGCGCCAAACCGCACCAAATAGGGTTTGACGCGGCATCATATGTGTACGAATAATTGACCCTGATCAGACCCTGTGCTACCCGACGGGCCGCTGCTGCCCCATATCAGCGGCGACCACTCTGCAGACCAGCATTTTCCGACCCGGGATTCCGCCGATGACCTATATCGTCAACGAGCAGTGCATCAAGTGCAAATACATGGATTGCGTCGAGGTCTGCCCCGTCGACTGTTTCTATGTCGGCGAGAACATGCTGGTCATCAACCCGGATGAATGCATCGACTGCGGCGTCTGCGAACCGGAATGTCCGGCCGAGGCGATCCTGCCCGACACCGACAACCGGGCCGAAAGCTGGGTCGAGATGAACCGGGAATATGCTGCCAAATGGCCCAACATTACGCGCAAGGGCGAGCAGCCGGCCGATGCCGATGCCTGGAAGGGCGTGCCGGGGAAGTTCGAGAAGTATTTCAGCCCGAACCCCGGCCAGGGCACGAAATAATCCTGCCCTCGGTGCGGATTTCCCGCCCGCCGTCTGGCTTACCCGGGAATTCTACTTGCACGCGCCGTACGGGCGGCCGCAGCGGCCGTTCCCGACTGTTATGACATGGCTTTTTGTGGTAGATTTATAACGATTGACTAACCCCGGCCTGCAAATCTGCGGCCGGGCGGACGCTGACTGGGCTGCAGGGGAGGCATGGTGCAGCTTTTGGTTGCGTTCGCGCTACAGGTTTCGACCATGGCTTTTATGCGGCAGGTTCCTGCGAACCTGGGCAGAGGGCTATTCGGCCGGGCCTGGTTCTGATCCTTCATGGGCGGTCGCCAGCCAGACCGCCGTTTCGATGCGTAAATGCCAAGCGAGGGTGGTCCCGTGACGAAAGCCCCAGTAAAGAAATCCGGCAAGGCGCCGGTCCAGAAAAAATCTTCCGCGGCCGCCGCCAGAACCGCGCCGAAATCGGCCGCGAAATCCGCTCAGGCGGCGTCGAGCAAGAAACCGGCGACGGTGGCCAAGAAGCCGGCGGCGAAGCCCGCTGCCAAGCCGGCAGCGAAAACGGCCGCCAAGCCGGCGCCGAAAAGCGCGCCGAAAGCTGCTGCCAGGCCGGCGGCGAAGCCCGCCGCCAAGCCGGCGGCGAAGCCGGTTGCCGCGGCCAAGCCCGTTGCGAAATCCTCCCCCGCCAAGGCCGCTGCTGCAGCCAAGCCCGCCGCCAAGCCGGCGCCGGCAGGCAAAGGCGTCGCTGCCAAGGTGGCTGCCGCCCCGGTCAAGCCGGTCTGGTCGAGCAAGCCGATGGCGGTCTCCGCGCCGCCGACCCGTCCGCTGCCGCAGCCGGTGAAACCGCCCTCGGCCGAACCGAAGCAGTCGCAGCAGGCGACCAAGCCGATGCAGCTGAAGCCGGTGCCGGCCAAGGTGAAGGTCGATTTCGCCGCCGGCGACCATGTCGTGTATCCGACCCATGGCGTGGGCAAGATCCTGCGCATCGAACGCCAGATGATCGCCGGTTTCGAGCTGGAACTGATGGTGGTGGAATTCGAGCGCGACAAGATGACCGTGCGCGTGCCGCTGACCAAGGTGAACTCGGTCGGCATCCGCAAGCTCAGCTCGCCGCAGAAGATGAAGTCGGCGCTGGAAACGCTGAAGGGCCGCGCCCGCGTCAAACGCGCCATGTGGAGCCGCCGCGCCCAGGAATACGAGGCAAAGATCAATTCCGGCGATCCGGTATCGATTGCCGAAGTGGTGCGCGATCTGCACCGCAATGCCGGCCAGCCGGACCAGAGCTATTCCGAACGCCAGATCTATGAATCGGCACTCGATCGCCTGGTGCGCGAACTGGCTGCCGTGGAACGCATCGACGAGGATTCCGCCGGCAAGAAACTGGAGAAGATTCTCAAGGTCGCATAATCGCGTGGTTTGATTCTGCTTTGTTCTCGCGATCACGCGGGACGCGAAAAAATCACAGGGCTTTTCGCTCGCATTCTTCAGCGGGTTCGGTAGCATCGGTTGCCGGACCCGTTTTTCATTAGCCGATTCGGTATTGCTTTTGTCCGCGCCGCTGAGCACAGCCACCGCCCTCGCACCGCCGCCGATCCCGGCAGAGAAACCGCCCCTGCCTGCGGCTGCGCCGGCTGCGGCACCCGCCGCCTCGTCGTCCGAAGCCTTTGCCGTGCTGCGCCATGCGCGCCGGGTCTGGGCGGTCGCCGCCGTGCATTCCGAAGCCGCCAAACTGCACGAGGCGCATGACGAGCTGGCCGCCCGGCTGCTGCCCGGCGACCGGCTGATCTATCTGGGCAACATGATCGGCCATGGCAGCGAGACCATCGCCACGCTCGATGAGCTGCTGGCATTCCGGCGCGACTTCCTCTGCCTGCCCGGCGCGATGCCGGAAGACATCGTCTACCTGCGCGGCGCGCAGGAGGAAATGTGGCGCAAGCTGCTGCAGATTCAGTTCGCCCCCGGCCCCGCCGAGGTCTTCGACTGGATGCTGAAACACGGGCTGGCGCCGATGCTGCAGGGTTACGGTGTCGATCCGCAACAGGCGCGCGGCGTCCTGCGCGAAGGCGCACTGGGCATCAGCCGCTGGACCAACTCGCTGCGGGCTGCCATCCGCCGGCATCCGGGCCATGACGATCTGTTCAGCTGCTTCCGCCGCGCCGCCTATACCTCGGGCCACGAACTGCTGTTCGTCCATGCCGGCATCGATCCGACCGTGGCGCTGACGGCGCAGTCGGATCATCTGTGGTGGGGATCGCCGGCCTTTCGCGGCCTGACCCAGCCGTATGCCGGTTTCCGCCGTGTCATCAGCGGCGGCAATCCGCGCGGCGAGGGCGCGCATCTCGATGCCTTCACCTGTTGCCTCGACGGTGGCGCCGGTTTCGGCGGACCGCTCAATGTCGCCTGCTTTGCGCTGGATGGCGCGCTGGTTGAAAGTTTTGCGATCTAGCGCGGGAATCGCCACCTGACGGTTGCAAGATGGCGCGGCGTCGATAGCATGCCGGCCATGCAGACTCCCGAGATGGAGCAACTGGTCGTCGATATGCTCGACGACCGACAGACGGTCCTCAGGGACTATTTCACCGCGCGCAGCGCGCGTCTCGACTGTCTGCTCTGGCATCCAACCACGGCGGATACCGATCAGCCAACAATGCGATTTCTGATCGAATACTGGCATCGCCTGCGCGGTAATGACGAGATTCCGAAAGCCTGCGACGTCTCACCCTTTGAGCTTAAGCCGGCACTGGGTCACATCGTGCTGATCGACGTGCTGGACGACGGCTGGAACGGCCGTTTCCGCCTCTATGGCACCAAGGTGGCCGAGACCTACGGCCGCGACATGACCGGACGGCTGATCTCGGACATCGACGGCGGCAATTACGTCTCGATTTTCTTCCGCTCGCTGTATCGCGCCGCCTGGCTGCGCAGGGCCCCCTACTATTCGCATCATTTTCCGCCCGCCCATGTGGCGGTCGAATCCTGGCAGCGACTGGCCCTGCCGCTCGCCGGACCGGACGGCAAGGTCGGCCGCTTCCTGGCCTGCAATATTGCCGGCGCCTGGCGTCCGCCGGCCCGGAAGAGCAAATCGCCCCAGCCGGAAGCCCGGCTGAGGTGATCCCGGGTTGACCCCGGAGTGATCCGCCGGGCGGTCGGCTGCGTAGACATGGCAGACCCGCGAGGCTGCCATGACGCCATTTCCGACCGCATCCCATTCGGTTGCTCCTGCCTACAGGGACGGGGACCGTGCCTTCGTGCGGCGCGCCATGCGCCTGCCGCTGCTCTCGCCGGAGGATGAGGTGAACCTGGCGCGGCGCTGGCGCGAAGAGCAGGATCAGACCGCCCTACATCAGCTGGTCGCGCCGCATCTGCGGCTGGTGATTTCGACCGCGATCCGCTTCCGCCATTACGGACTGCCGCTCGCCGACCTGATCCAGGAAGGCAATCTCGGCCTGATGCAGGCCGCCGCCCGCTTTGAGCCGGCACGCGAGGTGCGCTTTGCCACCTATGCCACCTGGTGGATCCGCGCCGCGATCCAGGATTTCGTGCTGCGCAACTGGTCGATCGTGCGCACCGGTACGACGGCGGCGCATAAATCGCTGTTCTTCAACCTGCGCCGCCTGCGCGCCCGGATCGAGGCCAGGGCCGGCAACAGTGGCCGCGACCGGCTGACGCCGGAAGGTCGCAGCCGGCTGGCGCGGCAACTGAATGTGAGCGAAGCCGACGTGCAGCATATGGAGGGCCGGCTCGGCGCCGGCGACCGCTCACTCAACATGGTTTTAAGCGAAGACGGCGACAGCGACTGGCAGGATATGCTGGTGGATGAGCGACCCGATCCCGAAACCATGGTGATGCAGCAGCGGGACGGCGATCTGAAACGGCGCTGGCTCGGCCGCGCCCTGGCCGACCTGCCCGAACGCGAACGCCGCGTGCTGCAGGCGCGCTTCTTTGCCGACCGCGCGGTCACGCTCGAATGCCTCGGCGCGCATATGGGAATTTCCAAGGAACGCGTGCGCCAGCTGGAAGCCCAGGCGCTGACCCGGCTGCGCCGTCGTCTCGGCGACATTCCAGATCTGCAGCGCGAATACGCGGCGACGGATTAGACGCGTTACTCCACCGTCTTGAACTTCTCGCCCGGCCTGGGCTGTTCGCCCTCTGTCAGCGCATTCAGCAGCCGCAACTGTTCGGCCGCATAAGGCCCCAGCGGCGCGGCGGCAGCATATTTCTCCACCGTGTCGCCGCTGCCGACCGTCACCACTTTGAGCCGCACGGGCTTCACAGCCTTCGCCTCGGCTTCCGACAGGTGCTTCAGCGTATTGACGCTGCGGATCACCGGCTGCTCGATCTTCGACAGCCCACCAGGCGGCGCGATGATCACGAAACGCAGGATCGCATCGGTGGGGAAACCGACCGCGACGAAACGCACATCGGCATTGCCGCTTTTCAGCTGCACGCGGCCAGACGCCGTGGCCGCGGGCATGCCGTTGACCTTGATCGCCTCGGCATTGCTGAGGCGAAGATTGGGCAGCCAGATGCGCGTCAGGTAATCCAGCGCGTTGCGCGAGGCCTGGATCTTTTTCTTGTCGCCTTCGATGTCGAATTGCAGCCGACCGCCCTGCCCCACGGCCAGAACCGCATCGCTGGTATTGGAAATTCGCCAGCCGTCGGGCACCGAAAAACTCAGCCGCAGGTCGGGGTGCGTGAAGGTGTTGCCGCGCACCACGCCTTCCTTCGGATCGTCGCCATAGATCATGCCGTCGATGCGTTTGAGATATTCGTCGCGATTGTAGACCGGGGACGTCGGGTATTCCCGCGCCGCCGCCATCGCCTCGCGCACGCGCTGCGGCCCGCCGGGATGGGTGGCGAACAGGTCGTTCATGCGATCCTTGCCGGCCTGACCCGCCATCTTGCTGGCGAGGCCGCTATAGTCGCTTAAGCTCTGCAGGAAGGCGGCCTGCGCATCCGGGGCATAGCCGACGCGGGCGAGCAGCTTGACGCCGATGGTATCGGCTTCAAGTTCGTTTTCACGGCTGAAACTGGCAAGATAAGCCCCGCCGCCGACCTGGCCGACCTGGCCGATCAGGTCGCCCGCGCCGGAGCCGAGGAAAATCGAGCCGAGGATGGAAGCACCGGCCACGCCGAGATTGGTGAAGACCGATTTGTCGTAGCGTTTTTCCGAATGCTGCGCGATGACGTGGCCGATCTCATGGCCCAGCACGCCGGCGGCTTCGGCTTCGTTATTGGCCAGTGCCAGCGTGCCGCGCGTGATGTAGACATAACCGCCGGGCAGCGCAAACGCATTGACGATCGGCGAGTTCAGCACGGTGAAGGTGAAATTGCCGGCCGGCTGGCCCGACTGACCCGCGATACGCCCGGAGATGCCGGCGACATAGGCGCCGATTTCCAGATCGTCGTAGACGCCGCCGAATTCTTTCAGGATTTTCGGATGTTCTTCCCGGCCGACCTTTTTGGCGTCTTCCGGCGACATGAAAATCTGCGCCGGCGCCGGCGCCACCACGGCGAGTGAAGCTGCAAAGGCGAAAGCAATGGCGATGCAGCGCACGATCAGTGTCCTCTGAATTTGGCGGCACGCTTCTCGACGAAGCTGGCGACGCCCTCTTTCACATCCTCGCTGGCCATCAGCACGGCCTGCGTCGGTTCGAATTCCGCCACCGCAGCCGCCGGGCCGTTTTCCACCGCCAGCCGGGCGTTGCGCAGCGTGGCCGACACCGCGAGCGGTGCCTGGGCGGCAATCCGCTCGGCCATCTTCATGGCCTCGTTGAGCTGGTCGCCCGGCGCCGTCACTTCCTGCACGAAGCCCAGCCGCAGCGCGGTGGCGACATCGAACTCATCGCCGGTGAGCAGATAGCGCATGGCATTGCCCCAGCCGGCGCGCTCGACCATGCGGATGGTGGCGCCGCCGGTCGCCATGATGCCGCGCTTCACTTCCAGCTGGCTGAAGCGGCAGTCGCTGGCGGCAATCACCACATCGGCGGCCAGCATCAGTTCGATGCCGATGGTGAATGTAATCCCCTGAACAGCTGCCACCACCGGTTTGGTGCGGAAGGGCGGCAGGTTGTTGCAGGGATCGATCTGGTCGGCTTCGCGCAGCAGGTTCTTCTGTCCCATCAGCGGCGCGACCTTCGGCAGATCGAGCCCGGCGGTGAAATGCTGCCCTTCCGCATAGAGCACGGCGACGCGTGCCGCGGCATCGTGTTCGAAAGCGGTATAGGCGGCCGCCAGTTCCTTGAGCATCTTCGGCGTGAAGCCGTTCAGCTTGGCCGGCCGGTTGAGGCCGATCAGGAAAATCGCGCCTTCGCGCCGGGTGAGGATTTCGCCGTCTGAATCCTTGGGGGGATCGGCATTTTTAATCTGGGCAGACATCCGCCATTTCCCTGTTACACTCGGACCAACTTTTCCATATCGGGGTCGACCCCCGCCACCCGCAATCCAGCCAAAAGGCCATCACTTCTGCGCATTTCCTGAGCGTAGCATTCCAGTCCGGCCGGGGTATTGCGCCTTACTATTCTGACGCCAGAAAAACTCTACGGTCACCGGAATACGCCATTTATTGGCAAGGCGGTCCACCTCTTTCCACGCATCTGCTGCTGACTGGCCCTGTATGGAAATGCCGAGCGCAGGATGATATTTGAACCCTTCATCCTCGTACCGCTTAGCTTTCGCGGGGATGTGCAGCTCGCTGACCAACTTGTCGGCTTCAAATCCTCTGGCTTTAATCTGCGCGATTATCGTCAAAAGTATGGCTGACCAGCGTGGATTGTGGATCGCCTTCCCATTCACCGAGGCTGAAAGTGGTTTCGTGAAGGCGAGCCCAGGCACATTCTGGAATTCCATTACGCCGCCATCTGTCGCGGCTGATGTGGCTTCTGGCGCCTCATCGCGCTCCATGCCAAGCCGTTCCATCACTTCCCGCACAACCTGATCGATTGTTTCGCTAGGAGTTCTTGTGCCGAACCAAGCCGCAATGGATTTCAGATCGGCAAAGGTGGCGTCGTTAATCCTGACTACCGGCATCATGGGTTCCTCCCTGGCTCCGATAAATATGTTACATATCCTCAATCGATACTCAAGCAGATTATGTAACATATATGATCCATGTGAAACGCGAGGGACAGTCCGAATCCACTTCCCATATACGATCCCATGGAATAGGTTACATGTAACTACTGCGAGAGTGTCCGGATGTCATCGGCAGGAAATGCGAAGCCCACACGGCTGAAGGTACAGGAGCATCGCAAGCGACTGCGGGCGCAGGGGTTGCGGCCGATCCAGGTCTGGGTGCCGGATGTTCGGGCCGCGTCCTTCCGATCGGCAGCGCACCGGCAATCGGCGGCCGTGGCGGCCAGCGCCCACGCGGCCGAGGATCAATCATTCATCGACTCAGTGTCGGACTGGAGCGATGAGTGAAACGTGGCGATATCTGGACGGTTGCCGGTGGCAAGGATTACACGGGTAAGCCGCGCCCAGTCGTCATCGTGCAGGACGACAGCTTCGATGCTACAGCTTCCATCACTGTCTGCGCGTTCACCACGGACCAAACCGATGCCCCACTGTTCCGTCTGTCGCTCGATCCGAATGAACGTAATGGGCTGCATTTTCCTTCCCGCTTGATGGTAGACAAGATTACGACGGTTCCCAAATCCAAGCTGGGCGAACGGATCGGACGGCTGGAGGACGAAGACGTGCTCCGGCTCAATCAGGCCATGCTGGTCTTCCTTGGCCTTGCGGTATCGCCGAGGGCGAGCCGCAACGGAGACTAAAGGAAGCGCATGGCATGCCGGATTTCGCACTCGAACTGAAACTGGCGGGACCGAATGGCGCGCTGATCTGCGGCGTGGACGAGGCCGGCCGTGGCCCGCTGGCCGGCCCGGTGGTGGCCGCCGCCGTGATCCTCGACCGCCGCAAGCGCCCGCGCGGGCTGGACGATTCCAAGAAGCTGAGTGCCGAGCAGCGCGAACTGCTGTTCGCCCGGCTGGTCGACTATGCGCGCGAGGGCCATGCCCATATCGGCATCGGTGCCGCCTCGGTCACCGAAATTGGCCGGCTCAACATCTTCCACGCCACCATGCTGGCGATGTGCCGTGCCGTGACGGCGCTGCGGGTGCAGCCGGCCCATGCGCTGATCGATGGCAACCACGCGCCGAAGCAACTCGGCTGCCCCTGCACTCCCGTCGTGGATGGCGATGCGCTGAGCATTTCGATCTCGGCCGCCTCCATCGTGGCCAAGGTGGTCCGCGACCGCGCCATGGCCAAACTGCATGCGCGTTACCCGCAGTATGGCTGGGTGAACAACAAGGGTTACGGCACCCCGGAACACCAGGAGGGGCTACGCCTCGCCGGAATCTCGAAACACCACCGACTAGGTTTTGCGCCTGTCAGGAGTCAACTGACTCTAGATCTAGTGTTAACCCCTTAATAACCTAAAGAATCTAATGACTTGCGGGTCGTTTTAGGGGGATGATCCGCACATGGCGCCGACGTTTATCGATCCGACCAGCAAATCCCGCAACAAAGCCGGGCTGCGCAAAGGTCACCTCCGGCTTGTCGGCACCAGCCCGGATGCCAAGCGAACCGCAACTGCGGCGCGTGCCCAGGCCAGTGTGACCCGCCCGCTGCTGGCCAAGCCGGCCCGTGCCGAACTGGCCCAGAGCCTGCCGCATCCCGATCTGCCGCTGGACAGAATCCTGATCGGCGAATGCATCGCGCAGATGAACGCCCTGCCGGCGGAATCGATCGACTGCATCTTTGCCGATCCGCCCTATAATCTGCAGCTCAGCGGCGAACTGCGCCGCCCCAATGACAGCATGGTCGATGCGGTCGACGACGACTGGGACAAGTTCGACTCGTTTTCGGATTACGACGCCTTCTCCAAAGCCTGGCTGAAAGCGGCGCAGCGCCTGCTGAAGCCGAATGGCACCATCTGGGTGATCGGCAGCTATCACAACATCTTCCGCCTCGGCGCGCAGCTGCAGGATCTCGGCTTCTGGATGCTGAACGACGTGGTCTGGCGCAAGACCAACCCGATGCCGAATTTCCGCGGCAAGCGTTTCACCAACGCGCATGAGACGCTGATCTGGTGCGCCAAGAGCCAGGATGCGCGCGGCTATACCTTCAACTACGACGCCATGAAGGTGCTGAACGACGACCTGCAGATGCGCTCCGACTGGCTGATCCCGATCTGCTCGGGTGGCGAGCGGTTGCGCGGCGACGACGGCGCCAAGGCGCATCCGACGCAGAAACCCGAAGCCCTGCTGCATCGCGTGCTGGTCTCCTCGACCAAGCCGGGCGATGTCGTCCTGGATCCCTTCTTCGGCTCCGGCACCACCGGCGCCGTGGCCAAGCGGCTCGGTCGCCGCTTCATCGGTATCGAGCGTGAAACACGCTACGCAAAAGCGGCAGAACGCCGCATCTCCACCGTTCAGCCGGCGGCGCATGACGATGTCGAGACCATGCGCTCGAAAAAGGAAGAGCCGCGCGTTCCGTTCGGCTGGGTGGTCGAACGCGGCCTGCTGCAGCCCGGCACTGTTCTGTTCGACCAGTCACGCCGGCATTCCGCCAAGGTGCGCGCCGACGGCAGCCTGACGACGCGCGATGCCAGCGGCTCGATCCACAAGATGGGCGCCCATGTGATGGGCGCCACCGCCTGCAACGGCTGGACCTTCTGGTATTTCGAGGTCGAGGGTCAACTGAAGCCGATCGACATCCTGCGCCAGAAGCTGCGCGCGGAAATGGCCTGACGCCGAAAAGCGCCATTTCCGTTCCGTCTTCGATTTTCCGCAGCCGAGAAAAACTGGCCTGAGTCATCAGGCCAGTGGTACCTTACGGCATACGCCGCAAGGGTGATTCGCCAGGGCTTTCCAGGCGGTCGGCGTCCAAGGGGATCGGGTGTCGGAAGATCGGCAGACAGCATCGGCCGCATTGCTGCAGCGGCTGGCCGAGGATGATGAGTCGCTGCTCGACCGCAGCGACCGGCAGATCGAGGCCATGCTGATCGAGCGGCTCTACCAGAGCAGCTTCGCCACCCGCTATGTGCCGATCCCGATGCTGTTCGGCGCCTTCGTCATCTATCAGGACTATCTGAGCTGGTGGCAGATCGCGCTGATCGGGCTGCTCTATGCCATCGCCACCCTGCATCTCGACCGCCAGCGCGACCTTTATACGCAAAGCGGTGGCGACGATGCTGACAGGGACTGGGGCCTGCGCTTTGCCCTCGGCTGCGGCGGCACCGGCCTGGCCTGGGGTCTGCTGGGCTGGTTCGCCTATCCGCCGGGCGACTTTGCGCTGCAGGCGCTGCTCTGCGTCGCCTGGGCGGGCCTGACCACCAGCAGCCTGAATACCCGCGCCGTGCATCTGCCGTCGTTTTACGCCTTCATCATCGGCATTTCGGTGCCGTTTTTCGCGCGCGGCTTCCTGTTCGGCGAGGCCAGCACGGTGGGCATGGCCTTTTTCGGCACCATCCTGCTGGCGGCGCAGTGTTTCTGCGCCCAGGTGAACCACCGGCGCGAACGCCTGTCGGCCGCTTTGCGGCTGCGCAATGCCGAACTGATCGGTGAAATGGACCGGGCGCGCACCGCCGCCGAGACCAGCCGCAGCGAACTGGCCCGCGCGCATCAGACGCTGGCCGCGGATTTCACCAGCCTGCAGCGCCTGAGCCAGATCGGCGCGTGGCACTGGCAGGGTCCCGACGGCAACATCATGTGGAGCGACCAGTTCTATCGCCTGCTGGGTCTGGCGCCGCAATCCTGCCCGGCTGCACCCGCCGCCTGGCTCGACCGTGTGCATGCCGACGATCGCGAAATCCTGCGCAGCCATTACCATCGCCTGCGCAATGGCGCCGTGCGCGACGCGGTCAGCTTCCGCCTGGTCGGCGATGCCGAACCCGCCATCTGGTTGCAGTCGATGGCGGAAAGCGAACGCGGCCCGGACGGCAGCGTGACCTGGATCCGCGGCCTGCTGCGCCCGGAACCGAAGGATTAATCCACGCTGTAGACCTTCAGCCGCACCTGGTCGGGCGTGCGTTCGCCGATTCCGACATGCAGGCGCTGCACCAACCATTGCAGCTCCGGTGCCGCCGTTTCGAACCGCATCGCCGTGCGCATGTAATAACTGGCGGGATCGACGCGTTCGCCGCGTGCCAGTTTCGCCATCACCTCGGCCGGTCCGATGCGCAGGCCGCGGCTCCAGACTTCCACCTGGGCTGCCCCACCTAGAGAATTGGCGTCCAGTTTCAGCATGTAGCGCGCATCGAGATCGGCGAGGCCATCGGGACGCAGCACCTGCCAGTCGGCGCCGCCGGCCAATACCACGCCGCTGATCTTTCCGCTGACTGTGCCACCGGTGATCGGCACGCAGCGGCGTTCGCCGGCGGCATCGCGTCCCACGCTCTGCGGCACGCCCACATCCACGGCCAGCGAAAACACTTCGGTCAGCATGGTCATCCCTCCGCCTGTTTATGTGATGCGTCGCAAAATCTCGTCCAGCCGGCGATTCAGGTCCGCCGTCTGCGTCCGGCCGATCTTTTCGGTCAGCGCTGCCTGGGCCTGCTGCCATTGCAGCAGCGCCTTCTGCAGCAGGCGCTTGCCGTCCGGCGTCAGGCGGATCTCGCGGCGGCGGCGGTCGTCGGCCGCCACGGTCTGCGCGATCAGGCCGCGCTTTTCCAGCAGGCGCAGATTGCGGGTCAGTGTCGTCTGGTCGGTATGAACCGCCTCGGCCAGCGTGCCGACCGAATGGACGCCGTCGCGATAGAGATAGGCCAGCGTGCCGAATTGCGGCGCGGTGAGATCGACCTGGGCAAAATAGCCGCCATAGAGCTGGGCGGCGACGCGCGCCGTGTTCTGCAGACGCAGCACGGTACAGCCCTCGTCCAGCAGTTGCTGGAAGGCAGTTTCGGCGGCATCGGTGCGGCGGGCCCGGGTCATGGCTTTCTCCATACCGCGTCCCGCGCCTCTTGCAAACCGCCGTGACGGAGATTACCTGTAGCCACATTATATGTATATACATACTTATGCCAACAGGGAGTGCCGCATGCGCAACGTCGTCATCACCGGACTGGGTCTCGTCACGCCGCTCGGCGTCGGCACCGCGATCAACTGGCAGCGGCTGACCGAGGGCCTCTCCGGCCTGCGCCGCATCACGGGGTTCGACATCTCCGACCTTGCCGCGAAAGTGGCTGGCATCGTCCCCGATATCAAAGACGATCCGCATGGCTTCGATCCCGAGGCAGCCGCACCGGCAAGAGACCGCCGCAAGATGGACCGCTTCATCCAGTTCGCGCTGGTCGCGGCTGGCGAAGCGCTGAAACAGGCCGGCCTCAATCTCGCCGAGGCCGCCACTGATGCCAAAGCCCGCGCCGGCTGCATCATTGCCACCGGCATCGGCGGCTTTCCCGCGATTGCCGAAGCGACCCGCACGGTGGAACGCGCCGGCCCGCGCAAGCTCTCGCCCTTTGTGATCCCCTCCTTCCTCGGCAATCTGGCCGCCGGCCATGTCTCGATCCGCCATGGCCTGCAGGGTCCGCTCGGCTGTCCGGTCACGGCCTGCGCCGCCGGCGCGCAGGCCATCGGCGATGCCGCGCGCCTGATCCGCAGCGGCGAGGCCGACATCATGCTGGCCGGCGGTGCCGAGGCCTGCATCGATCGCGTCAGCCTGGCCGGTTTCGGCGCAGCGCGTGCCCTGGCCACCGCGCACAACGACGAGCCGGAGAAAGCCTCGCGGCCCTTCGATGCCACGCGCGACGGCTTCGTAATGGGCGAAGGCGCCGGGCTGCTGGTGCTGGAATCCGAGGGCCATGCGCTTGCCCGCAAAGCTGACATCCTCGGCCGCGTGCTGGGCTATGGCAGCACGGCCGACGCGCATCACATCACCGCGCCGCCCGAGGGCGGCAGCGGGGCGCAACGCGCCATGCAGATCGCGCTGGCGCAGGCCGGACTGCAGCCCGCACAGATCGGCTACATCAATGCCCATGCCACCGCCACCCCGGTCGGCGACGCGGCCGAGATCTCGGCAGTGAAAAGCCTGTTCGGCAACGGCATCGCGCGGCTTTCGATGTCGTCCACCAAGTCCGCCATCGGCCATCTGCTCGGCGCGGCCGGCGCGGTGGAGGCGATCTACAGCCTGCTGGCGATACGCAGCGGCCTGCTGCCGCCGACGCGCAATCTCGACCAGGTCGATCCGGCCTGTGACGGCATCGACCTGGTGCCGCGCCAGGCGAAGGAAAAGCCTCTCGACTACGCGATGTCGAATGCCTTCGGCTTCGGCGGCGTCAATGCCGCACTGATCTTCGGTCGTTAGAAAGCGTCCAGAGCACTACCTCCCGCTGCAACCGCCGCCGCCAGCAGGCAGCAGTCGAAACTAGCCATGGCATTTTGTCGCCGGGTGGTTAAGTTGCTCTGGTCTTTCGCGGCCGGACCAAAGATGCATGACCAGACTTGAAGGGACGTCGGCAGCCCGGCTGAAACGGCTGATCGATGAGACCGACGCCATCGCGGAACCCGCCGACCGACCGCTGATCGATGCCATGATCGCCGAACGGCTGTATCGTGCCAGCCGTCCGACACGATACATCGCCTTCCTGTTCATGGCCGGGCTGTTTGCCGCCTTCTGGACTCATCTGCAGGTCTGGCAGATGGCCCTGTCCTTCGCCCTCAACCTGGCCGGCACGCTGTGGTTCGACCATCTGCGGCGCCGTTTTACAAATCGCGCCGACCTTTTCGCGGCACCCGACTTCTGGACCCGCCGCTTCGCAATGGCCTCGGCCGTCACCGGTACGGGCTGGGGCCTGCTCGGCTGGTTCGCTTTCGCGCCCGACAATTTCGAAACGCAGCTTACGCTTGGCTTCGCCCTGTGCGGACTGATCACCCTGAGCGTGCTGACCCGCAGCGTGCATCTGCCGTCCTACTACACATTCCTGGCCGCAACCCTGACGCCGCCGCTGCTGCGCTGCCTGATGGAAGGAACCACCGGCGCACTGACGATTGCCTTCTGCGGTGCGGTCTTCGTCATGTTCACCTCGATCTGGAGCCACAATGCGCATGACAGGGAACTGAGATCGGCCGCTTTGCGCCTGCGCAATGCCGAACTGATCCAGGAGGTGGAACAGGCGCGCGCCATGGCGGAGGCCGCGCGCGACGTGGCGCAGGACAACT
Organism: Pseudomonadota bacterium; assembly: GCA_023434425.1. Taxonomy (GTDB): domain Bacteria; phylum Pseudomonadota; class Alphaproteobacteria; order Ferrovibrionales; family Ferrovibrionaceae; genus Ferrovibrio. Next base: position 20,127 of record JAEYSS010000254.1, on the reverse strand, counting down.
ACCACCGCACGCTCGACTCACTGCAGAATGCCCAGCGTATCGGCAATGTCGGCAACTGGGACTGGGATGCCGCATCCGGCAAACTGTTCTGGTCGGACCAGCTCTATCGCCTGATCGGCCTGGCGCCGGGCAGCATCGCGCCCAGCGGCGAGGCATTCCTGGCGCTGGTGGATGCCGAAGATCGCGACCGGGTAAAGGAACGGCTGGCGGAAGTGACCCGCGATGGCGCACAGGTGACGGCGGAATTCCGCCTGAAGCCTGTCGACGGGCAAACGCGCATCCTGTTCGGCATCACGGAAGCGATGCAGGACGAGACCGGCAAGATTGTCAGGATCGCCGGTACGCTGCGCGATGTGACGCAGCAACGCCACTACGAGAATGCGCTGATCGAGGCCAAGCTGGTGGCGGAGCGGGCCAGCCTGGCCAAGACCAACTTCCTCGGCAATCTGAGCCACGAATTGCGCACGCCGCTGAATGCCGTGATCGGCTTCGCCGAGATGCTGACCCTGCCGCAGACCACTGCGGCCGGTAAGGCGACGGAATATGCCAAACTGATCCTGACCAGCAGCCGGGAACTGCTGGTGCTGATCGACGACCTGCTCGACATCGCGCAGATCGAAACCGGCCAGCTGGAACTGAAATCCGAACCCGTCGCCGTGACGGCGCTGATTGCCGAAGCCGAGGCGCAAGTGCAGTCCGCGCTGCAGAAGACCGGCTGCCGGCTGGAAATTTCAGGCAGCGGCGGCGATATCCGCGGCGACGCGGCACGCCTGCGGCAGATCCTGACGGCTCTGCTGGCCGAAACCATCCGGCTGTCGCCCGCCGGCAACCGGCTGTGGCTCACCACTGCGCCCGAGGATACGATGCTGCGCCTTACGCTGGCGAGTGCGGCACCGTTGCCGGATATAGCCGCCGATACCCCGCTGATGCACGGCTTCGAAGCGCGCATTGCCTATCATGCCGGCGACCTGGGACTGCATCTGGCACTGGTGAAGGAACTGGTGCGGCGTCATCATGGCGATCTGTGCAGCGAGAGGCGCGATGGCGGCACCGCCCTGCATCTGCGCCTGCCGCTGGCCAGCGCCGTCTAGCCGAGGTCAGGCCGAAAGGTCCACCGCGCCGCCGCGACTGGGCAGAGCAGCCGCCTGCAAGCCGGAGAGTTCGCGTTCGCTTTCGGTCAGCATCTTTTCCATTGCGGCGCGATCCTTCTTCACAACCGCAGGATGGAAGGCGGTCTCGCGCAACTTGCGCATGATCTTTTTCAGCTCCGTCGCCACGCCGGCTGCTTCCGATTTCAGGCTGGCGATGTCGTTGCCGTTGGCCAGGGCTTGCGCCCGCTCGACCCGCGCCTTCTCCATCGCCATCTGCTCTGCCCTGGCGTCGCTGTTGCCGTTGACCACCGGCGCGGCACTGCCGCTCCCGCCAGCCTCGTTCAGCGCCTTGCCCAGTTCGCGCGCCGCGTCACGAATGTCCTTCGCCACCTTGCGCGCCAGCTTCGCATCGCCCGTCGCGGCCGCCGAACCGGCAGCAAGCTTCAGCGCATTCAGCTTTGTCTTGATCTGCTCGATCTTGCGCCGCGCCGCTTCCCTGGCGGCTTCGCTTTTTTTGGTTTTCAGAGTCTGCAGAACCTCGTCGAGCCGACGCTCGGCCTCGGTTTTCTTGCGCGGCTGGCGCAGCGACTCCAATGCGTCGCGGGCATCCAGAAATGCGCGGTTCTGCGCAGGCATGCTCTGCCGGGCTGCGCCCGGAGCAATCCCGGTGACCATTCTGGCCTCCTGTCTTCGCTCTGTACCGGCTGCCCCGCTTCTGCCGGACAGCCGGTACAGTCTAGGCAAATCAGGTTAACGAGCTACAAAAAAAAGACGGCGTGTTCGAAGAACACGCCGTTGAGTCTGGGGGGAAGGAAAAGAAAACGGGGGTACTCAGCGCGACCCGGCTCCCCTGGGGGAGAGGCGCGATCAGTGCATGATCTTCCAGCTGCCGTCGGGCTGACGGCAGGCGGTGCCATAGCCCTGCTTGTTTTCGCCGCCGACCTGGATGGTCTGCTGGAATTCCCGGCAGTATTCGCCGCTCGGTGCCTGATAGGCCGGCTGCGGCACGATAGTGCCGGCATTGCCGCTGTCGGGGTTGCGCCACGAAACCTGGGTGCCCGACGGGGAGGTTTCCAGCGCGCGCTGGTTGGCGCGATCCATATATGTACGGTCGGCCTTGTCGAGCGATTTGCCGACTTCCGACCCGAGCAGCGCGCCGATCAGCGTACCGGCCGCCACGCCGACCAGCTGGCCGGAGCCCTTCCCGAAGGCCGAGCCGGCGACAGCGCCACCAACACCGCCGAGCACGGTGCCGACATTCTGTTTCGGGCCGCTGTCATTGGCGCAGGCGGCCAGCAGGCCGACAATGCCGAGCGCGGCAGCCACCGTGGCGGCGCGACGTGCCGGACGGCGGTAAAACGGAGGGCGGGGAGCGAGGACATTCATGGCGCGTGTGAATCCCAAAGACATGCCCCGATTAAGCCTTTGCGGGCTGGGCACGAGCCGAATCTGCGAGCCGATTGAGGCGGGATTGCGGCGGGGGTTGGGTAACTTGACGGCAGGATGTAACATCGGGCGACAGAGTCCCGGCCGCTGCGATTGCGCCGCAAATACAACATCTTCAGCCCCAGAGAACCGAGATGACCGCCGCCGACCCGTTTGCCCAGTTCGCCGCCTGGCTGAAGGATGCCGAAGCCAGCGAACCCAACGATCCAAACGCGATGGCGCTGGCCACCAGCGATACCGACGGCCTGCCGAATGTGCGCATGGTGCTGCTGAAGGAGTTCGACGAACGCGGCTTCGTCTTCTACACCAATTTCGAAAGCCAGAAGGGAACCGAACTGCTGGCCAACCGGCAGGCGGCGGCGGTGCTGCACTGGAAAAGCCTGCGCCGCCAGGTGCGGCTGCGCGGCCGGGTCAGCGTGGTGAGCGACGCCGAGGCCGATGCCTATTTCGCCTCGCGCCCGCGCGACAGCCGCATCGGCGCCTGGGCCTCGCAGCAGTCGCGCCCACTGGAAGGCCGTTTCGCGCTGGAAGCCGCCGTGGCGAAATACGCGGCCAAGCACGCGATCGGCGAGGTGCCACGGCCGTCCTACTGGTCGGGCTTCCGCATCGCGCCCAGTTATCTGGAATTCTGGAGCGACAAACCCTTCCGGCTGCATGAACGCCTGGTCTACCGGCGCAAGGATGCCGCCGCGCCCTGGACCACGGAGATGCTGTATCCGTGAGCATGTCGGCCGCCGAAACGGCGCGGCTGATGCGCCGCGCCACCTACGCTTCCGTGCTGGTGGCCCTGCTGCTGATCGGCGCGAAAACGATCGCCTGGCTGCAAGCCGATTCCGTGGCGCTGCTGGCCTCGCTGGTCGACAGTTCGCTGGATGGCGTCGCCTCCCTGGTCAACCTGCTGGCCGTGCGCCATGCCCTGATGCCTGCCGACGACGAGCATCGTTTCGGCCATGGCAAGGCCGAGGCCATCGCCGGGCTGGGTCAGGGCGCGCTGATCATCGGCTCGACGCTGTACCTGCTTCATGAATCGGTCCAGCGGCTGACGACACCGGAGCCCATGACGGAGAGCCCCGCGGGCCTCGCCGTCATGGTCGTTTCCATCGTCCTGACCGGCGCTCTGGTGCTGTATCAGCGCCGCATCGTGCAGCAGACCGGATCGCTCGCCATCTCGGCCGACCGGCTGCATTATATCGGCGATCTCGCCACCAACCTGACCGTGATCGCCGCCCTGCTGCTGGCGGTGTATCCCGGTCTTGCCTGGATCGATGGCGCTGCCGCCATTGTCGTCGCCGTCCTGATCGGTAAGAGCGCGGTAGATATCGTGCGCGCAGCTTTCGACAATCTGATGGACCGCGAACTGGCCGACGACGAGCGCGGCCGGATCGTGGAGGTTGTGCGACATCATCCCGGCGCGCGTGCCCTGCATGACCTGCGCACCCGGCGGTCCGGCCTGCAGGTGTTCATCCAGTTCCATCTCGAACTCGATCCCGAGATTTCTTTGCGCGAAGCACACCGCATCACCGACGAAATTGAGATCGAACTGCGCCGATTGTTCCCCGGCGCCGGCGTGCTGATCCACCAGGATCCTGCCGGATATGACGATCCGGTCTCGGAATACGCCACCGGGCCTGACAAGCCCCTGTCGCGCTGATTACGACGCGCGGATCTCCCGTGCCGGCGCGGTGGGTTGATCCACGGCTGCTGCTGCCGCTAAGTTATGCGTTCTGCATTGCCGTTCGGGGGGATCATGTCATTTTCGCGCAGTCTGCGCCTCGTCGCGCCTGTCATTGCTCTCGGCCTGATCACTGGCCTGACCGTTTCCGCGCCGGCGCAGGCCGCCACCGCCATCGACGGCAAGATGCTGAGCATTCTCTGGGTGCTGCCCTTCGCCGGCATCCTGCTCTCCATCGCCCTGATGCCGTTATTCACCCCGAGCTTCTGGCATCACCATTACGGCAAGGTCGCCGCCTTCTGGGGCCTGTGCATCGTGGTGCCGTTTGCGCTGCAGATCGGCGCCGCGCCCACCGCGCATGTGCTGCTGGAAGTGGCACTGCATGAATACATCCCCTTTATCATCCTGCTGTTCGCGCTGTTCACCGTGGCCGGCGGCGTGCGCATCACCGGCAACCTGCATGGCAGCCCGAGCCTGAACACCGCTCTGCTGCTGGTCGGCACCGTGCTGGCGAGCTGGATGGGCACCACCGGCGCCTCCATGCTGCTCATCCGCCCGCTGGTCCGCGCCAACGACAACCGGCAGCACAACGTGCATGTCGTGGTCTTCTTTATCTTCCTGGTCTCGAACATCGGCGGCGCCCTGACGCCGCTGGGGGACCCACCGCTGTTCCTCGGCTTCCTCAAGGGCGTGGACTTCTTCTGGACCACCAAGGCGCTGTTCATGCCGACCTTCCTGGTCACGGTGCTGCTGCTCGGCGTGTTCTATGCCGTCGACAGCTACTATTACAAAAGGGAAGGCATCGTGGCGCCCGATCCGACGCCCGACAGCGCCATCGGCATGGAAGGCGGCGTCAACCTGATCCTGCTCGGCGGCGTGATTCTGGCCGTGCTGATGTCCGGCACCTGGAAGCCCGGCGTCGAACTGAACCTGTTCGGCGTGAGCGTCGAATTACAGAATGTGGTGCGCGACCTTCTGCTGCTGGCGATTGCCTTTGCCTCGCTGAAACTCACCGCGCAGCAGACCCGTGCGGATAACGGCTTCACCTGGGGGCCGATCGTGGAAGTGGCGAAGCTTTTCGCCGGCATCTTCATCACCATTATCCCAGCCATCGCCATCCTGCGCGCCGGCACCGATGGCGCGCTGGGCGGTCTGGTCAGCCTGGCCTCGAATGCCGACGGTTCGCCGAACAACGCGATGTATTTCTGGCTCACCGGTATCCTGTCGAGCTTCCTCGACAATGCGCCGACCTATCTCGTCTTCTTCAACATGGCGGGCGGCGACGCGCAGGTGCTGATGGGTGCCCTGGGCTCGACCCTGCTGGCGATCTCCGCCGGCGCCGTGTTCATGGGCGCCAACTCCTATATCGGCAATGCGCCCAACTTCATGGTGAAGGCGATTGCCGAAGAGATGAACGTCAAGATGCCGAGCTTCTTTGGCTACATGGTCTGGAGCTGCGGCATTCTGTTGCCGTGTTTCGTTCTGGTCACCCTGCTGTTCTTCCTCTGGTGAGGTCCGTCCGAACAGGGTTGTCGAGGGTGCTTTTAACCGGTATAAAATTCGCATAAACATTCTTAATCATTAATGAGGTGGCCGATGCGCGCGCCCGTCCTTCGCATCGGCCTGGTTGCCTTACTTGCTTGCAGCCTCGCCGCGCCGGCCCAGGCTGCCGCCATCGACGGGTCGCAGCTCACGTTGTTCTGGGCGCTGCCCTTTGCCGGCATCCTGTTGTCGATCGCGCTCTTTCCGCTGATCGCGCCGTCTTTCTGGCATCATCACTACGGCAAGATTGCTGCCTTCTGGGCATTCGCCTTCCTGCTTCCCTTCGCGTTGCTGCAGGGCGGCGCCGGCGGCGCTGCGCATATCGTGCTGGAAGTGGCGCTGCACGAATATCTGCCCTTCACGATTCTGCTGCTGTCGCTGTTCGTCATCGCCGGCGGCGTGCGCATCACCGGCAACCTGCATGGCAGCCCGAGCCTGAATACCGGGCTTCTCGCCGCCGGCACCGTGCTGGCGAGCTGGATGGGTACGACGGGCGCGGCCATGCTGCTGATCCGGCCGCTGATCCGCGCCAACGACAACCGGCGGCACAATGTGCATGTGGTGGTGTTCTTCATTTTTCTGGTCGCCAACGTCGGCGGCGCGCTGACGCCACTGGGCGACCCGCCGCTCTTCCTCGGCTTCCTCAACGGCGTGCGCTTTTTCTGGACCATGGAAGCGCTGTTCGTGCCGACGCTGCTGCTGAGCGCCATCCTGCTCGGCGTCTTCTACTTGGTCGACCGCTACCTCTATATCAAGGAAGGCGTGACCCGCGACCCCACGCCCGATACCACCATCGGGCTGGAAGGCGGCATCAACATCATGCTGCTGACCGGCGTGGTCGGCGCAGTCCTGCTGTCGGGCACCTGGAACCCGGGCTGGAGCTTCGACATCTTCGGTGTGGAACTGAAGCCGCAGAATCTGGCGCGCGACGTGCTGCTGCTCGGCCTTGCCGGCCTGTCCCTGCTGCTGACGGCAAAAAGCACGCGCCAGGGCAACGGCTTCAGCTGGGAACCGATCCTCGAAGTGGCAAAGCTCTTCGCCGGTATCTTCCTCACCATCGTGCCGGTGATCGCCATCCTGCGCGCCGGCGAGGCGGGCGCGCTCCACGATCTGATCAGGCTCGCCACGGGTCCGGATGGCGGCCCGCGCGACGAGATGTATTTCTGGCTGACCGGCATGCTGTCGGCCTTCCTCGACAATGCGCCGACCTATCTGGTCTTTTTCCACATGGCCGGCGGCGATGCCCAGAGCCTGATGGGTGCCATGGCGAGCACCCTGATGGCCATCTCCATGGGCGCGGTTTACATGGGCGCACTGACCTATATCGGAAATGCGCCGAATTTCATGGTCAAGGCGATTGCCGAGCAGAGCGGCGTCCGCATGCCGAGTTTCTTCGGCTACATGCTGTGGTCCTTCCCGCTGCTGCTGCTCCCATTCGCGCTGATCACCTGGCTCTGGTTCTTCTAGGACTCCGGGACGGAACCTTGGCGCGTCGCCGGACTTTCATTGTCGCTAAACCCGAGTCGCGGTAGACTGGCCCCGATTCGGCCGGCCATTGCGGTGCCTGCCGGGTCATGCGAAATCCGGAGTTTGCAGAGGAGGATCGGCCATCGCAAACACCACCCCGCGCAAACGCGCATCGGCAGCCGCCGGCAGCAAGCCCAAGGCCGCCACGAAGTCCAGGACCGCCGCTGCTGCCAAGAAACCGGCTGCCGCGGCTAAAGCAAAGACAGTCACCACCAAGGTGACCAAGGCGGCCGCCCAGACGGCCAGGACGGCAGCAAAGCCAAAGATGGCCGCCAAGCCGAAAACGGCAAAAAAGGCCCCGGAAAAATCGAAACCCAGCATCCCTGCCGCGGTCCTCAAGCTGCATCAGCTGATCCTGAAATCGCTTGATGACGACAAGGCCGAGGAGATCGTGTCGATCGACCTGGCCGGCAAATCCTCGATTGCCGATTTCCTGGTGATCGCGTCGGGCCGCTCCTCGCGCCAGGTCGCTGCCATTGCCGAGCATCTGGTCGACCGGATTGCCAAGGAAACCGGCAAGAAGGTGCGCGCCGAGGGCAAGGCGGTCGGCGACTGGGTGCTGATCGATACCGGCGACATCGTGGTGCATATTTTCCGGCCGGACGTGCGCAACTTCTACAATCTGGAAAAGATGTGGGGTGGCGCCGCCATTCCGGAACCGGCTGCAGCCTGACGACACCCCGGCCGGCTGCTAGGCTGGCAGGATGAAAATCACGATTGCCTGTGTCGGCCGGGCCGGCCGCGCCAAGCATGACGCGGCCCAGAGCCTGATCGAGGGCTACAGCAGCCGCCTGCCCTGGCCCGTCGCCATCCGCGAGGTGGAAGACAAAAAACAGGGCGGCACCGTGGCCGAACGCAAGGTGCGCGAAGCCGCCCTGCTGCTGGCCGCCATTCCCAAAGGCGCCGTGATCGTGGCCATGGACGAACGCGGCAAGAGCCTGTCGAGCCGCCAGTTCGCCGACCAGCTGGCCCAGTGGCGCGATCATGGCGAGCAGGAGGTGGTCTTCCTGATCGGCGGCGCCGACGGGCTGGATCCGGCGCTGCTGGCCAAAGCCCGGCTGACGCTGTCGCTGTCGGCCATGACTTGGCCGCATTTGCTGGCCAGGGTGATGCTGCTGGAGCAGCTGTACCGGGCCTGGAGCCTGCAGACCGGGCATCCCTATCATCGGGATTGATCGTTGATTTCGATCACTGTGAGAGGAAAGCCCGGCGTGACGAAACGGCCTGTCTGCGCTATGTAGAAACCCCAGAAACCTCAGCCTTTTCAGTAATCGCCATGACCAAGCCCGAGACCGCCCGCAAACCTGTCGTCCTCTGCATCCTGGACGGCTGGGGCCTGCGCGACGACCCGACCGACAATGCGCTGGCCCAGGCCCGGCTGCCGAACTATCGCCGCCTGCTGGAAACCCGCCCCTTCGCCAGGGTCGGCACCTCCGGCCGCGATGTCGGTCTGCCGGATGGCCAGATGGGCAATTCGGAAGTCGGTCATATGAATATCGGCGCGGGGCGTATCGCCGTGCCCGATCTCGGCCGCATCGACAATGCGGTGGCCGATGGCACGCTGAAAAATAATCCCGCCATCACCGGGTTGATCAAGAAGCTGACGGCGAGCGGCGGCAAGCTGCATCTGCTCGGCCTGCTGTCGGATGGCGGCGTGCATTCGCATCAGGATCACATGGCAGCGGTGGCGAAGATCTTTTCCGCTGCCGGTATCACGGTGAATATCCATATGTTCGCCGATGGCCGCGACACGCCGCCGAAAAGCGCGCTGGGTTTCCTGAAGACTTTCCGCCAGCAACTGGGTGACGCGAAGAATATTTCCTTCGCCACCGTGTCCGGCCGCTTCTTCGCAATGGATCGCGACAAGCGCTGGGACCGCGTGAGCCAGGCTTACGATGCTCTGGTCGATGCCCGGGGCAAGACTGCCGCGACGGCGGAAGCTGCCGTCGAACAGGGCTATGCCGCCGAGGAAAACGACGAGTTCATCTCACCGACTGCGCTGGATGGCTTCAAGGGCATGCAGGACAACGACGCCGTGCTGATGGCGAATTTCCGCGCCGACCGCGCGCGCGAAATCCTTACAGCCCTGCTCGATCCGCATTTCGACGGTTTCAATCGCGCGCGTGTCGTGACGTTCGCCGGCGCTGTCGGCCTGACCGAATATTCCACCGCGCTGAATGCCTTCCTCGATACTGCTTATGCACCGGTACGTTATCCGAATGTGCTGGGCGAGGTGCTGGCCAATGCCGGCAAAACGCAACTGCGCATTGCCGAGACCGAGAAATATGCCCATGTCACCTTCTTCATGAATGGCGGCGAGGAGCAGCCGTTCAGGGACGAGGACCGCATCCTGGTGCCTTCGCCCAAGGTGAAGACCTATGATTTGCAGCCGGAAATGTCGGCGCCGGAACTGACCGACAAGCTGACGGCAGCAATCACCTCGGGCAAATACGATCTGATCATCGTCAACTACGCCAACCCTGACATGGTGGGCCATACCGGCTCGATGCCGGCGGCGATCAAGGCAGCCGAAACCATCGACGCCTGCATCGGCAAGCTTGAAAAGGCCGTGACTGAAATGGACGGCGTGATGCTGATCACCGCCGACCACGGCAATCTGGAAGAGATGCTGGATCGCTCCAGCGGCCAGGCACATACGCAGCACACCACCAATCCGGTGCCGCTGCTGCTGATCGGCCCGCGCACGGACTCTTACGGTCTGAAAGACGGCAGACTGTGCGACATCGCGCCGACGCTGCTGCATTTCCTCGGACTCAATCAGCCCGCCGAGATGACCGGCCATATCCTTGCCACACCAAATGCTTCTTTGGCCGGCGCTTCCAGTAACCAGACGACTGCCCGCCGCCTTGCGTAAGCTGGTCCTGCCGCTCGCCACTCTGGTCCTGATCGGATCGGTGGAGAGCCTTGCGCAGTCCAATGTCCCGCAGCAGCAACTGCAGGACATACAGAAGCGCCTGCAGGAAAGTCGCGAACGCGAACGCGAACTGGGCCAGGAAGCCGCCAAGCTGGCGCAGAAGCAGCGCGAGTTGCAGCGCAAACTCGTCGCCGCAGCCCGGAAGCTGCAGATCCAGGAAGATCTGGTCTCGCAGAGCGAGGAAAAGCTGGCCGGCCTGCTGGCCGAGGAAGCCACCGCACGCGACGCGCTGGACGCCCGCCGCGCCGAACTGGCGCAGACGCTGGCGAGCCTGGCACATCTGAGCCGCCAGCCGCCGGAAGCCATGGTGCTGGCGCCGGGTTCGGCGCTCGACATGGTGCGGGCCAGCCAGCTGATGGCAGCGCTGGTCCCGGAAATCGAAAGCCGCGCAGCTTCACTGCGCGATGAACTGAACCGCCTGGCCAGGCTGCGGCAAGGCGTGGCCACCGAACAGGAGCGGCTGGGCAAGGCGATCGCCCAGCTTGACCATGAGCGGCGCGGCCTTGAATACCTGCAGGCCGAGACCGCGGCCGCGGCGGCACAAACCGCGGAAGAGCGCGGTTCTGCGCGGGAAACCAGCAGCCAGCTGGCCGCCCAGGCCAAGGATCTGCGCGCCCTGGTCGACCGCCTGCTGGAGCAGGAGCGCCGCGAGACCGAGCGGCGCGAAGCCGAGCGGCGGGCCAAAATTCCGCCTCCCAAGGGTTCCACCGCCCCCGATCCGCCCGAGGCCTATGCCGCCCTAGAAGGCTCGGCCGCCCTGCCGGCGCGCGGGCGCATCACCGGACGGTTCGGTCAGTCGGACGAAAACGGGGTTCCGTTGCGCGGAATCCGCATCGAGGCCCGGGCCGGCGCCCAGGTGATCGCGCCCGCTGACGGCAAAGTGATGTTCGCCGGGCCCTTCCGCGGTTACGGGCAACTCTTGATTATAGCCCATGGCGGCGGATACCATAGTTTATTGGCGGGATTTGGACGGATCGACCGCTCTGTCGGTCAATGGGTGCTGGCCGGCGAACCGGTCGGTCTGTTGACCAACTCCCCAGGCGAAAAACCCGTCCTATATCTCGAACTGAGGCGCAAAGGCGAAACGGTGAATCCGTTGCCATGGCTGGCCTCGGGCGACAGAAAGGTGAGCGGCTGATGCGCAATTTCCTTCTCGGCGGTGTTTGTGCCTTCGCATTGATGGGCTCGGTCGCCCTGTTCGCCGCGCCCAGCAAGGTCGGCGGCCTGCAGGCCAACGAAACCTACCGGCAGCTCAACCTGTTCGGCGAAATCTTCGAGCGCGTCCGCAACGACTACTACAAGGAAACCAAGGACGACGAACTGATGGAAGCTGCCATCAACGGCATGCTGTCCTCGCTCGACCCTTACTCGATCTACATGCCGCCGCGCAGCTTCCAGGAAGCGCGCGTGCAGACGCGCGGTGAATTCGGCGGCCTCGGCATCGAGGTGACGCAGGAGAACGGCCTGATCAAGGTGGTCTCGCCGATCGACGACACGCCGGCGCAGAAGGCCGGCATCCTGCCGGGCGATCTGGTCACGCATCTGGATGGCGATCCGGTGATGGGCAAGTCGCTGAACGAGTCCATCGAGAAAATGCGCGGCGCGCCCAATACCAACATCGTGCTGACCGTGCGGCGCGGCGCGGCCGATGCCGCCAAGACCTTCGACGTCAAGATCACCCGCGCGGTGATCAAGACCCGCGTGGTGCGCGCCCGCCGCGAAGGCGAGTTCGCCTATCTGCGGATTTCCTCGTTCAACGAGCACACCACGCAGGACATGGTGGCTGCGATGGACAAGCTGAAGGGCGAGATGGGCCCGAACCTGAAGGGCTATATCATCGACCTGCGCGACAATCCGGGCGGCCTGCTCGATCAGGCCATCTCGGTGTCCGACAGCTTCCTGAACCAGGGCGAGATCGTGTCGACCCGTGCGCTGCGCGGCACCACCGATGACGGCCAGCGCTATAACGCCAAGCGTGGCGACGTCGCCGACGGCAAGCCGATCGCGGTGCTGATCAACGGCGGTTCGGCCTCGGCCTCCGAGATCGTGGCCGGTGCGCTGCAGGACCATCACCGCGCCGTGCTGGTGGGCAACACCACCTTCGGCAAGGGCCTGGTGCAGACCATGATTCCGCTCGGCGAGTTCGGCGGCATGAAACTGACCACGGCAGGCTACTTCACGCCGTCGGGCCGTTCGATCGACAAGGTCGGCATCTCGGCCGATGTCGAGGCCTGGAACGAGCGTGATCGCCAGATCGCCGCGGCGCTGAAGGAGCGCCGCCAGATGACCGACCAGCGCCAGACCGAAGAGAACAAGTCCGAGAAGGACAAGGAAGAGCCCACCCAGGTGACGCCGCCAAGCCAGGTGCCGACGCCGGGCCAGGACGGCCCTGACCTGGTGCTGCAGGCCGCCATCGAGGTGCTGCGCGCACCGCCCAAGCCGACCGCCCGGAAATGATCCAGTTCGGCGACGGCTCAGCAGAAGGCTGACCCACCGCGATGGCACAGATTCACGTCGATCCCGACGACCGGGCGATGGCGGCAGAACCGAAACCCGGCCTGCTGAAGCGCCTGTTCGGCGGCAGACGCAGGACGCCAGTTGCGGTTCACGTCGATAGCGGCGCCGACCATATCCTGGACGAGCCGCATGCCGATGCCGATCTGCTTCAGACCATCAACGGCGACGAGGCACTGCCGCCCGTCGAGCCGCCGCGCCGTCGCGGCTTCAAGCACAAGATCGCCACCGTCTTCCGCATCATCGGCCTGATCCTGTGGCCGCCCTTCCTGCGCGGCGACCTGCGGACCGTCAATCGCCGCCTGCTGATGGCGGCCTGGACCATCGTCCTGCTGGTGCTGGCCGGGGCTGGCGGCTGGCTGGTCACCACCGGCGAGAAGCTGGCTTTCCTGCCGGGATCGGAAGTGGTGATCGGTGTCGGGCGTCTGGCGCTGCCGCCGGAAGCGCGCCTGGCGCCGGACCAGAAGACGGGCGCCGCCGCGCCGCCGCCCGTTGTCGGCCGGCTGCCCAGCGGCCTGCTGGTTGCGCCGGATCCGGCCCTGGCCGAAGCGGCGCCGCGCGGCCTGATTCCGAAAATCGGCAGCGATGGCCGGCAGCCCTGGAGCGCCTATGCGCGCCCCTTCGACGAGCCGGCGACGCGACCGCGGCTGGCCATTGTGCTGCATGACATGGGCCTGAATACGCAACTGACCCAGCTGGCCGCCGAACGCCTGCCGCCGGCGATCACTTTCGCCTTCAATCCTTATGCGCCCGATCTCGCCAAGCAGGTGGAGATGGCGCGCACGCTGGGCCATGAAGTCCTGCTCGGCCTGCCGATGGAGCCCTTCGACTATCCGGCCAGCGATCCCGGTCCCTATACGCTGCTGACATCTTTAAGCGAGCAGGAGAATGCACGGCGCTTTGACTGGGTCTTGGCGCGCGTGCCGGGCTATATCGGCTTCAGCAACCTGATGGGCGGCAAATACACCTCCTCGCCTGAACACATGCGCGTCATCGCCGGCAAGCTGAAGGAGCGCGGCCTGATGTTCGTCGATGCGCGCACTGCACCGCGCAGCGTGGCTGCCCGCGTGGTGCGCGAGGGCGGCGGCGTCTATGCCTTCGTCAACCGCCAGATCGATCAGCAGCCGACCGCCCAGACCATCGACGCGCGGCTGGAAGAGTTGGAACGCACCGCGCGGACCAGCGGCGTCGCCATCGGCAGCGCCCTGCCCTACCCCGTCACGCTCGACCGCCTGCTCGCCTGGACGCGCGGGCTGGACGCGAAGGGCATCGCGCTGGCGCCGGTTTCCGCCATCGCCAATCGTCAGACCCCAGAATAACCCTACTGCCGGGAGCAAGCATGACCACTGCAGCCGAGCGCGATGCGCGGCCCTATCGCGACGGCGTGGGCATCGCGCTTCTGAATGCCGATGACCTGGTCTTTGTCGGACAGCGCATTGATCAGACCGCCGAAGCTTGGCAGATGCCGCAGGGCGGCATCGATCCAGGCGAGGATCCGCTGACGGCGGCCCTGCGCGAGATGGAAGAAGAGATCGGCGTGCCGGCAAAGCTGGCCGAGATCATCGCCGAAAGCCGCGACTGGCTGACCTATGACCTGCCGCCCGACCTTGCCGACAAGGTGTGGAAAGGCAGGTATCGCGGGCAGCGGCAGAAATGGTATCTGGCGCGCTTCAAGGGGCAGGATACCGATATCAAGCTGGAAACGGCGCATCCCGAATTCAACCTGTGGCGCTGGCTGCCCTTCCGCCAGCTGCCCGATCTGATCGTGCCGTTCAAACGGCCGATCTATGAAATGATCGTCGCCGAATTCGCCGACAAGGTCCGTACCTGACTGCTGAAAGACGGCCGGGCATGACGAAGGGCACGGCGAACACGCCCTGTGATCCGTCAGGCCGGCGACGTTTCCACCGGCACACCGCAACCCAGCACGATATTCACCGTCTTGCCGTCGGCCGCAAGCGGCAGCAGCACGGCCTGAAACCGGTGCCGCCTGTCGCCGACCAGATAGTCGTAGGACAGCGTACGCACGTCGCCCTGATTGACCACGCTGCGATAGTAATCCAGCAGTTCGTCGCGGAAGCCGGGATTGCCGATATCTTCGAGCCAGCGGCCGGTCATGTCGGCGCCGTGGTAAAACACGAATTCGCTGCCAAACAGGCGGTAGCGGAAACGCAACCCGTCTTCCGGGCCGCGCACCACGTCCACCATCAGCAGGTGCCCGAGCAGCGGCTTGAGTTCCAGCGGATCGAAATCTGCGCGCGCAGGAAAGCGGCGGCCCTGGCGTTTTTCCGCCCAGTGGCCGATCAGACCGCTCAGCCTGTCATCCAAATCGGATTCAGCGACGGATGTGATATGTGGCACCATGCCGGCCAGCCTAGCCGGCTGACCGGGCCCGACAAACGAAGCATTTGGTAACCTCCGGCCTTTTTTTGCTGCGGCGCGGCGCGGCGTCGGTGGCAACCCTGCCTAATAGATCCCCACCGGCAGGCCACTGCTCAGGATCATGTCGATATCCTGCCCGTTACTGGCGAGTGGCAGGATCACGGCCTGAAAGCGGTGCCGCCGGCTATCCAGAATATAGTCGTATGACAGCATAGGTGTGGCCCCGGTGGCGACCACATGCTCGTAAAGAGCCGCCAGCTCCTGGCGATAGACCGTATTGCCGATCTGGTCGATCCATTGCCCGGTCAGATCGCCGCCGTGATAGAACACGAATTCGGTGCCGAACAGGCGATATCTGAAACGTCGCGTGACCGGCCCTCCTTTTGAGTCAGGGGGCTGCGGCACCACCTCGATCAGGTTGATATTGCCCAGCAGCGACCTGAGTTCCAGCGGGTCGATATCGGCGCGTGCCGGCAAACGCCCCGGACTGCGTTTGTCGCGCCAGTAATCCAGCAGGCCTTTCAGGCGGGGATCGAGCTCCGCTTCCGGGATCGGGCCCTGCGGTGGCGGCGGGGACGGAGCAGCCGTTTCAATCATGCCGGCTTAGTCTAGGCCGGCAGGCGGGGTCAGGCAAAGTTGTAGTTGCAGGTGAAGCGTAATGCCTAGACGGCCACCGCAGCCAGGCGGCGGCGGCGCCATTGCATCACGCGCCAGACCAGCGCAGCGAAACCGCGGCTGAAGGCGCCCTGCGGCGCGAGACCACAGGCTTTGAGCGCCATGCTGAGGCCGCGCTGGATATGGCCGAAGCGATAGACCTTGCTGGCGCGGAGTTCGTAGGCCGCGCTCTGACGCTCGCGGTCGTAGCTGCCCTCGCAGCCGTTGCCGCACCAGTAGGCCATCGCGAGTTCATCGTCGCTCGCTTCCTGCATGCGGCCCAGCGCGATGCGCAGGCGGCTCAGGCGGCTCATCGGCCGGGTCTGCTGATAGCGCTGCAGATGATCGTAGAACAGCTTGAAATGGCGGAACTCGTCGGCGGCGATTTTGCCGGCCACCGTTTTCAGCACCGGCTCGTCGGTGGCATCGCGGATCGCGCTGTAAAAACTGGAGGTGCCACATTCCACCACGCAGCGCGCCACCAGTTCGCCGTTGCGGCTGCCGCGCACGGACGCCGTGGCGTCGAGCGGCAGGCGATAGCCGTCGGTGAAGCGTTGCATTGCCAGATCGGGATCGAAAGCCGGGTCGGCGAGCTGAGCCCAGCGCGCCAGTGCCGCGCCATGCTGGCGCTCTTCGATACCCCATTGCCGTGCGGCATCGCAGAACAGCGGATCGTCGGCAAAGACATTGCAAAGATACGTGACGTAGTCGTCGGCATTATGCTCGACCAGCGCAGCCGCCTTCACGGCGCGCAGCAGTTCGGGATCGACCCGGGCAGGATCGAAGGCATCCCAGGGAATATCGTCCAGTGTCCAGTGACCGGCCATGACCTTCTATTTAGCCAACAGTCACCAAATTGCAACTCTTGCGGCGATGCACTAAGTACCGGTTAATACATCATTCTTGGCGATATTACGGCGACAGGACAGACGCAGATGGCCGACGGCATCCTCTACCACAACCCGCGCTGCTCGAAATCGCGCCAGGCCCTGGAGCTTCTGCAGTCCCGGGGACTGTCGCCGCAGGTGGTGGACTATCTGAAGACACCGCCCGATGCCGCTGCGCTGAAACGCCTGCTCGGCCAGCTGGGCCTGCGCGCAAAAGACGTGCTGCGCCGGAAGGAAGCGGCCGAGGCCGGCATCGACCTGAATGCCAGCGAGGCCACACTGATTGCGGCAATGAGCGAGCATCCGATCGCGCTGGAACGTCCGATCTTCATGCATAAGGGCAAGGCGGTGGTCGGCCGTCCGCCGGAGAGAGTGCTGGAGATTCTGTAGCGCGCCTAGTTTTCGGGGCATGAGGGCGATAGTTTGTCAGCATACAAACGGAAGCCGCCCGCCAGACATGACCAGCCAGACTCCTGAAGCGACTGCCCCGGTCGCGCCGCCGACAGCCGCGCCGCCGCAGGGCATTTCCGCCTATTCGCTCGGCCTGCTCGCCCTGCTCACCTTCTTCTGGGGCATCAACTGGCCGATCATGAAGATCGCGCTGAACGAGATGCCGGTCTTCACCTTCCGCGCGCTCTGCCTCGGCGGCGGCGCCATCGGCCTCTTCGCCATCGCGCTCCTCAAGCGCATGCCGCTGCGCATTCCGCGCGGCCATCTGCTGCACATGGTCTGGATCAGCCTGTTCAACATCACCGGCTGGAATGTCTTCGTGCTGTACGGCCTGTCGATGCTGCCGGCCGGGCGCACCACCATCCTCGCCTTCACCATGCCGCTGTGGCTGGTGCCGATGAGCGCGCTGCTGCTGCATGAGCGCCTGACCGGCTGGAAGCTCGCCGGCCTCGGTATCGGTATGGCCGGCCTTGCCGTGCTGATCGGCGGCGAATGGGAAGCGATGGCCGGCGCGCCGCTGGGTGTGCTGCTGGTGCTGACGGCGGCGATCTGCTGGGCGATCGGCACGGTGCTGATCAAACTGTGGCAGGTGCCGATGACGCCCGTGCCGTTTGTCGGCTGGCAGATGGTGCTGGGCGGCATCCCGATCTTCGCGATGGCGCCGCTGCTCGAACTGGACCGCTGGTATGTCTACTCGTTCTGGCCCTGGATGGCTGCCTTCTACAACGCGACGGTCTGCTTCGTCTTCTGCTACTGGGCCTGGAACGTACTGGTGCGCGTGCTGCCGGCCGGCATCAGCGGGCTGTCCACATTGATGATCCCGGTGGTCGGCGTGTTCTCCAGCATGCTGATGCTGGGTGAGCAGCCGCGCTGGCCGGAATTCGCCGCCCTGCTGCTGGTGGCAGCTGCGCTGGGCATGATCCTGAAGCCGGCCCGTTCTTAATCAGCACGGCGGGCTGAGCTATTCGGCGGCGACCGCGGCCTCGACCGCTTCCACTTTCGCGGCGCAGAATTTGAACTCCGGAATCTTGCCGAAGGGATCGAGTTGCGGATTGGTCAGCAGGTTGGCCGCCGCCTCAGCGAAGGCAAACGGGATGAAGACCATATTCTCGGCCACGTCGCGGTCGAGGCGGGCCTTCAGCTGGATCGACCCGCGCCGGGTCGAGACGCGGATCTGCTGGCCGGCCGCGACACCCAGCCTTGCTGCATCGCGCGGATGCAGCTGTGCGGTGGCTTCGGGCTCCAGCGCATCGAGCTGGCTGGCGCGGCGTGTCATCGCGCCGGTATGCCAGTGTTCCAGCAGGCGGCCGGTACTCAGCACCATGGGGAAGTCCGCATCCGGCAGTTCCGCCGGCGGAGTCACTTTCGTGGGCACGATTTTCGCGCGGCCGGTCGCGGTCGGGAAACCGTCGGCAAAGATGATTTCGTGCCCGCCCGGATAGGTGACGGCCTCTTCCGCTTCCAGCCGCGGCCAGGTGATGCCGGCGAGCGACGGCATCAGACCGGCCATTTCGGCATAGACCTCGCTCGGATGCGCGTATGACCACGGCAGCCCGACGCGCTGTGCGATCCCCTGGATCAGTTCCCAGTCCTGCCGTGCCTCTCCGGGCGCATCCAGGGCCTTGCGGCCGATCTGCACGCGACGGTCGGTATTGGTGAAGCTGCCGTCCTTCTCGGCAAAGGCGGT
This sequence comes from Pseudomonadota bacterium, assembly GCA_023434425.1. GTDB lineage: Bacteria > Pseudomonadota > Alphaproteobacteria > Ferrovibrionales > Ferrovibrionaceae > Ferrovibrio. The sequence goes on along the minus strand of JAEYSS010000254.1, from coordinate 1,340 downwards.
GGCCGGCAGGATCACATCGGCATGGAAGGCGGTCTCGGTGAGGAAGATATCCTGCACCACCAGATGATCCAGTTTCGCCAGCGCGTCGCGCGCATGCGCCGCATCCGGGTCCGACATGGCCGGATTCTCGCCCATGATATACATGGCGCGGATCTCGTCCCGCAGAATCGCCTGCATGATCTCGACCACGGTCAGCCCGCGCTGTGGCGCGATATGCTCGTTCGCCACACCCGGACCCCAGACAGCTTCAAAGGCCTGACGCCGCGCGGCATCCTCCACCGACTGGTAGTCGGGCAGCACCATGGGGATGAGGCCGGCATCGGACGCGCCCTGCACGTTATTCTGACCGCGCAGTGGATGCAGACCGGTGCCGGGACGGCCGATCTGGCCGGTGATCAGCCCCAGCGCCAGCAGGCAGCGTGCATTGTCGGTACCATGCACATGCTGCGACACCCCCATGCCCCAGAAGATCAGCGACGCTTTCGAGGCGGCATACAGACGCGCCACCTCGCGCAGCACGTCTGGCGCAATGCCGCAGAGTGGCGACATCGCCTCCGGCGTCGCGTCTTTCACCGCCTGTTCCAGATCGGGGAAACCGTCGACGAAGCGCTGGATATAGGCCGGGTTGGTCAGACCTTCCGCGATAATCACATGTAACAGGGCATTCAGCATCGCCACATCGGAGCCCGGCTTGAAGCGCAGGTGATGCGTGGCAAACTTCGTCAGCGCCTGACCGCGCGGATCCATCACGATCAGCTTCGCACCCTTCTGTCGCACCGCGTTCTTGATGAAGGTGGCGGCGACCGGATGATTGATCGTCGGATTGGCGCCGATCACGACGATCACCTCGGCATCCATGGCGGCAGCGAAGGGCGCGGTCACTGCGGCCGAGCCCAGACCTTCCATCAGCGCAGCCACCGACGAGGCATGGCACAGCCGCGTGCAGTGATCGACATTGTTGGTGCCGAAGCCCATGCGCACCAGCTTCTGGAACAGATAGGCTTCCTCGTTCGAACCCTTGGCCGAACCGAATCCGGCCAGCGCCTGCGGCCCCACCTCATCGCGCAGTTTCACCAGCCCGGCAGCGGCGCGGGTCAATGCCTCTTCCCAGCTGGCTTCACGGAAATGCGTGAAGGGGTTGGCCGGATCGACCATGTCCTCGCCGTGTTTGGGCACGCCATCCTTGCGGATCAGCGGCCTGGTCAGGCGATGTGGATGACTGACATAGTCGAAGCCGAAACGGCCCTTCACGCAGAGACGGCCGCGATTGGCCGGGCCGTCCTTGCCGGTGACATACTGAATCCGGTTGTCCCTGACATGATAGGTCAGCTGGCAGCCGA
>JAEYSS010000251.1 GCA_023434425.1 Pseudomonadota bacterium | reverse complement strand
CGGCCGGGGAGGAATTTCAGGGTCGCCGGGTTCGGCGTGGTTTCGGTCTGGATAAACATCTCGGTCCCAAAAGGTGGACTGGAAATTGGTTGGCGGGTCCGCAAATATCAAGGCTAAAGGCAGTGGCATAACCATGGCCAGGACATGAAATTGCGTAGACAATGCAAGTTTTGGAAGTTTTTAAACCGATGTGGATAAAATTGCAGGTTGTCCCCAGGGCTGTGGAGCGATGAGCGACCCGGCGGACGCAGTGACCCGGCTGCCGACCTGGCCCGATTCGCGGCTTGTTCTGTCCCCCGCCGCCCAGTGGCTGATCGATCACGAGGGCAAAGTGACGCCGGTGAGCGAGCTGCTGGAGGGATTCTGCCGCCACCTGCTGGACGAAGGCTTGCCGCTGTTCCGGGTCACCACCGGACTGCCGTCCATGCACCCCCTGACACTCACCCGGGCCTTCGCCTGGCAGCGCGGCCAGGGCGTGACCATGGCCGAACGCGGCCATGACGTGGTCCAGACCGACGAATATCTGAAAAGTCCGATCGCGGTGATTCATGAAGGCGCCGCCGCCATCCGCCGGCGCATCGAGTTGCCCGAAACCCCGATGGATTTCGGCATCCTGCCTGAACTGAAAGCGGCCGGGGTGACCGATTATCTGGTTCTGCCGATGCGGTTCACCCAGGGGCCGGGCATGGGCCGGGTCGACGGGCAGAATGTCTCCTTCATGAGTTTCGCCACCGACCGCAAGGGCGGCTTCCGGCCGGAGGAGCTGAGCTACCTGATCGAACTGATGCCGCTGATCGCGCTGCGCATGGAACTGGAAGCCTCCCGCCGCATGACCCGCGACCTGCTGACCACCTATCTGGGCCAGAGCGCCGCCGAACGGGTGCTGAGCGGCGATCTGCGGCGCGGCCGCGGCTACGAGGTGGAGGCGGCGATCTGGCTGTCGGACCTGCGCGGCTTCACGCAGTTTTCCGACCGTAACGAAACCGTCGAGGTGGTGGCGACGCTGGACCGCTATTTCGACGCCATGGCCGGGCCGATCCAGGCGCATGGCGGCGAGGTGCTGAAATTCATCGGCGACGGCGTGCTGGCGATCTTTCGTGTGGAGGAGGGCAACACGCTCGAAGCCGCCTGCCGCCGGGCGCTGACCGCGGCCGAGAATGCCTTCGCCGGCCTGCATGAACTGAACCAGGGCCGCGCCATCGCCGGCGTGGCGCCGCTGAAAGTCGGCCTGGGACTGCATGTCGGCAAGGTGGTTTACGGCAATATCGGCGCACGCGACCGGCTCGACTTCACCGTGATCGGCCGCGCGGTGAACGAGGTGGCGCGTCTGGAGGCGCAGACCAAGGCGGTCGACAGGCCGCTGCTGGCCTCGGCGGCGTTTGCCGAGGCGATCAACGGCGACGCGGCGGCCCCCTATCATCTCGATTCGATCGGCTTCCATGCGCTGCGCGGCGTGCGCGAACCGCAGGAACTGTTCGCCATGCCCAAGGATCGGCTGGCCGGCTACGAGTAATTGCGGTTGCCGCCGGCCGGCACGCGGTCCAGACTTGGCGCATGGAGAACGCGCCACAGGGTGTTGACGACGCCCGGCTCGCGCATGTGCTGTCCTGCTGGCAGCGCTGGCGAGGAGCGAACCTCTGGCCGGCGCGCGACGATATCGACCCCATCGACCTGCGACAGATCCTGCCCAATCTCTTCCTGGTCGAAGCCGTCGATGGCGGCGCGCGCTTCCGCTACATCCTGTCCGGTGCAACGGTACGGCAGCAGCTCGGCTTCGAACTGAGCGGCCGGTATCTCGACGATACCTTCACCGGCGCACAGCTTGAATATGCCACCGCCAACTACCGCACCGTGATCTCAGGCCACGGCCACTATGCCCTGCAGCACTGGAGCCAGCGCGGCCATCCGGTCATGCAGTTCCGCCGCCTGCTGCTGCCGGTGGCGACCGACCGCCGCCACGTCGACCTGGTGCTGGGTTTCGCGCTCTACGATCCGCTGGAAGACCATGATGGCCAACCGATCGACCACTTGCGCGATCCTGTATCGGTGACGGCGATCGAGGAAAAGATGATCGACCTTGTGGCGGACGATCCCGGGCGAGGAGTCAGGTGAGACGGTCGATCTGTTCGTCGCTGAGGCCGCCGGGGATCACCGTGATCGGGAATTTCAGTTCGCCGGCCATCTGGCCCGCGAGCGCGGTGACGAGCGGGCCCGGACCCTCGGCATTCGGCGCCGCCGCCAGCACCAGCATGCGGATATTGGGATCCTCGTCGACCAGCTTGAGGATTTCCGTCTTGGCGACGCCTTCGCGGATCACCAGCTCGGGCAGCAGCCCGGATTCCTGGTTCACCTGCTCGGCCAGTTTCTGCAGCAGATCCTCGGCCGCCTCATGCGCTTCGGAACGCATGATCTCGGCCACGCCGGCCCATTGCTGAAAATCGACCGGCTCGATCACGCGCAGCATCACCACGCCGCTGCGCACGTTACGCGCGCGCCGCGTGGCATAGCGTACCGCAACACGCACCTCCGCCGTATCGTCGACAACGACGAGGAACTTGCTGCGCCGCTTGGCTTCGGTTTCCGCTTTGGCTTCGCTCATGACGGCAAGGTTGCCTCGCCAGACCCGGGAACGCAACGACATAAAGCTGGGGGTAAATGCCGCGCGGGACTTGACGCGGCAGGCCGCCGCGATCCTGTCGCCTCAATAGTTTACTTCTGCAGGATATTCACGATTTCGTAGATCTGGGTGCGCGCGCGTTCCACGTAGAAGCCCATCGAGCCGAGATGGTTGGGCAGGATCACCGCATCGGGTTTGGCGTTGAACACCACCAGCGGCTTCAGCCCGGCGCCGGCAGCAAACGACTCCAGCATCTGGTCCCAGGTGCCGCCCAGTTCGCGGTCGCGCACCAGATTGGGATAATCCTGCTTCAGTTCGCGCAGGATCAGGTAATACGCATAGAGCTGACCCTTGACGCTGTAGAAGACGTCATCGGCTTCCCAGTCGATCAGGGTGGTCTCGCCTTCGCGGATGCGGCGGTCGATGGCAGCCGAGGCCGAGCCGATATCCAGCGCGATCCGCTCCAGTGTGGCCTGCAGGTTGTCGGCGCGGCGTTCGAACACCGCCTGGCCGGTGCCGAGGCGGGTATTGTAGCTGAGCAGCGACACGCGCGCCTTGCGATACTGCTCCTCCGATTTCGCTGTCGGCAGCAATGAGGTGGAGAAATCGAAAATCCACTTGGTGCCGGAATACTGCAGCAGGCCGGCGGCCTCCTGCAGGTCGCGGTCGGTCTGGCTGGACCCGCGCGTGCGGCCGATCTGGTCGACCATCTGGAAGGCAAAACGTCCGAGCGCATGAATCATGCCGAGCTGGTAGTTCGGCATGTTGTCGAGCATCGAGCCGGGCATGAAGAAGGGATCGTTGGCGACCCAGCCGTTGCGGTTGACCTCGCGGTCGATCAGCGCCGCCGCCATCGCCACCGTGCGGCTGCCGCCAGCCGACAGTTCGGCGGCGGGGATTTCATACTCCAGCCGGTCGTCCACCTTATGCGCGATCAGCATGCCGACCGGGTAATACAGGCCGAAGACCAGAACGACGGCAATAACCGCCACCGGCAGCCAGCGGCTGCGCAGCCAGGCGGTGAAAGCGGAGCGGGAAACTGCTGAGTCCATTGTCATCGGCCGGGAAAAGGGAGGGAGACGCTAATGTGGGCCCGGCACCGGCCTCATTCAAGGTTGGGGCTGTGACCACGGCCGCAACCCGCCGCCGGCGCCCTTATGGGCGCAAGAAACCGACGGTGTCGTAGACCTCGCGCACAATCGGTGCCGATAGCGCGCGCGCCTTTTCGCCGCCTTCGCGCAGGATCCCATCCACGTAGCCCGGATCGGCCATCAGGCGGCGCATCTCCGACGTGATCGGGCCCAGCACCGACACGGCCGTTTCGGTGAGCTGCTTCTTGAAGTCGCCCCAGCCCTTGCCGGCGGTGGCGGCGACGGCCTGATCGAGCGTCTGGCCCGACAGCGCCGCGTAAATCCCCATCAGATTCTGCGCTTCCGGCCGGCCTTCCAGGCCTGCCGCCGTATCGGGCAGCAGTTCGGGATCGGTCTTGGCGCGCTTGATCTTGTCGGCGATCATGTCAGCCGTATCGGTCAGGTTGATGCGCGACTGGTCGGAGGCATCCGACTTCGACATCTTCTTGGCACCGTCGCGCAGACTCATCACGCGCGTCGCCGTGCCGAAGATCAGCGGTTCCGTGAGCGGGAAGAGCTCCGTCGCATAATCGTGGTTGAACTTCTGCGCGATGTCGCGGGTCAGTTCGATATGCTGTTTCTGATCCTCGCCGACCGGCACATGCGTCGCCTTGTAGACCAGGATGTCGGCCGCCATCAGGGCGGGATAGGCATAGAGGCCGAGCGAGGCATTCTCGCGATCCTTGCCGGCCTTTTCCTTGAACTGCGTCATGCGGTTCATCCAGCCGAGCCGGGCGACGCAGTTGAAGATCCAGGCCAGCGTGGCGTGATCGGGATTCTGCGACTGGTTGAACAGGATATTCTTCTTCGGGTCGATCCCCGAGGCGATCATGGCGGCGGCCAGTTCGCGCGTGCTGTTGCGCAGCTCGTCGGCATTGAGCAGCGACGCGGTGATCGCATGCATGTCGACCATGCAGAAGATGCATTCATACTCGTTCTGCAGCGCGACCCAGTTGCGCACCGCGCCGAGATAGTTGCCGAGATGGAGATTGCCGGTGGGCTGGATGCCCGAGAAGATGCGCCGTTGGAAGGCCATGGAAGTCCCTGCGGTGGTGGGGCGGTGGAAGGCCCCGAAGTGGGAAATACTGTACGGACGGAAATGAAGGCGGCCGGTTATCGCCGGCAGGCCGGAAGCCGTCAATAGGCGAAACCGGAGCGACCGTCAGCTGTTGCGCAGGATCGCCTTCCATTCGCTCGGCCGGGTGGCGCCCAGCAGCATGGCGCCGGCCAGATAGGCCGCCAGGCCGGCGGCGATCAGCACCGCCAGGGCGGCCGAGCGCTGCCAGAAGCCGCCGTCATACCAGCCAGGCAACGCGAAGCGGTCGAGCAGAAACAGCACGATTGCCATGCCGATGGTGGCCAGCAGGATCAGCAGGCTGCGCTGCTTCAGCCGTTTGTCGGCCTGCCACAATCCGCGCCGGTGCAGCACCAGCATCAGCAGCAGCGTGTTCATATTGGCGGCCATCGCGGTGGCCAGCGCCAGACCGACATGCCCAAGCGGCTTCAGCAGGGCGAGGCTGATGCCGATGTTGACCACGATGCTGACCATGGCGATCTGCACCGGCGTCCGGGTGTCCTGGCGGGCATGGAAGCTCGGCGTCAGTGTGCGCGACAGCACGAAACCCGGCAGGCCGAGCGCATAGGCGAACAGGGCATCCGATGTCGCGCGGGCGGTCTGCAGGTCGAATTCGCCGCGCTGGAACAGGATGGAGATGATCGGAAACGGAATCACCAGCAAGGCAACACTGGATGGCAGGGCCAGCAGCAGACCGAATTCCATCGCACGGTTCTGCGTGTAGCGTGCCGCCGTGTCGTCGCCATGCGCGAGCTGGGTCGACAGCGTCGGCAGCAGCGCAGTGGCGATCGCCGTGCCGACCACGCCGACGGTGAGCTGGTTGATGCGGTCGGCATAGAACAGATACGACACCGCACCGGCCGGCAGCAGCGAGGCGAGGATCAGGCCAACGACGAGATTCACCTGCGTGGCCCCGGCGCCGAGCGCCGCCGGCAGGATCAGGCGGAACAGCCGGCGGACCTTGTCATTGATCACCGGCCGGCGCAGCCGCAGGTTCAGGCCCGCGCGATGCACGTCCCAGGCGAGCCAGAGGAACTGCAGGATGCCGCCGACCAGCGTGGACCAGGCCAGGGCATAGCCGGCATTGGGCATATGCGGCGTGAGCCAGACCATGCCGGCGATCATGACCAGGTTGAGCAGGATCGGCGTCGCCGCCATCGAGAAAAAGCGGCCGAGGCAGTTCAGCACCGCGCCATAGAGCGCCGCCAGGCTGATGAACAGCAGATAGGGAAAGGTGATGATGGTGAGCGAGACCGACAGCGGGAAGCGTAGCGGATCATTGGCGAAGCCGGGTGCAAGGACGAGGATCACCAGCGGCATCGCGATCTGCGCCACCAGCGTGAAGACAAACGTGGCGACCAGCAGCAGCGACAGCGCGCGTTCGGCGAAATGCTGGGCCGCCGCGCGACCTTCCCTGGCCTCGGTACGGCTGAACAGCGGCAGGAAGCCGGCGGTGAAGGCGCCCTCGGCGAACAGCGAGCGGAAGAAGTTCGGCAGGCGCAGGCTGACGAAGAAGGCATCGGCAATCGGCCCGGCGCCGAGATAGCGCGCGATCAGCAGATCGCGCACGAAACCTGCGACACGGCTGACCATCGTCAGTCCGCCGACAGTGGCTATGGCCCGAAACAGCGACATCTGGAAAAACTTATATACGAGCGAGGCGGCGGATCATAGGCGAGTGCAGCGAGTCGCGCCATTCGCGGCATCCACCCCGGGTGCTACGTCCCCCGCGTGCTATTCGCCTTCTGCCAGAATCGTGACGGCAGTCACCGCCGCTATGCGGCCTTCGCTGCCTTGGCGACGGCGGGTTTTTCCTCAACCTGGGTGATCTGCTTCATCAGATGCTTTTCGATCTGCTGCAGCCGGCGCTTGTCGGTCAGTTTCATGCCGGTCAGATCCTGCAGGTAGAAGACGTCGACCGCGCGTTCGCCATAAGTGGCAATATGCGCCGAGCCGATGGTGAGGTTGAGATCGTAGAGCCCGCGGGTGACGTCATAGAGGAAGCCCGGCCGGTCGCGGCCGTTCACTTCCACCACGGTGTAACGGTTGGAAGCCTGGTTATCGATCAGCACGCGCGGCGCCACCTTGAAGACGCGGGTGCGGCTGGGCAGGCCCGGCTTTTCGGTGGCGATGGCCGAGCGCAGCTTGAGATCGCCCGACAGCGCGCGTTCGATGGCGGTGGCGAGCTTCTTCAGACGGTCGGGCTTGTCGAAGGCCGCGCCGTCCATGTCCTGGATATAGAAGCTGTCGAGCGCCATGCCGTCATTCGTCGTGAACACCTTGGCGTCCACGATATTGGCGCCGGCCGCCGCCATGGCACCGGCGACGCGCGCGAACAGGCCCGGATGGTCGGGCGCATAAAGCGTGAATTCGGTGACCGAGCGGAACGTGTCGGGCCGGTTCGCCGTGGTCAGCGTGCGGTTCGCCGCATCGGCCTCGCGCATCAGCCGCGCATGGCGCAGGATCATCTCGACATCGCTGGAATACCAGTAATTCTCGTAATGCCGCTTGAGCAGGCGGTCGATCTCGGCCTTCGACCAGTCGGTCAGGGCCGCGCGCACCTTCTCCTTGGTCTCGGCGATGCGCTCGTCGCGGCGGCGGCCGGAGAACCCGCCCGACAGATATTCCTCGGCGCGGTAATACAGTTCACGCAGCAGCTGGCCCTTCCAGCCGTTCCAGATCGTCGGACCGACGGCGCGGATATCGGCGACCGTGAGGCAGAGCAGCAGACGCAGCCGCTCCGGGCTCTGCACCAGCTGGGCGAAATCGACCACGGTCTTCGGATCGGCGATGTCGCGCTTGAAGGCGGTCGCCGACATGGCGAGATGCCAGCGCACCAGCCAGCCGACGGTTTCGGTTTCTGCCGCCGTCAGGCCGAAACGCGGCCCGAGCTTGTCGGCCACCTTCTCGCCGAGAATGGAATGATCGCCGCCGCGGCCCTTGGCGATGTCATGCAGCAGCACCGCGACATAGAGCACGCGGCGCGACAGCACTTCCCTGATCACGTTCACCGACAGCGGATGATCTTCCTTCAGCGCACCGCTTTCGATGCGCGACAGGATGCCGATGGCGCGGATGGTGTGCTCGTCGACAGTGTATGTGTGGTACATGTCGTGCTGGGTCTGCGCCACGACGCGGCCGAAATCCGGCACGAACCGCCCGAACACGCCGGCCTCGTTCAGCCGCCGCAGCGTGGTTTCCGGATCCTGCAGCGAACACAGCATGTCCATGAACAGCCGGTTGGCTTCCGGGTCGTTGCGGATCTTGCCGTCGATCAGTTTCAGGTGACGCCGCACCAGGCGCAAAGCCTCGGGATGGACATCGAGCCCTTCCTGCTGCGCCAGGTGGAACAGCCGCAGCATTTTCACCGGCTGCTTCTCGAACATGTCGGCGCTGCCGATATTGACGCGTCCGCCGGTGATGTCGAAACCATCGATCTTCTTCGGCCGCTTGATCTTCGCCCTGATGGCGGCGAGCGGCTTCTGCTTCTTGTGGCGTTCTTCAAGGGCGGCTGCGAAGATGCGCGTCAGGTCGCCGACTTCCTTGGCGACCAGATAGTATTTCTTCATGAAGCGTTCGACATCGCTGCGGCCCGGGCGGTCGGCATAGCCCATCGCCTTGGCGATCTCGACCTGCATGTCAAACGTGAGCCGCTCTTCGGCGCGGTTGGCCAGGTAATGCAGGTGGATGCGCACGGTCCACAGGAATTCCATCGCCTGCGCGAAGCGGCGCTGTTCCTCGGCGATCAGCAGGCCGCGCGCCACCAGATCGGCGCTGTCTTCCACGCCGTAGACGTATTTGGTGATCCAGACCAGCGTATGCAGGTCGCGCAAGCCTCCCTTGCCTTCCTTCACATTGGGTTCGACGACATACCGGCTGTCGCCCATGCGGCGATGGCGCTCGTCGCGCTCGGCCAGTTTCTTCTCGATGAAGTCGGCGCCGGTCTTGGCGACCACGTCGGTCTGGAATTTCGTCTTCAGCTGCGCGGCCAGATCCTGGTCGCCCCAGATCCAGCGCTGCTCCAGAATCGCCGTACGGATGGTGACATCGCTTAAACTGAGCCGGATGCATTCGTCCACCGACCGCGTGGCATGGCCTACTTTCAGGCCGAGATCCCACAGCAGGTAGAGCATGTATTCGACCACCTGCTCGCCCCAGGGGGTCTGCTTGTAGGGAAACAGGAACAGCAGATCGACATCCGAGAAAGGCGCCATCTCGCCGCGGCCGTAACCGCCGACCGCGACGATGGAGAGTTTCTCGGCCGCCGTGGGATTGGGCAGGCGGTAGACCCGGTTGACCGTGAAATCGTGCGCCAGGCGGATGATCTGGTCGACCAGATAGGCAAAGGACTGCCGGCTGGGCAGCGCCGGGGTGCCGGACTGAAACCGCTGCTGGATCACCTGCCGGCCCTGGCCAAGGGCGGCCTTGAGCAGCACCAGCGCCTGCTTGCGCTGCTCGGCCGAGCCATGCCTGCCCTCGCCGCCCAGGGCATCGAGCTGCAGGGTCAGGGCGCGGCGGTCGATGATGGCGCGCGGGTCGGCGATCTGCGGGCGGAGCTGCATGGCATCTATATATAGCGCCCGGCCTGTCCCCGTCACGGCCGGAAACCCCGGCCGCGCTTGAATTTAGACCGACTGGAAATTCACCATGCCGCCGCCGTCGATCACCATGGTCTGGCCGGTCATGAACTGGCCGGCGGCCGAGGCCAGGAAGACCGCGGCGCCGGCGATCTCGTCCGGCTCGCCGATGCGGCGCAGCGCATAGCCCTTGGTCGCCTTCTTGGCGATGTCCGGATTCTCCCACAGCGCGCGGGCGAAGTCGGTCTTGACCAGACCCGGCGCGATGCAGTTGGCGCGCAGATTCTGCGGGCCCCATTCCACGGCCAGGTTGCGTGCCAGCTGCATGTCGGCGGCCTTGGAGATGCCATAGGCGCCCAGCGTGTTCGACCCGAACAGACCGCCGACCGAGGAAATGATGATGATCGCGCCGCCGCCGCGCTCGGCCATGCCCGGCGCCACCATATTGGCGAGCCAGTGATTCGACTTGATGTTGACGGCCATGATCTTGTCGAAGGCATCGTCGGGAATGTCTTTCGACGGGCCGAAGAAGGGATTCACCGCCGCATTGCAGACCAGCACGTCGACGCGGCCCCACTGCGTCACGGTCGCATCCACCAGCGCCTGCAGCTGCGCTTTATCAGAGACATTGCAGGGCACGACGATCGCCTCGCCGCCGGCCGCCTTGATCTCGTCGGCCACTTTTTCGCAGGCCTCGGCCTTGCGGCTGCTGATCACGACTTTCGCGCCATGCTGCGCCATGCGGATGGCAATGGCGCGGCCGATGCCGCGGCTCGAACCGGTGACGATCGCGACCTTGCCGGACAGATCGAAAAGATTGGCTGACATATGG
>JAEYSS010000233.1 GCA_023434425.1 Pseudomonadota bacterium | reverse complement strand
ATCCGGTTCAGGCCGGGTCGCGCCGCTCGAGATTGTCGTGCAGCCGCTGCTGTAAGGCGGCGATATCGATCTGTGTCACCGAGCCGGCACCGGCGAGGTCGAGCGCCTGTGCGGCGGCGGCCCCCATGGCGACACAGGGCCCCATCACGCGCACCGAACTGAGCGCCGCCGGATCGCCGTCGATGCAGCGGCCGGCCGCCACCAGATTGTCGGCACCGCGCGGCACCATGCTGCGGAACGGCAGGTAATGCAGATGGTCGTCGCCGAATTCTTCCCAATGCACGTCTTCCGCCCGGTCATGCAGCTCGACCGGCCATGAGCAGCGCAGGATGGCATCTGCAGGCTTCAGTCCCTGCCGCACCTCCTCCACCTGCAGACTGTGGCCGCCAACGATCCAGCGCGTCTGCCGGATACCGAGGAAGCCATATTGACGCACGCGGGCATTCGCGAAGGCATCCGCGTATTCGCCGCGCAGGAACGCCACCACGCGATCCGCCTGCGCACGGCCTTCCGCCTGTGCTTTCGCGTAGCCGGCGGCATCGAGCGGCGTTTCCACATGCGTCATGTTGACGGTGGCCTGGCCCTTGCCGGGGAAAGCGAAAACAAAGCCGTCGCGCCGCACCAGGCCGTATGTGCCGCCGGTCTCGGCCAGCCGCTTCTGCATCGCCCAGCGGTCGAGCCTGAGCGCCGCGGCCTCGTCGTAGCCTTCCAGCGTGAACATCAGCGTGCCCATAATCGGGCTGACCGGCTCGCGGCAGTCGAAACCGGCGAGATAGCTCAGCGCCGCATCCCCCGAAGCATCGACAAAGCCCTGTCCGCGCAGCTCGATCTGACCGAAGCGTGTGGCGAGTCTGAGGCTGGCGACACGTCCGCCGTCGCGCTGGACTTGCAGCAACGTGGCGCCCAGCAGCACCTCGATACCGGCCGCATGCACCGCCTGCTCGATCCAGCGCACCAGCGCCTGCTCCTGATACAGCGGGATATAGCTGTTGCGGCCGCGACGCAGATGAAAGGCGCCTTCACGCTGCAGATGCGCGAACATCTCGTCCACCATGCCATAGACGACGCGGTAGGGCTGCGGACCGTTGGAATAGAAACCGCAGAAGGTGCCCAGCATTGAACCGGTCGACTGGCCGCCGAGCTGCTGGCCGGCATCGACCAGCACCACGCTGCGTCCGAGCTTGGCGGCCTCCAGCGCGGCCGAAATGCCGCTGATACCGGCGCCGACCACAACAATATCGGCCTCGATCACACGCAGTGCGGCGCCGGTGTTACGCACAACCCTGGTGGCCGGGATCGGATAGTCGCTCATGGCGGAAACTCCTAGCGCCAGCGCAGCACGATCTTTTCGGCAAAGCTGAGCAGCGCGCTGACGCCCAGCCCGAGCAGCGAGAGCAGCACCACGCCGGCGATCAGCTGGTCGATCTGCATCAGGTTACCGGCCGCCAGCACGAAAGCACCTATACCGGTATCCGCGCCGATCATCTCGGCTGCGACCACCAGGATCAGGGCAATCGAACTGGAAATCCGGAAGCCCGCGAGGATACCGGGCATGGCGCCGGGCAGGATTACCTTGAACACGATCATGCGCGTGCTGAGCCCGAAGCTCTGCGCCATGCGGATCAGGTTGCGCGGCACATTGTCGACCGCAGAGAAGGCGCTGACCACGGTGGGGAAGAACACGCCCAGCGCAATAGTTGCAACCTTGGACGGTTCACCAATGCCGAACCACAGGATGAACAGCGGCAAAAGCGCAATCTTGGGGATCGGGAACAGTGCCGAGACGATCGGCAGGCCGACCGAACGCGCCAGCACGAAAATCCCCATCATGAAACCGAGCGTGATGCCGGCGATGCTGCCCAGAATCCAGCCCGAGACGATCCGCTTCAGCGATGCAGTGACATGCGCGAGCAATTTGCCATCGACCAGCAGCGCATGCAGCGCCTTCACCACTTCGCTGGGCGCCGGCATAAAGAGTGCCGGCAGCCAGCGCAGCTGCGAGGCAATTTCCCAGCAGGCGATAATGACGAAGAATGCGAGCCAGGGTGCCCAGCGCTTGGTACCCGGCACGAAACCGCCGCCGCGGAAGGCGACTGTGTTTTGGCCCAAAGACTTAACGGTGTCAGGCATGCTGCATCTCGCGATCCGCCACCTGCGCTTCCGCCTTGATCAGGCTCCAGAGCTCGTCGTGTAGATTTTTCAGCAGCCCGGTATGTTCGGGCTGCATGCGTTCGGCCACCGGCACCGGGATACTGACAATGCGCTTGATCCGGCCGGGCCGGCGCGACAGCACCACCACCAGGTCGGCCAGCCGCACAGCCTCGCTCAGGTTATGGGTCACATAGAGCGTCGTGGTGCGCTCGCGCGCCCAGATGGCCACGAGGTCTTCCATCAGCAGTTCGCGGGTCTGCGCATCCAGCGCGGAGAGCGGCTCGTCCATCAGCATGACCGCTGGCTTCACGGCAATCGCGCGGGCGATGCCGACGCGCTGGCGCATGCCACCCGACAACTGCTTGGGCAGCGCATCGGCGAAGTCCGACAGGCCACAGAGCGTCAGCACCTCGTCGATCCGCTTCTGCTGCTCGGTGCGGCCGAGTCCATGATGCTCCAGGGCGAGCGCCACATTGCCAGCGACGCTGCGCCAGGGCAGCAGCGCGAAATCCTGGAACACGAAGGTGAGCGGGTTGAGGCAACCGGCGGGCGGCGCGCCCACCGTACTGATCCGGCCGGTCTGCTGCGGCAGCAGCCCGCCGATCAGGTTGAGCAGGGTGGACTTGCCGCAGCCGGACGGCCCGATCAGAACCGCCGTCTCGCCTTCCCTGACAGAAAAGCCCACCCCATCGAGGACCGGCAGGTCGCCATAGGCGTAGCCGACATCCTCCAGAACAACCCGCATGAACGCTACTCTACGCTGGTGTGGCTTACTTCTTCTTCGGCACGTCGAAGTGGCCCTTGACGAAGCCGAGGTCGATGAAGTCTTCCGCCTTCACCGACTTGTCGACCAGGCCCTGCGCCTGATTCCAGGCTACCTGGTCATAGATGTTCTTCACCAGCAGGCGGCCCTGCGGATCCATGTAGTTGGCAGCGATCTTAACCGTGTCGATGCTCGGCTTGGGCTGCACCCACTTCTCGAGCGCCGGCATCAGCGCCAGCGCCTTCTCGCCGATCATGCGGTTGCCCTGGCTGTCCTTGGCCAGGAAGGCGGCAGCGTAATCGGCCAGACCCTTCTGGTAGGCGCGCACGAAACGTTCGACCAGCGGGCGCTTCTCCTTGACGATCTTGCTGGACGCGAAAAGCGCGCCGAGCTGCCACAGCGTATGCTCGTGCACCCAGCCGATGATCTTGCCGGCGCCGTCGGCTTCCAGCTTCAGCGCGTTGTTGGCCGGCAGGATGGTGGCATCGACCTGGCCGCCGCTGAGCGCCGCCATCATGTTGGGAATCGACTGGACCGGCTTCATCTGCACGGAGTCGAGCTTGAAATTATACTTATCGGCCAGCATGCCAAGATTGTAGTGGAAGCTGGAACCGACCGTGGTGATCGCCACGCTCTTGCCGGCGAAATCCTTCGGCGAGCGGAAGCCGGCGTCATAGGCCTTCTTCGACGCCACATAGGCGACGAAATTATAGCCCGGCTCTTCGCGGCTCTGCGCCGCAATCACCTTCAGCGCGCCTTTGCCGGCCAGGTTGAAGAAACCGCCGGTAAACGCCGTGATGCCGAAATCGGCATCGCCGGAGGCCACGGCGACGGCGACGGCCTGCGCGGCATTAAAGATCTTGATGTCGAGGTCGATGCCTTCGGCGTCGAAATAGCCGCGCTCCTTGGCGATGAAGATCGGCGCCGTGGAGATGAACGGCAGGGCCGAGATCGTCACTTTCTCCTTGGGCTGCGCGAACGCGACCATCGGCAAAAGCAGCGAAAGAGCAAATAGGACAGCGAGACGCGACGTGCGCTTCAACATGACGTTTCCCCAGTAGTTTGTATGCGGTTGTCGGCCAAGCTAAAGGCCATGGCCGGCGACGTCAATCAGACGCGGCCGCTGCGGGAAAATCGTCCGGGATACCGGGATTTCAGACGAGGATGTTGACGTGCTGGCCGAGCAGACCGCCACGGGTCGGGATCGGACGTGACTGACTCTGTGCGGGCGCCGGCGCAGCCGAACGCTGTTCCGAGGCAACCTGGATGCTGTTGCCGATGCTGCCCAGCTGGGCGGCGAAACTGGTCTTCTGGGTCGGGGCAGTCTGCGGCGCGGCAGTGGCCGTCTGGGCCGGACGGGGCGCCTGCACGG
>JAEYSS010000128.1 GCA_023434425.1 Pseudomonadota bacterium | reverse complement strand
TCGCCGTTGCTGAAATTCGCACCCGTATGGCACATGCCGCACTGGCCGCGCCCGGTGAACAATGCCAGTCCGCGCTGCGCGGCCTCCGGATAGCGCACCATGGCAGCACGATCATTCACCGCCAGCGCATCGCGGAAATCGTCGAACGGCGTGCGCGGAGTGTTGAGCGTTTCCTGGAAGGCCGCGAGCGCCTTGGCCGCCAGAACCAGTACGGCCTCGTCGTCCATGCCGGCATAGGCCGGCTCGACACGGCGGGCGAGACAGGCCATCAGCGCATCCTCACGCAGCAGCTTCGCCGTAGCCGCCGCCGAGCCGCCCATCTCGCTGTCTTTCAGAATCGGCCGGATGCCGGCGGCCCAGAGACTGTCATTCGCGCCATCCCAGCCAAACCAGCGCTGCAAACGCACATTCAGCAGGCCCGGCGCATTGCGGTCCTGCAGCAGCAGCCCTTCGCTTCGGGCTTTCGGTTCGCTCCAGCCATGCTCCGGCCGATGGCAGCTCTGGCAGCTGATCGCGCCGTTGCCCGACAGCCGCGGCTCGCCGAACAGCATGGCGCCGAGGCGGATCGCGTCAGGATGGCCCGAGACGCGATTGGTGCGATCGGCGCTTGCCGCCGGCGGCCATGGGCCATGACCGATAATGCGGCGAGTCTGCCTGTCGTCGAAGTCGGCGGCCTGTGCCACCGCGCCGGTCAACGCAAGCAGCAGGCCCATGACCAGTGGCAGCGTCATTGCGCGTCGAAGCTGAAACTCAGCCGCTCACGATTGGCCGCGCCGGTGAAATCAAAAGTGAATTCCCAGTCGCCCGGCATATGCAGCAGCAGGCCTTCGGCGCGGTAATGCCCCCAGTCGAGCTTGGTCAGCGTCGGCTTGTAGTTCATGCCATGGCGATGCGCCGGCATGCGGGCATCGACGGCGGTGAGCTGCGGGAATTCCGCCATGCGGCCGTCGCAGAGCCGGATATCGAGAGTGAAGGGCTGGTTCAGCGGGATCGGGGCCGGCGTCGGCGTGACGATGAGGCGGAACTGCGCCGCCTGGATCTGGCGTGCCTGTACCGGAATATCCGCGCAGGCCCAGGTCGGGGCCGCCGCCATCAGGCCCAGAAGCAGCACTGCCATGACTGCCGGTTGACGCATGATCAGTTCTGCGGCGGCGCCCTGTAGCCCGTGCGCGCGAACAGCGCTTCGGCATTCCTGTAGGCGATCTTTTCGGCAAGCGGTCGCGGCAGGTCGGCCAGCCAGGCGCGCGACCATTTCGCGTGCTCCTCGATATA
This sequence comes from Pseudomonadota bacterium, assembly GCA_023434425.1. GTDB lineage: Bacteria > Pseudomonadota > Alphaproteobacteria > Ferrovibrionales > Ferrovibrionaceae > Ferrovibrio. Next base: position 16,882 of record JAEYSS010000128.1, on the reverse strand, counting down.
GTGCCAGCGCTCGGGCGTGAAAGTATCCGTGCCGACCATGAAGCGGTCGGGGAATTCCGCGAACAGTTGACGCCACTCCGGATCGACCCTGCCGCCCGAGGCATGGTCGCTGCGGAAAGCCAGATCGGCCCAGAGATTGGGATAGCGTTTCAGCATGTCGCGCACCGCATCGGGCCGGTCGAAGCCGGAATGCGCCCAGAGCACGATGGCGTCTGGATCATGGACGAACAGGCGCTTTACCGCATCTGCATCGCTGTGGGCATGCAGGAACAGCTTGTACTGCTTTGCCAGCGCCACCATGCGCTTCGGCACCGGAAGCTCGGCATCCGCGCCGTAGAGATGGAATTCGCCGATCCCGACATAGCGGTATTTCGCCAGGCGCGCTTCCAGATGGGGGATGATGCTGTCGTCGCGTACCCAGCTGCTCAGCTCGCCGCGCCGGCGATAGGGCCGCAATTCGGGGACGATGAGGTCGGGTGCGGCCTCGTAGAGTTTCTGGGTGCCGTCGTCGCTGGAGCTGGAGACCAGCACCTTGCGCAGGCTGCTCTTGCGCAGGACGGCTATGGCTTCAGCGGTCGGCAGGTAATCCCAGGCATCGTGGCTGTAATGCACATGGGCATCGATCAGCGGCAGGATGTCGGCGGGGGACTGCTGGGCCTGCGCGGGGACGGCGGCGAGCAGGATAGCGGCGAGGAACAGGGCAGGTCGAATCATGGCGGTCAACTCCATTTACACGGAGTCTATGCCAGAAACCGGCGGCCGGCATCGTCACAATGACGAGATACAGGGTCCGCCAGTATTCCAAGCCGTCACCCTCGGGCTTGTCCCGAGGGTCCATCCCAACCATTCGCGTCTCGGAACGCGCAGATGGATCCCCGGGACAAGCCCGGGGATGACGATTGTTGTTGCGGATAAAGGCAGGCCGCTAGTTCAGTCCTTGCCCCAGACCTCTTCGGCCACCTCGACGATCATACGCAGCTTGGCCCACTGCTCATCCTCGGCCAGCACGTTGCCTTCCTCGGTGGAGGCGAAGCCGCATTGCGGACTGAGGCAGAGCTGGTCGAGATCGGCGAACTTCGCCGCCTGCTCGATCCGGCGCTTGATGTTGTCCTTCGATTCCAGCTGCCCGGTTTTGGAGGTGACCAGACCGAGGATGACGGTCTTGTGGCCCTTGGGCAGATGGCGCAGCGGCTCGAAGCCGCCGGAACGCTCGTTGTCGTATTCCATGAAATAGCCGTCGACCTTGATCGTGTCGAGCAGGGTCTTGGCGACCGGCTCGTAGCCGCCCTTGGAAATGAAGGTCGAGCGGAAATTGCCGCGGCAGAGATGCATGGAGATCACCATGTCGCTCGGCCGGTCGGCGATCGCCGTGTTGATCATCTGGGCGTATTTCTCCGGCAGACTGTCCGGGTCGTCGCCGCGCTGGCGCGACAGTTCGCGCTGCTCGGGATCGCAGAGATAGGCCAGATTGGTTTCATCCAGCTGCAGGTAGCGGCAGCCGGCAGCGGCAAAATCCTGCACGGCCTTTTTATAGGCCTGGCCGAGATCGGCAAAGAAGTCATCGAGATTCGGGTAAATATCCTTCGGGATCGCATTCCGGCCGCTGCGGAAATGCAGCACGCTGGGCGACGGGATGGTCATCTTCGGCGTGCGGCTGGTATGGGCCTTCACGAACCTGAAATGATCGACCATGGGATGACCGGAATAGCCGATCTTGCCCTTGACCTTCACGCCTTCGGCGCGGGTCTGCACGCCGGAGAACTGGATGCCCTGTTCGGCATGCGTGTAATACTCGACGCCATCGAGGAAACCGAGGAAGTCGAAATGCCACCAGGAGCGGCGGAATTCGCCATCGGTGATGCTCTGCAGCCCGACCTCTTCCTGCTGCCTGATCACGCGCTTGATCGCCTCGTCTTCCACCGCTTTCAGTCGGGCGGCATCGATCTTGCCATCCTTCTTGTCGGCACGGGCTTCTTTCAGCACCTGCGGACGGAGCAGGCTGCCGACATGGTCGGCGCGGAATGGCGGCTTTTTGCGTTGCATGGTTTTCTCTCCCTTACGTGATCAGTGATTGCCGTCGGAAACGGCGAGCCAGGCTTCGAGCTTCGCTGGATCGGCGGCCAGGCTGGCGCTATCCGCATCATGCACGATGCGGCCGCGTTCCAGCACCACCACGCGGTCGGTGATCGGCAGCAGCTTGCGGGCATTCTGTTCGACGATGATCGCCGACAGCCCCTCTTCCTGCGTGATGCGGCGGAGCGCCGCCAGCAGTTCCTCGACAATGATCGGAGCCAGGCCTTCCAGCGGCTCGTCCAGCAGCATCAGGCGCGGATTGAGCATCAGGGCGCGGCCGACGGCCAGCATCTGCTGTTCGCCGCCCGACAGCTGGTTGCCCATGTTACGACGGCGCTCCGCCAGGCGCGGAAACATCTCGAAGACCCGTGCCACGCCCCAGGGGCCGGGCCGGGCGACGGCGGTGAGGTTTTCCTCCACCGTCAGCGATTTGAAGATATTGCGTTCCTGCGGCACCCAGCCGATGCCGGCGGCGGCGCGGCGATCCGAGCGATGACCCGTGACGTCGACGCCATTCAGTCCAATGCGACCGCCACGATACCGCGTGGCGCCGACCAGCGTGTTGATCAGCGTGGTCTTGCCCGCGCCGTTGCGCCCCAGCAGCGCCAGCGACTGACCGGCGGACAGGGTGAAGCTGACGCCATCGAGCACGATGGCCTCGCCATAGCCGGCACGCAGATCCTGAACGGTGAGAAGATCAGACATCGACCAGCTCCTCGCCGAGATAGACCTTCTTCACCCGCTCGTCGCGCGCGATCTCGGCCGCCGGTCCTTCCATGAATAGCCCGCCATTAACCAGCACGGAAATGGTTTGGGCGAAGCGGAAGACCAGCTGCATGTCATGTTCGATCAGCACCAGCGTCACGTCCGCCGGCAGGGCCGCGATCACATCGAGGATCTGGTGGCGCTCAGTTTCCGGCACGCCGGCGGCCGGCTCGTCCAGCAGCAGCACGGCAGGCCTGGCAGCCAGCGCGACGGCGATCTCCAGCAGCCGCTGCTTGCCATAGGCGATGGTCTCGGTGCGCTGGTCGCGCACATCGATCAGGTTGAGCTGGCGCAGCAGCGCCTCGGCCTCGTCCACGATCTCGCTGCGGCTGCCGACCGGGCGCCACCAGCCGGTGGCAGCCCCTTCCCGTTGGGAAATCGCCAGCACGATATGCTGCAGCGGCGTCAGCTCCGTGAACAGCTGGTTGATCTGGAAGGTGCGCGCCAGGCCGCGCTTCACGCGCTGATACGACGGGAGCCTGGTAATGTCTTCGCCTTTCAGCAGCACCTGGCCCGAGGTGGGCTGCAGCACGCCGGTCAGCAGGTTGACGAAGGTGGTCTTGCCGGCACCGTTCGGCCCGATCAGGGCGTGGCGCGCACCAGCCGGCAGGCTGAAACTGACGTCATTGGTGGCGACCAGGCCGCCGAAGGCTTTGTTCAGGTTCTTTGTTTCAAGAACGGGCGTCATTTCATTTCACCCCTGAAACGGCGCTCCAACCAGTCACGGGCCCTCTGCACGAAACCCAAAATACCGCCCTTGCCGAACAGCACGATCAGCACCAGCACAAGGCCGAGCCAGAACTGCCAGTATTGCGGCGTGATGGCCGCGAGATAGTCGTACATGAACTTGAAGGCGATCGAGCCGATCACCGCACCCCAGAGCTGGCCGCTGCCGCCCAGAACCAGGATCAGCAACGCATCGGCGGAGCGGTGGAAATCCAGCACGTCGAGCGAGACGAACTGCGAGGTCTGCGCCAGCAGTGCCCCGGCGATGCCGGCATAGACGGCGGCAATCGTGTAGATACTGACCAGCTGGCGGTCGGTCGGCACGCCCATCGCGCCGGTACGCAGGGTGTTGCCCTTGATGGCGCGCAGCATCAGGCCGTAGGGCGAGTTCACGAGGCGGCGCGCGACATAGAACAGGATGAACAGCACGGTGAGGCTGTAGGCATAGGCGGTCTTGCCGAAGATGTCGAATTCGAACAGGCCCAGCACCGGGCCTATCACCACCCCGGTCAGGCCGTCGGCGCCACCGGTGATGTTGCCGAACTTGTTGGCCAGTTCACGCAGGATGAGGGCGACGCCCAGCGTCACCATCAGCTTGGTCAGATCCGAACCGCGCAGCACCAGGAAGCTGGTGACAAAGCCGAGCAGCCCGGCCGCAGCACCGGCAACAAGGAGCCCCATCACCGGGTCGGTGAAGCCATGCTTGCCGAGCAGGCCGGCAACATAGGCGCCGAGGCCAAGAAAGGCGCCGTGGCCGAGCGAAACGATGCCGGCATAACCGAGGATCAGGTCGAGCGACAGCACAAAGAGCGCAAGAATCGCGATCTCGTTGAGCAGCAGCACCTTGCTGGGCGCCAGCCAGAGCAGCGAAGCTGCCACCAGCCAGAACAGGATTTCCAGCGGGCGCCAGCGCGACGGCGCCAGCAGCGTGCCGGTGGCCGTCGAGGTGTCGGGCCGGAAATACGACAGGAGCAGGGACATCGGCCAGCCTCAGCGCGTATTGGCGCGGCCGAACAGGCCCTGCGGACGCAGGATCAGCACGACGACCATGATGGTGTAAATGATGAAGCTGCCCACCGTGGGCACGTAATACTTGCCGGCCACATCGGCGATGCCGAGCAGGATCGACGCCAGCAGCGGCCCGGTCAGCGTGGTGGTGCCGCCGACGCTGATCACCACCAGGAAGTAGATCATGAATTTGAGCGGAAAAGTCGGATCCATGCCGAGGATCTCCGCACCCAGCACCCCGCCCAGGCCCGCCAGACCGGAGCCAAACGCAAAGGTGAAGGTGAAGATGAGACTGACATTGATGCCGAGCCCGCGCGCGACACGGGCATCGTCCACGGCGGCACGCAGCTGGCTGCCGAAGCGCGTACGGGTCAGCACAAGCTGCAGGCTCACGGCGAGCACGAGGCAGATCGCGATCACGAACAGGCGGTAGACGCCGACCTGGATACCGAACAGGCTGACCCGCCCCTGCAGCGAGGACGGCAGACTGATCAGCTGCTGCTGCGCACCCATGAAATAATCGACGGCGGAGACCGCCATGAATACCAGGCCGATCGAGAACAGCACCTGGTCGAGGTGGCTCTTGGCATAGAGGCGGGCATAGAGCGTGCGCTCGAGCACAATCCCGAGCGCGGCAGAAACCAGGAATCCGGCCGGAATGCAGAGAAAGAAGGAAACCCCGAAGCGGTTCATCAGCACGACGGTGAGATAGCCGCCGGCCATGGCGAAGGCGCCATGGGCAAGATTGATGAAATTCATCAGGCCGAGCGTGACCGACAGGCCGCAGGCCAGCACGAACAGGATCATGCCATAGGCAAAACCGTCGAACAGGATGGTCAGCACTGGTCTCTCACGGCTGTACTCTTGTCGAAAAACGGCCGGCGGTGGTGCCGCCGGCCGCGATACTACAGGATGATCGGGCTTATTTCTTGGCCGCTTTCACCGGATCCTTCACCTTCTCGATGGTGGCGAATTCAACATTGTACAGTTCGCCATTCACCTTCTCGACCTTGCGGATGAAAACATTCTGCACGATGTCGCGGGTTTCCGGGTCGATCGAGACCGGGCCGCGCGGGCTGGTCCAGCTCTGGCCCTTCATGGCTTCCAGCAGCTTGGTACCGTCGGCATCGCCATTGGTTTTCTTCAGCGCCTGGTAGATCAGGTGCATGCCGTCATAGCCGCCGACGCCGTGGAAATTCGGCCGCATGTTGTTCGACTTCTTGAAGGCCTCGACAAGCGCCTTGTTCTCCGGCGAATTATGCGCCGCCGAATAGTGATGCGACGACACCACGCCCAGTGCGCTGTCGCCCATACCATTCAGGATGTCGTCGTCCAGCACGTCGCCGGTGACGATCAGGCGAATGCCGTCCTTGGCCAGCTCGCGTTCGGCAAACTGCTTCATCACCGCCGATCCGACGCCCGAGGGCACGAAGACAAAGAGCGCATCGGGCTTGGCATCGCGGGCGCGCTGCAGGAAGGGCGCGAATTCCGGATTCGCCATCGGCACGCGCAGTTCGGCCAGCACCTGACCGCCGCCCCTGGCGAAGGTTTCCTTGAAGGCTTTCTCGGCATCGTGACCCGGACCGTAATCCGACACCAGCGTCACGACTTTCTTGATGCCGTTCTTCGGCGCCCATTCCGCCAGCGGCGCGGTGACCTGCGGCAGGGTAAAGCCGGTGCGCACGATGTAAGGCGACCGTTCGGTGATGATCGACGTGGCCGCCGCCATCACGATGGTCGGCACCTTGGCCTGGGTGGCGATCGGCGCGGTAGCGAGCGCCAGCGGGGTGAGGCCGAAGCCGGCCAGCACGCTGACTTTCTCGTTGACGACCAGTTCCTGCGCGATGCGTTTGGTGACATCGGCGACGCCGGTATCGTCCTTCACGATCAGTTCGATTTTCTTGCCGGCAACCATGTTGCCGTTCTGCGCCATGTAAAGCTTCGCCATGCCTTCGATCTGCCGGCCGGTCGAGGCGAAAGGCCCGCTCATCGGCAGGATCAGGCCGATCTTCACGGTCTGCTGGGCAAAAGCGCCGGTCGCGGTCAGCAGGCCAAGGCCGGCAGTGGCGGCGATGAGAAGATGTCTGCGGTTCATGTGGTTTCCTCCGTTATGTTTTCTTCTGACGTGCGATATTCGCCCGCATGTACATTGATCAAACAGCTTTTCCGGACTTTGGCGAAACCCCATAAAGATGCAACAAAAAACTGGCTGACTTGACTGAGAGTGAACCTGACATCGCCGGCCGCTTTACTGCCCAGAGCGCCATGATGTATCGATCACCACCCCGCCCTGCACGGCCCGCGATACGCAGGCGCAGATGCGACCGTTCTCGCGTTTCTGGTGATCGCTGAGAAAGACATCGCGATGATCGATCTCGCCCTCCAGGGCCATGACCTCCACGGTACAGAGACCGCATTCGCCGCGCCGGCATTCCGACATCACCTCCACGCCCGCGGCTTCGAGCGTATCGAGCATCGAGCGGCCTGGCGGGACCGTCACCTCCACGCCGAGGCGCGGGATGCGCACCCAGAAGGATTCTTCAGGCCGCAATCCACCGCTGCCGAAGGTTTCGAACCGCAGATTGCTGTGTGGCCGGCCGAGCGCCGTCATCGCGTCGCGCAGACTCTGCAGCATGCGCGCGGGACCGCAGAAATAGATATCGCCATCGGCCGGGAAACCGGCCAGCGCCGCCCGAAGATCGAGGCGATTGCCATCTTCCGAAATGAAAAAGGTCGCGCGCTCACCGAGTGCCGCCTCGATCTCGGCGGCCAGCGCCAGATCCTGGCAGCGGCGCGCGGCATACAGCAACCGTACATCGGCGCCACGCTGCTTCAGTGCCTGGGCCATGCCAAACAGCGGCGTGATGCCGATGCCGCCGGCAATCAGCAGATAGCCGGGTGCGCCATGTATCAGCGGAAAATGATTACGCGGCGACGTGATGCGCAGTTTCGCCCCCGGCAGCAGACTGTGCAGCCAGGCCGAGCCGCCCCGGCTCGGCTGCACATGCTTGACGGCGATGCGGTAGACGCCGCGCCGGGCCAGTCCGACCAGCGAATAGGAGCGCATATCCTGTCGGCCGTCGATATCGACAGCGATGTTGATATGACTACCCGGCTCATAGGCCATCACGCCGCTGGCCGGCGCGATCTCGAACAGGCGGACATCGCGGCCATAGTCGCGGGTGGCGACCAGCTCAGCATCCATCCAGTCGTCGCGGTCGTGCATCCCCGAAACTCCTTTCAGGCCTGCCTGATCAGCGCCATGCCCGGCACCAGGTCATGTGCGTTCTGGTGCTCCAGCGCCATCAGCAGGTTGCGATGCGCCACGCGGGAATGTTCGCGCATCAGCGCCTCGGCCCGCGCGCCCTCGCGCCGCTCGATGGCTTCCACCACGCTGCGATGCTGCTCCTGCGCCACCAGCAGGATGGCGCGCGATTCCGGCAGCACGGCCTGCACTTCCACGAAAGCGCTGGGCGAGGCAAACGGCAGCGCTGCGGCGCGCTCGATCTGGCGTGCGACCACGCGACTACCCGACAGCTGGACCAGCAACTGGTGAAAGCGCTCATTCAGTTCGACGTAGTCGGAAAAGGTCTCCGCGCCGGTTTCCGTCTGCACCAGCATATCCAGCTTGCGCAGGCAGGCCTTGATTTCGCCGATCTGGCCCGGGCTGGGGCCGCGTTCGGCCGCCAATCTGGCCGCCAGGCCTTCCAGGGTGCCACGCGTTTCGATGGCATCGAAGATGTCGGCTTCGGAGAAATGCCGTACGGCATAGCCGCCGGACGGCATCGCCTCCAGCAGGCCCTCTTCCTCCAGCCGCACCAGCGCCGTGCGCACCGGCGTGCGCGACACGCCGAGCCGATCGACGATGGCAAGTTCCGACAGGCGTTCGCCCGGCTTCAGTTCGCCGCTGAGGATCAGGTCGCGTAAGCTGAGGATCGTCTTGAGCGATTGCGACATTACTCGGCCGCCCATTCTGCCGTCTGGGCAAGTCCGCGCTCGGCGGCGATCATGCGCTCCAGCTTGCGCCGCGCCCACATCGAACCGGCATCGATGTTCAGGTTGTAAAACAGCTTGCCGGGATGCGCCTCGATGGCCTTCTGCTGCGCTTCCAGGATGATTTCGTCCTCGCGGAAAATGCCGGAGACGCCCTGTCGCAGTTCGGTGGTCAGACTCTGCTCGTCCAGCCGGTAATTGCGCACGAAGGCCCAGAAATACAGGCAGGTATTGGCGGTGGCGGGCGTGATCGTGTTGAGCACGAAGCCGTTCACGCCCTGGCTGCGGTCGCCCTCGGGCGCACCGCTGCCGGTCGGCGCCACGCCGACATCGATGGTGACGGTGCAGGGTGCTTCGAAACGGATGATCTGCCAGCGGTCGACCCGGCCGGGCTTGCCCAGTTGTCCGGCCCAGAAGGGCGGCGCCTCGATATCGTGCATCCAGCGCGTGACGGTGGCAAAGCGTTCGCCATGTGTCACGTCGAACGGCGCTTCGGCCACCGCGCGGTTGCCGATGCTGGACCCGTGCACAAAGGTTTCGTGCGTCAGGTCCATCAGGTTGTCGACCACCAGCCGATAGTCGCAGTTCACCGCAATCAGCTCGCCGTCACCGGCCCAGGCCGGATCGTGGTTCCAGTGCAGGTCGGGAATGCTGGCCGGATCGGCCAGCGCCGGATCGCCCATCCAGATCCAGACGAAACGATGTCGCTCGACGACCGGATAGCTGCGCACGCAGGCAGAGGGATTGATCGTCTCCTGCGACGGCATATGCGTGCAGCGGCCGCGCGCATCGTAGACCAGTCCGTGATAGCCACAGACCAGGCTGCCGTCGTCCTGCAGATGTCCCTTCGAGAGCGGAAGCAGCCGGTGCCAGCAGGCATCCTGCAGAGCGACCGCGCGGCCATTGGGCTGGCGATAGAACACCAGCTGCTCGCCGCAGATCGCGCGCGCGAGCAGGCTGCGCTTCACCTCATGGTCCCAGGCCGCCGCATACCAGGCATTGAACGGCCAGGGCGTGGCGTCGCGATCCATCTTGAAAGGCTGGCTGCTGCTGGCCATCCCGCGTTCCCTCTGGTTCTTATTGAATCATGTATACAAAAATGGGTGAGTAAGCGCAAATTTTCTATATATGTTCTCTTGTTTAAGCGATTTCTGGATACAGCATTGCCGAGTGCCGGAGCAATCCGTAATGAAGAAGCAAAGGGGAAACGCGATGACCGAAGCCGTCTGGCGCCTGAGCGCCGCCGAACTGCATCAGGCTTACACCACCGGCAAGCTGTCGCCGGTGGATGTCACCCGCGCCATCCTCGACCGCATCGCCGCGCTGAATCCGAAACTCAACGCCGTCGTGCATGCAGATGCAAACGGCGCAATGCGGGCGGCCGAGGAAAGTGCGGCGCGTTATCGCCGCGGCGAGGCCCGCGGCCCGCTGGACGGCGTGCCTGCGACGATCAAGGACAGTCTTGTGGTGGGTGGCATGCCGGCGACCTGGGGCAGCCTGCTGCTGAAAACCAACAGGCCGCCAACCGATGAACTGCCGGTGGCGCGTCTGCGCGAGGCCGGCGCGGTGCTGCTGGGCAAGACCAACGTGCCGGAATTCACCGTGCAGGGGTACACGCACAACCTGCTGTTCGGCTCGACCGGCAATCCGTGGAATCCCGATCTCACGCCTGGCGGCTCCAGCGGCGGCGCGGTCTCGGCTGTGGCCGCCGGCTTCGGGCCCATTGCGTTTGGGACGGACGGCGGCGGCTCGACGCGGCGGCCCGCCGGTTACACAGGTCTGGTCGGCCTGAAGCCCAGCATCGGACGGATTGCGCGCAATGGCGGCTTTGCCGAAATCTACAACGATATCGAAGTGCTCGGTCTGTTCGGCCGGACGGTGGAGGATGTCGCGCTGACGCTTTGCGCCGTCTCTGCGCCCGATGCGCGCGACCGGCATTCGCTCGCCTTCCAGACGGCAGTAACGATGGAGGAAACCCGTCACTGCCCGGCCCGGCCGCGCATCCTGTATCTGCCCCGCTTCAACGAACATCCGGTCGAGGCCGGGATTGTCTCGGCCGTCGACCGGGTCGCCGATGTGCTGCAGCGCGCCGGCTGCGCCATCGAGAGCGGCCCGATGCCCTTCGATATCGACGATGCGGCGGCAGCCTTGGCCACCATGATGCCGGCTGGCCTTGCGATGATCGTCGACAAGCTGGGGGGACCGGAGAAGATCACCCCTGCCCTGCTGCCGATGTATGAAATGGCCAGGTCAGTCAGCGGCAGCGACTATCTCGCGGCGCTGAACTACACGACAAAGCTGCGCCGCCAGATGGCCGGCTTCTTCTCGCAATGGGATGCGATCCTGACGCCGACGGCCGCCGCGCAGCCCTGGGCCAGGGACAGGGTCTATCCTGAAACGATCGACGGCAAACCCGCCGGCCCGCGTGCCCATGCCATCTATACCGGCTGGACCAATCTCGCCGGCCTGCCCGGTCTCGGTCTGCCGGCAGGTCTCGATGCCAGCGGCATGCCGGTCGGCTTCCAGCTGATCGGCGGCTATGGCCGCGATGCGATGCTGCTGGGCCTCGGCCGGCGTTACGAAAAACAGGCGCCCTGGGCGGACCGCTGGCCGCCGGGCTTTGACTAAGGCTTAAAGTCCGAGGATCAGCTTGGACATGATGTTGCGCTGGATCTCGTTGGATCCGGCATAGATCGTGACCTTGCGCATGTTGAGATAGCGCGCGGCTGCGCCATCGGCATAGTCGGGCCCGATGCCGGGCTCGTTCTGGCCCTCGACCAGCGCCGTGTAGGGCGCTGCGTAATAGCCGATGGCCTCCGCCGACAGTTCGCTGACCATCTGCTGCAGCTCGGTGCCGCGCGTCTTCAGCATCGACGAAGCCGCGCCGAGATTCTGCCCGCTGCGGGTGCCGCCCAGCACACGCAGTTCCAGCATCTCCATGCCCATGATCTGCATTTCGCATTCCGCCAGCTTGGCGGCGAAATCCGGATCCTGCATCAGCGGACGCTGCCCGGCCATTTCAGCTTTGGCGATCTTCTTCAGATGCGCCAGATGCCGCTTGAGATGGCCGGAATAGGCGTTGCCGCGTTCGAATTCGAGCAGGTATTTCGCGCAGGTCCAACCCTGGTTCAACTCGCCGACCAGGTTTTCCTTCGGCACTTTCACATCGTCGAAGAACACCTGGTTGACTTCCTGCATGCCGGGCGCGGCTTCGTCGATGGTCACGATAGGCGTCACCGTGACGCCCGGCGATTTCATATCGATCAGCAGGAAGGAGATGCCTTCCTGCGGCTTCTTGGTCTGTGCCGTGCGCACGAGACAGAAGATCATGTCGGCATACTGGGCTTCAGAGGTCCAGATCTTGCTGCCGTTGCACAGGAAGTGGTCGCCCTTGTCCTCCGCCTTCATCTGCAGGCTGGCGAGGTCGGAGCCCGAGCCCGGTTCGGAATAGCCCTGGCACCACCAGACATTGGCGGCGAGAATATCGGGCAGGTATTTCTGCCTCTGCGCCTCGGTGCCGAATTTCATGATCACCGGCGCCAGCATGCGCGGACCGAAGGGCACCACGATGGGGGCGCCGGCCGAACCCATCTCCTGCTCGAAGATATAGCGCTGCGTCGGCGTCCAGCCGGGGCCGCCATGTTCTTTCGGCCAGTTCGGCGCCGCCCAGCCGCGCTCGTTCAGCGCCTTCTGCCAGCGGATATGCAGATGCTTGGCGATATAGCCGGTACGCGTGCGCGCCATGGCGGCGCGCATTTCCGGGTCGAATTTCTCGGCGATGAAACCGCGCACATCGTCGCGGAACTTCAGTTCGTCAGGGGTGAAATTCAGATCCATGGTCTCGCTCCCGCTGCGCCTGTGTCGGCGCGTTTTTTCCAGACTATAACACGCCCGTCGCAGCGCAAGACTGCCCACACGGCATGACGCAACGTTAATTGCCCGTCTGCACCGCTTCGCGGCCGGTGGCAGCCTTGAACTGCCTGGGCGCCACACCGGCCCGGCGGGTGAAGAACCGCGTGAAATAGGCCGGATCGCGAAACCCCAGCGCGTAACCGGCCTCCGCAATCGTCATCGAGGTATAGAGCAGATTGCGCTTGGCCTCGATCAGCAGGCGGGCATGGATCACGTCCAGCGGCGCTTTCTCGACGACGCGGCGGCAGGCCGCAGTCAGCCGCTTTTCCGTCACGGCCAGTTCCTGCGCATAGAGGCTGACCGGGCGGTGGTCGCGGTAGTGGCTTTCGACCAGCGTGCGAAACCGCGCGAACAGCGCGGCGTCCGCGTCGCGCGCCAGTGCAGCCTGCCGGTCGGCCTGACGCAGCCGCGCCTGTGCCACGAAGATCAGGCGGATCTGCGCGGCAATCGCCGCCAGGCTGCCCAGCGCCGGGTTGCGAAACTCCTCGGCGATGGCGGCGAATTGCGCGCGCAGCATCTGCGCCGTCGCGTCATCGGCATCCAGCGGCATCAGCCGGGCCTCGGTCATCACCGGGCCGATTTCGGCATCGCGCGGACCCAGGATCTCGCTGGCAAAACTGTCCGACAGCGTGACCACCCAGCCCTCGGTGCCCGGCTGGAAGCGATACCCATGCACGACGCCGGGCGGCACGGTGACCAGCGCCGGGGCGGTGAAATCCCGGGTCAGGCTGTCGGCGCGCAATTCACCGCCGCCCCCGGTGGCCAGGAGCAGCTGGAACAGGTCGGAATGGCGATGCGGCGCGATGTGCCAATCGTGCAAGACACTGCGGGCCGAGATGGTTTCGACATGCAGGAAATGCAGGCCGGCCTCCTGGTCGGCCTCACCGTAGAGAAAAAATCTTGGTATTCTTTCAATCATTTGGTCAGAACCCTGGACTTTCAGCCAGTATCGCCGAACTAGCGCCTCGCTGCCATCCCATAGCGGAAAAGTACAAGACAAAGGCCGCTGCGTCCATTTCCCCCAAAGCGAGAAAGGGCCATTCTGGGACTGTTGTAAGAGAGAGGAATTTCATGCGTACCCAGGTTGGTATCATTGGCGCCGGCCCCGCCGGCCTGCTGCTGTCGCATCTGCTGCATCTGGCTGGCATCGATTCCGTCGTGCTGGAAGCGCGCGACCGTCCATATGTCGAGGGCCGCATCCGCGCCGGCGTGCTGGAGCAGGGCACGGTCGATGTGCTGAACGAGACCGGCCTTGGCGAACGCATGAACCGCGAAGGCCTGCTGCACCACGGCACGACCTTACGCTTCCGCGGGCGCAACCATCATATCGATTTCGTCGACCTGACCGGCAAGGCCGTGATGGTCTATGGCCAGCATGAAGTGGTGAAGGATCTCATCGCGCAGCGCCTGAAAGACGGCGGCAAGATCGAATTCGAGGCCGCCGACGTCGCCGTGCACGAGATCGAAAGCGACAAGCCTTACATCACCTGGCGCGACAAGAGCGGCGCGCCGCAGAGACTGGACTGCGACTTCATCGCCGGCTGCGACGGTTTCCACGGCATCTGCCGGCCCGCCATTCCGGACACGGTGCTGACCAGCTATGAGCGCGTCTATCCCTTCGGCTGGCTCGGCATCCTGGCGAAATCGAAGCCGGTGCAGGAAGAACTGATCTACAACCACCATGACCGCGGCTTCGCGCTGTTCAGCATGCGCTCCCCCGAGATCACGCGGCTTTACCTGCAATGCGATCCCGACGAAGACATCGCCAACTGGCCGGATGACCGCATCTGGGAAGAACTGCACAAGCGCCTGGAAGGCGAAGACAACCTGCGCCTGCCGGAAGGTCAGATCTTCCAGAAGGGCGTGACGCCGATGCGCAGTTTCGTCGCCGGCCCGATGCGACATGGCCGGCTGTTCCTTGCCGGCGACTCCGCGCATATCGTGCCGCCGACCGGCGCCAAGGGCATGAACCTGGCCGTGGCCGACGTGCGCTATCTCTCCCGGGCGCTGGAGAGCTTCTATCGCAAGAATGACGGCAACCGGCTCGCCGGCTATTCCGACATCTGCATGCGCCGCATCTGGAAGGCGCAGCGCTTCTCCTGGTGGATGACCTCGCTGCTGCACAAATTCGACGAGCGCAGCAGTTTCGAAAACGAGGTGCAGCTGGCCGAGCTGGATTACGTCGTCAGTTCACGCGCCGCCATGACCTCGCTGGCCGAGAACTATGTCGGCCTGCCCTTCGAGGAACAGCCGTAATCCTTAAACCGGTACTGACTGCCAGACCGGCTGGGCGGCCTCGTAGGCGCCGCCGAAGCGATACAGCATCGCCTCGGCAAACGGCCGGCCGATCAGCTGGAAGCCGATTGGCATCCTGCCGCGGACGAAGCCGGCCGGCACCGCGAGGCTGGGCAGCCCCAGATAGTTGATCGGCCGGTTCAGGCGGGTGAGCGTGGCGACGAGTTTGCCGGCTTCCGGGCGGCCGGCCACATCGGTTTCGGCGATGCCGGGCGCCGGGCGGTCGGCCACCGGCGCAAAGATCGCATCGGCATCGCCCATGGATTTGAGGAAGGCGGCAATCGCCTCACCGCGCCAGCGCTGCGAGTCGATATAGTCGATCGCGCTGAGTGCCAGACCGTTTTCCAGCCGGGCGCGCAGCTGATCGCCATAGAGATGCGGCCGCGTACGCAGCCAGGGCGCGTGCAGCGCCGCGGCCTCGGCCGACACCATGACCATCGCCGCCGCGGTGATCATCTCCATATCGGGCGGCGTGATCTCGACGATCTTCACCCCGAGCTTCGAAAAGGACTTCAGCGCAGCCTCGAGCGCTTCGGCGCTCGGCCGGTTCAGCTTGTCCCAGAAATAGCGGCGCGGCACGGCCAGCTTCAGACCGCGCACGGCGCCGGATTTCGCAGCAGCGACATAGCCCCCGACTGGTTCGCGGCTGGCGGTCGGATCGCACGGATCGGCGCCGGCGAGAATCTCCATCAGCAGCGCGCTGTCTTCGACGCGGCGCGTGAGCGGACCTATCGTGTCCAGCGAATAGCTCAGCGGCATCGCATTGGCGCGGCTGACCCGGCCCCAGGTCGGCTTCATGCCGACCAGCGCACAGTAATGCGATGGCTGGCGGATCGAACCGCCGGTATCGGAGCCCAGCGCTCCGAACACCATGCGGGCCGCCACGGCGGCGGCCGAGCCGCTGGACGAGCCGCCAGTGATGCGGTCGGTATTCCACGGATTGCGCGCCGGACCGTAATGCACGTTATGGCCGGTGGGATTGAAGGCGAATTCCGCCATGTTGAGGCGGCCGAAATCGAGTGCGCCTTCGGCATCCAGCCGCTGCAGGACGGTGGCGGTTTCGGTCGCCTTCCAGTGTCGGCGGATCGCCGAGCCGCAGCTGCTCTGCTTGCCGGCGCGGTAGAACATATCCTTGTGCGCCAGCGGCACGCCGGCGAGGCGCCCCAATGCGGCGCCGCGCTTGCGGGCGCGGTCGACCGCCTTCGCCGCTTTCAGTGCAGCTTCGGCTTCGACCTGCAGGAAGGCATTCACGCGCGGCTGCCAGTCCTCGATGCGCGCAAGGCAGGCCTCGGTCAGCGCCTGCGACGTCACCTTGCCCTGCGCCACGGCGCGCGCGGCTTCGGCCAGCCCCATCAGGGCGAGATCGGCTGCGGGCACCGTCTTCTTCGCGGCGACTTTCTTCACGACCTTCTTCTTCATGACCGCTTCGCCTTCTTCGCCTCGGCGATCACGACCGGAAACAGACCCGGTTCGCGTTCGAGCGGCAGGCGCATCGACTGTTCGCGGAATCTCGCCACAGCCGTGCCCAGCGTGGCGGCAATCGTATCGGCACGGCCGGGGCGCAGCAGCACGCCGGCTTCGGCGAACATGCCGGCAATCAGCGGCGGCGGCAGGGCGGCCACGGCTTTGGCCGGCGGGGTCAGCGGCGTGACATTCGCCTTCCTGGCAGACTTCTTCATGGCGACGGACAGACTCCCCTGCGATGCAATGGCCGGCCGATCCTAGCGGCTCGCTTCATAGCCGGCCAGTACGACCGCGAGGTTGACGCCCAGAATGTCGGAGAGATAACCGCCTTCCTGCGCCAGCACCGTGGGCAAACCGATACGCGCAATGGCGGCGCCGATCCGGCGGAAACCCTCGGTGGTGATCTTCAGCCCCTGCAGCGGGTCGTGCACCGACGCATCCAGCCCGAGTGCCACCACCAGGGCGCCAGGTGCAAAGGCTTTGATCCGGCGCACTGCCTGGTCCAGCGCGATCAAGTAATCGGCATCGCCGGTGCCCAGCGGCAGCGGAATATTGAGGTTGGCGCCCTGCCCGGCACCGATGCCGGTTTCATGCGCATAGCCGACAAAGAAGGGATAATACCGGGCCGGATCGGCATGGATCGACA
>JAEYSS010000122.1 GCA_023434425.1 Pseudomonadota bacterium | reverse complement strand
CTGAAAGGCAGCGACAATGCACTCAAATCTTTCCTGTTCGGCTGGATGGAAAAATCCGCGCTGATCGGCATCGGCTCCGGTGCGCTCTTCGCCGTCTCGGCGATCGGATTCCGCGCCGCCTCGCTGTCGCTCGGAGAAGACTTCCTGCCGCTGGCCGCTGCAACAACACTCGTCCATGCCATTGTGCTGCAGATCGCGCTGATGCTGGTCTATCTGCTGTGGCGCGAACCCGGCGAGATCAACCGCGTGATCGCCGCCTGGCGGCCCGGCCTCGTGGTCGGCTTTGCCTCGGCGGCAGGCTCGGCCGGCTGGTTCACCGCCATGGCGCTGATGACAGCGGCCTATGTGCGCATGCTGGGCATGAGCGAGATGATCTTCACTTTCCTGATGTCGTATCTGGTGTTCCGCGAAAAGCCGTCGCGCACCGAAATCCTCGGCGTGATCGTGCTGCTGGCCGGCATCCTGCTCGGCCTCGCTGTCCGCAAGTAGGGCTTGATCCGGGCTGCGGCGCTCACCAGATTAAGCGGATGAGCGACGTGATCGATAACACTGCCCGCAATCAGTATGAACTGCCCGTCGAGGGCGAGACCGTGTTCGCGCGCTATCGCCGCACCGGAGATACCGTTGCGATCCTGCATGTGGAAGCGCCCGTCAGCCTGCGCGGCACCGGTGCGTCGGGACGGCTGATGCAGGGGATCGTCGACCTTGCGCGACAGAATAACGAGAAGCTGGTGCCGCTGTGCAGTTACGCCGCCGCCTGGCTGAAGCGGCATCCCGAGGCGGCGGATCTGCTCGCCTGACACTCCTTCTATCGTCGTTCCCGCGAAAGCGGGAACCCAGTGGATAGACTGGATCCCCGCCCGTCGCGCTTGGCGCGACAGCACATGCAAGGCGGCAACGCCGCCGGGCGCGGGGATGACGAAATGAAAAACGGGCGGCCCCTTCCTCAGGGCCGCCCGCTGCGTTTCCGCCGCCGTGCTGTTTTACGCGACGATGAACTTGATCAGGAAGACCAGCGACACCGCCGCCATCACCGGATGGATATCCTTGGCACGGCCGGTGAAGATCTTCAGGATGACAAAGGTGATGAAGCCCAGGCCGATACCGGTGGCGATCGAGAAGGTGAAGGGCATCATCACGGCGGTGATCACCGCCGGCAGGTATTCGGTGATGTCCTCCCAGTCGACCTTGGCCAGGCTGCTGGCCATCACGCAGGCAACGAAGATCAGCGCTGGCGCGGTGGCGTAAACCGGGATCGAGCCGGCGAGCGGGGCGAAGAACAATGCCAGCAGGAACAGGATCGCCACCACCACGGCGGTCAGTCCGGTCCGGCCGCCGACCCTGATGCCGGCCGCCGACTCGATGTAGCTGGTGGTGGTGGAGGTGCCGAGCGCGGCGCCGGCCACCGTGGCGGTGGCATCGGCCACCAGGGCCGGGCCGAGCCGCTTCAAACTGCCGTCCTTGTTCATCAGGCCGGCGCGCGGCGCGACCGCCACCAATGTGCCCGCCGTGTCGAACAGGTCGACCATCAGGAAGGCAAAGACGATGGTGAGCAGGCCGAGCGACAGCGCGCCCTTCACATCCATCTGCAGCAGCGTGGGCGCCAGGCTGGGCGGCGTCGAGACGATGCCGCCGAACGGCGACAGGCCCAGCGCGATGCCAAGCACGGTGACGCCGAGGATCGAGATCATGATCGCGCCGGGGACTTTGCGATAGTCGAGCACCGCGATGACGAAGAAGCCGAGGATCGCCATGCCGACGGCCGGGCTCATCAGCTTGCCGAGACCGACCAGCGTGGCGGCATGATCGACGACGACGCCGGCATTCTTCAGGCCGATCAGGCCGAGGAAGAGTCCGATGCCGGCGCCGATGGCGTATTTCTGCGACATCGGGATCGCATTGATGATCTTCTCGCGCACCGGCAGGATCGACAGGATCAGGAAGAGGATGCCGGAGACGAAGACCGCGCCCAGCGCCACCTGCCAGCTATGGCCCATGCCGAGCACGACGCCATAGGTGAAATAGGCGTTGAGCCCCATGCCCGGCGCCAGCGCGACGGGATAGTTGGCATACAGCCCCATGATCGCCGTGCCGATGGCGGCGGCAAGACAGGTGGCGACGAAGGCCGCACCCTTGTCGATACCGGCATCGCCCAGGATCGCCGGATTGACGAAGATGATATAGGCCATCGTCAGGAAGGTGGTGACGCCGGCCAGCACCTCGGTTTTCACCGTGGTGCCGTTCTCGGCCAGTTTGAAATACCGATCAAGCATAGGATCTCGTCCCCCGTTGCATCTGGCTGCATCCGCCCCTGGCAGCATGCAGCGGCGAGGCGTGCCCCCCGGCACCGCCCCTCGCCGAATCAGTCTTCGACTTTAGTATGAAACGGGATTGTAAAACACAGAATCCTAGCGACTCGTCATAGCCTTACGGGCGTGCCGCCAGGGCCTGTTCGACCCAGCGCTGCAGCTGCGGCAGCGGCATGGCCCCGGCGATGCGGGCAACTTCCCGCCCGCCGCGGAACAAAGCGAGCGTCGGGATCGAGCGGATCTGGAAGCGTGCTGCCAGCCCCTGCTCCGCTTCGGTATCCAGCTTGCCGACCCGCAGATGCGGTTCGAAAGCGGCGGCGGCCTGGTCGATCACCGGCGCCATCATGCGGCAGGGGCCGCACCACTCGGCCCAGAAGTCGACCAGCAGCGGCAGATCGGCAGCCCCGGCATGGCGATCGAAATTGCCGGCGGTGAGCGCCACCGGACGGCCGGTGAACAGCGGCTGGTGGCATTTGCCGCATTTGCCCGCATCGGACTGGCGCCCCTCGGCCATGCGGTTCAGCGCGGCGCAATGCGGGCAGGGGATAATCAGTTGATCGGCCATGTTAAATCCTCCGGCCCGGCAGCCGCCGCGCCACTTTTCCACAGATGGGCGCGGCGAAGCGAAACCGCAAGGGCGGCGGATTGTGGATCGAATCCGCTACCTCTCGGTGCGGTTCTGTGGAATCCTTGGCGCAGGGTTAAACGCTGTTCCGTCCGTCTGAGACCGGCAGCTTAGAACCGGTCCCATCGCCGTCCAGGCCTGCCGCATGTTCATGCCGCACAGAGGAGACCGCCCATGCCCAACATCTCTCAACCCTCGCCCAGTGTAGGCAACTCCGGCGCAAAGGCGCCCAGGGTCGCTGCGATTGTCGGTCCTTACACCGCCGGCAAGACCAGTCTGATGGAAGCCCTGCTCTTCGGCGCCGGCGCGATTCCGCGCAAGGGCTCGGTCGCGGCCGGCACATCTGTCGGCGATGCCAGCGCGGAAGCGCGCAGCCGGCAGATGACCATCGAACCGAATCTGGCGCATTGCCGCTTCCTCGACGAGCCATGGGTGTTCCTCGACTGCCCCGGATCGGTCGAACTGGCGCAGGAAGCCATGAGCGCGCTGATGGTGGCGGATATCGCCATCGTGGTGGCCGAGCCCGATCCGGCGCGCGCCGTGACGCTGGCGCCGCTGCTGCGCTTCCTCGACGAGCGCCGCATTCCGCATATCCTGTTCGTCAACAAGCTCGACAAGACCAGCATCCGCATGCGCGATCTGCTGTCGGCGCTGCAGCAGGTCTCTGCCAAACCGCTGGTGCTGCGCGAAGTGCCGATCCGTGACGGCGACACGATCACCGGCTATGTCGACCTCGTCTCCGAACGCGCTTACCTCTGGCGCGAGAACAAGGTCTCCGACCTGATCGAGATGCCCGACAGCGTGCGTCCGCGCGAGACGGAAGCCCGGCAGCAGCTGCTGGAGACCATCGCCGATTTCGACGACGCGCTGCTGGAGCAGCTGCTGGAAGACCGCGTGCCGGCGCCGACCGACATTTACAGCCGCCTGCGCAAGGATCTGGCCGAAGACCTGATCGTGCCGGTCTTCTTCGGCTCGGCCGAACACGGCAACGGCGTGCTGCGACTGTGGAAGGCCCTGCGCCACGAGGCGCCGCATCACGAGGAGACCATGACGCGGCTCGATGTGGACGCGGATGGTGGTGCGTTGAGCGCCACCGTGTTCAAGACGCTGCACCAGTCGCATACCGGCAAGCTGAGCCTGGCGCGGCTGTGGCGCGGCGGCATTGCCGAGAATGCGCAGCTCGGCGGCCGACGGCTGAGCGGTCTGTACCGCATCATGGGCGGCCAGAGCGAGAAGATGGCGCAGGCCCAGGCCGGCGACATCGTCGGGCTCGGCCGGCTGGAGGAAATCGCCACCGGCCAGCATCTGAACGGCGACGGCGTCGGCCGCGCGATTGCCGACTGGCCGCGACCGGCGCAGCCGGTGCATGCCGTGGCGCTGCATCCGACCGACCGCAAGGATGAAGTGAAACTGACCACCGCGTTACATAAATTATGCGAGGAGGATCCCAGCCTGGTGATCGAACAGGGCGGCGGCGAATTGCGGCTGAAGGGCCAGGGCGAGATCCATCTGAAGCTCAGCCTCGACAAGCTGCAGAACCGCTTCAATGTCGGCGTGCACAGCAGCGCGCCGCAGACCGAATATCGCGAAACCATCCGCCATGGCGCCTACCAGCATGCCCGCTTCAAGCGGCAGTCCGGCGGCCATGGCCAGTTCGCCGATATCAAGGTGGAGATCGCGCCGCAGGCACGCGGCACCGGGTATCAGTTCGTCAACCGCGTGGTCGGCGGCGCCATCCCGAGAAACTTCATACCGGCGGTGGATGAAGGCATCCAGGAGTCGCTGGTGAAAGGTCCGCTCGGCTTCCCGGTGGTCGATGTGATGGTGACGCTGACCGACGGTCAGTATCACTCGGTCGATTCCTCGGACCAGGCCTTCCGCACCTGCGGCGGGCTGGCGATGAGCGAAGGGCTGAGCAAATGCGCGCCGGTGCTGCTGGAACCGATCCAGGCCGTCACCTTCACGGTGCCGACCGAATATACCGCGAAGGTGCATGCCATCGTGTCGTCGCGGCGCGGCCAGATCCTCGGCATCAATGCGCGGGCCGACTGGCCGGGTTGGGACGAGATCGACTGCTATCTGCCGGAAGCCGAGATGCACGACCTCGCCGTCGAACTGCGTTCGATGACCTTGGGTGTCGGCGGCTTCAGCGCGAAATTCGACCATCTGCAGGAACTGGCCGGCAAGCTGGCCGAACGCGTGGTGGAGGATCGCCGGCGCCTGCTGGCGGCGGCGTGAACGATTCTGACGGCAGATTTTAGATCGTCACCCTCGGATTTATTCCGAGGGTCCATCTGCGCGTTTCGATGCGTGGGCGGTGGGAATTGACCCTCGGAATAAATCCGAGGGTGACGTTTCTTTTACCGTCGCTCACGCGTCGCCTAATCCGCATCCGCCAGCGCTTTCAGAATCCCCGGCTGGAAACTGGCGGCATAGGTATAGGTCGGGGCGTCGCCGTCACGGTCGTCCGTCTCGAAGACCTGCACGGCGACGAACATGTCGACATTGCGACCATCGGCGGCGAGCGGGCAGGTCAGACGGCGCGTCAGGCCGACCCGGCCGCTGGGCGCGCGATAGCGCGTCTCGGAATAGACCGGCAGGCCCTCGTCGCGCGCCTGCCGGTAGAGACCGTTGACGTATTCGACATACTCGCGATTGGGATTGAGGTCTTCGATGTAATGACCGGTGAGATCAAGGCCGGCATGCTCGGCCAGCCGGCTGCCGACCAGGCGAAAGCGGAAGCGCGTGGCGTTGTCCGTCGCCTCGATCAGCGCGGCATAGGGCAGCAACTCGGCGCCGAGTGTCAGCGGATCGCTGGCGGCGCGGCCCGGCAAGCGGTTTGGGGCGGGTCGTGCCGCGCGCCATAAGCCGAGCAGATGCGCGATGCGGCGATCCTGCAGCCAGGGCTGTGATATCGCCGCATCGCTCATGGTTCAGACCGTCCCGGTCAGGCCGGCGGAATGGTGGCCTTGAACGACGGCCGCGCGAACATGCGGTCGGCGAAGCTGGCGGCCTTCTGATACTGCTGGCGCCAGCCGATGCCGCTGTAGCGGAAATCCATG
This sequence comes from Pseudomonadota bacterium, assembly GCA_023434425.1. Classification (GTDB taxonomy): domain Bacteria; phylum Pseudomonadota; class Alphaproteobacteria; order Ferrovibrionales; family Ferrovibrionaceae; genus Ferrovibrio. The sequence continues at coordinate 9,842 of JAEYSS010000122.1, read as the reverse complement.
TAGCCGAGTGCACAGGCCAGGGTGACCGTGCCGATATCGACGCGATCGCCGAGGCCGTTGGCCAGCGCGTCGACTTCGGCCATCGCGCCATGCACCTTTTTCATCTGGCCGTCGGCCCAGCTGGACCAGCGCTTGTCTTCCGGCCGCAGGAAGCCTTCGTAGCGCGCCAGCAGGGCGGCATCGAGCAGGCCATCGCCCAGCGCCTGCTGGCGCAGCGCATTCCAGCGCGCCGCACCCGAGGCCGGGAAGAATTTCGGCTTGTCGTGCAGGCTGTCGAGGTATTCGCAGATCACGCGGCTGTCGAAGAGATGCAGGCCGTCGTCGGTGACCAGCGTCGGCACCTTGGCGACCGGGTTGGCGGCGGCCACGTCGGGATTCTGGTCGATCGGGGTGGTCGGCGTGGCGAGGCGTTCGATCCTGGCATCGAGACCGGTTTCGAGGGCGAGCACGGTGACCTTGCGGACATAGGGCGAGGTCGGCGAGTAATAGAGTTTCATTGGTGAATCATCCCCAGACGGAATTTTGCTGTCAGGGCCGGCAGCCTAGCCCTCGCCTCCCGTCAACGCCATGCGGACGATTCCGGGAATCTTGCCGGACCATTGGTACATTCGGGGCAAAAAAACGCCGGCTGGCGGGAAAGCCCGCAGCCGGCGTGAAGTGTCCGTCTCGCCACCCGGGGCCGAGCAAAAGCCCAGCAGCCGGGGTACTCGCAGCCCGATGCGCCTCGGCATCGGATGCCATTCTCTGTAAAGCAGATTTCGTGCCAGCGATTTCAGGCCGGTTTGGGCCATTTCGGTGCGGTCAAGCCGCGTTCTCTGCCCAAGAGGCGGGCGACCGGCGATGCGGCTGCCCAGCAGCGAGGCAGGCCGTAAGCGGAGGATCGGGCCGGTCAGGCGAGCGGCAGCAATTCGACCGCGACGCCGATCCGGTGCGGTCCGCCGCCCAGCACCACGCCGCGCACCGGGCTGATATCGCCGTAATCGCGGCCAACAGCCGCCACCACATGCTCGTCGGAACAGATCAGGTTGTTGGTGGGATCGAGGTCGATCCAGCCATGGTCCGGCCCGCACCAGACGCTGAGCCAGGCATGGCTGGCATCGGCGCCGCGTAAACCGGTATCGGGATCATCACCCGCCTTCACTGTCCGGATATAGCCCGAGACATACCGCGCGGCGACGCCGAGGCCGCGCAGCATGGCGATCTGCAGATGCGCGAAATCCTGGCAGACGCCGGCGCGCTTCTGCATCACCGCGGCGACCGGCGTGAAGATTTCCGTGGCCGCCGGATCGTAGCGAAAATCGCTGAAGATGCGCTGCGTCAGGTCGCGCGCGGCCGCCAGCACCGGACGAGCGGCCGTGAAGCTCTGCAGCGCATACTGGATCGCCTCGTCGCTCGGCAGCGCCAGCGGCGAGTCATGCACGAATTCGCTTTCGGTCACCGCATCCGGGAAGCCGTCGCCGGCCAGCGCATCGCGGAGCGTTTCCCAGTCTGGTGTGGCCGATGCCTCCGGGGGCGAGAAGGCATCGACCTCGATGTCGGCGCGCAGCTCGACATCGAAGCGGGTATGCGATTCCTCCAGCGTCAGGCAGGTGACGCGATTGCCGAAATGATCGTGCTGCTCCGCCATGCGGCCCGCCGTGGGACTGGTGCTGACCTTGCAGTTTTTCACCCGCTGGCGCGGCAGATCGGGCAGCGCGAGATGCAGCATGTGGTGCGAGATATCGACCTGCCAGGAATAGCTGTAGGAGGTGGTATGGCGCAGGCGGTATTTCATCAGAACCAAACCCGCCTAACTGCCAAAGCCAAATGCGCGCGCCACCTGCACATGGCTGAAATAGGTGCGCGACAGCTGGTCGGAAATATCCATCAGCGCATCGCCGGCGGCATCCAGGCTGCCCCTGAGACGCGCAGCAAGCTGGATCATCTCCTCGCGCTTGATCTCGTCGCGGTCGAACAGCCCGACCAGGTCGGCGAAGGGCCGTGCCAGCGCCAGGCAGTCGGCGCCGCGCGGCGGCGCCTCGGAATTCGGCAATGCATCGAGATGCTGCGCCATCGCATTCAGCTGGAAGGTCAGCGCATGCGGATTGCTGCCGTCGAGCAATAACAAGTCGAAAACTGCCGACGCCTGCAGCGAGGCGCGATAGCGGCGGCGGTAGGTCAGGGTGGAATCGCTGACCTCCAGCGCGATGCGGAAGGCTGAGTCGCTGTTGGCGCCCAGCACCGTGGTGGCGGCCGAGACGCTGCGGGTGATGAAGACGGCGCGTTCCAGCCGGCGGCCGAAATCGATGAAGCGCCAGCCCGACCCGCGCGTCATATGTTCGGCCAGCATGCCGGCAATCGCTGCCGTGGCGCGGATCATCTGGTCGCAGAATTCCAGCATGGCATCGGCATCGCCGGTCGCAGATGGCCGGCGCTGACGCAGTTCGCCCAGCAGGTGATTGAACATGCGCCACATATCGGCCGAGAAACGATGGCGCGACACGGCGGCCAGCCGTTCGATGCCATCCAGTGTCTGGCCCAGCAGCTGCCCCGAACTGCAGGCGCGCGTGATCGCGCCGGCAAAGACCGCGCTGTCCGGCGGCGCGCCGGCCGCGCGCTGGTCCAGAATGCCGCAGCGTGCGAGCGCGCGGGCCAGCACCGCCATTTCGACGAGATCGCGCGCAGACGCGAATTCACCGACCAGCCGCGACAGTACGGCGCGCAGCAGGCGCGCACCGTCATCGAGCCGCTCGACGCTGCGGCCGAGCCAGAAGAGATCGTCGGCGACGCGGCTTTGCAGCGTGCCGGACGAACGGCGCAGGGTGAGGCGCTGACGCGTGCTGCTGCCGCGGATGATGGTGGGCGACTGATCCTTTGCCACCACCCAGACATCCTTGTTGATGCCGCCGCGCTGGAGTGTCGCGCCGAAGGGATCGTTATGTGCCGGCACGCGGGCCAGACCGCCCGGCATCACCACGTAATCATCGCCATCGGCCACCAGCTGCACGCGCAGCAGGATCGGCTGCGGCTCCAGCCCGTTCGGACCGAGACCGGGAGACACAGACGGCACGATGCATTCCTGCGCCACGTAATCGGCCGGATGCGCCTTGATCTGCGCCAGCAGGCTGGCGCGTTCCGCATCGGGTAACGCCGCGACCGCAACCGGGCGATCCGTCAGGCCATAGGCACTGCGCACCACCATTTTCTCGAAATTCTGTTCGACCTCGTTCAGCGCATAGGACTGGCCGCACCACCAGGTGGCAATCGACGGCATCGTCAGGTCTTCGCCGAGCAGATGCTGCGACAGATTCGGCAGAAAGGCCTGCAAAGCCGGCGCGCCGGCCAGCCCGCTGCCGATGGCATTGCACACCGCGACCTGGCCGTCGCGCGCCGCCTGCATCAGGCCGACCACACCCAGGGTCGAGTCCGCACGCAGTTCCAGCGGGTCGCACCACTCGCCGTCGAGACGCCGCACGATGACATCGACGGGCTCGAGGCCGGCCAGCGTCTTCAGAAAGATGCGGCCCTCGCGCATGGTGAGATCGGCGCCTTCCACCAGCGTGGCGCCGAGTTCGCGCGCCAGATAGATATGTTCGAAATAGGCCTCGTTATAGGGGCCCGGCGTCAGCAGCACCACGCGCGGATTGTCGGGGGCGGCGCCGCTGGCGAGCCTGGGCGCGCGGCTGGACAGATCGGCCTGCCAGTATTCGAAATAGGCGTTCAGCGCCCGCACGCGACACTGCCGCAGCGCCTGGCCCAGCAGACGCGACATCACGCGGCGATTTTGCAACGCGTAACCGGCACCTGCAGGCGCCTGCGTGCGATCGGCGATCACGCGCCAGACGCCATCGGGTCCGCGCACCAGTTCGGCGGCGTAATGCTGCAGCATGCGGCCCGGGGAGACAGTCGGCGTCTGGCCGGCGGTGCGGCGCGCGGCGCGCAGGAAATCGCGATGGCCGTAGACCAGTGCCGGCGGGATGCGGTGATCGCGCAGCAGCTCCATCGGGCCATAGATGTCGCGCAACACGGCATCGAGCAGGCGCGCGCGCTGCACCAGGCCGGCCTCAATGCCTTCCCATTCCTCGGCCGAGAGCAGCACCGGCACCGGATCGAGCCGCCACGGCCGCTGCTCCGGCAGAGGCGGCGCAATCGCACCGCCGGTGCCGTCGGGCAGTTCGTAGAGATTGTAGGTGACGCCTTCGTCTTCGAGATACTGGCGGCCGCGCTGGGCGCGCTCCAGCAGACCGGCCGGTCCGAGTTCGCTCAACGTGGCCAGCAACGGTTGCCAGTGCCCGCGGATCAGGCCCTGTCCGGTGACCATCTCGTCATAAGCCTCGGCCGGGATTCCCGGCGCGACTGATACAGCCGGAGCGGAAACCTGGGCCTGCAGGGGCGAATTCACACGTTAGCCCTTCACGATCCGAATCGGACCGGAAGTTTAACCCGTTCGCAGGTCGAGGGTAAGCGGCTGTTCGCGCGATGGCGACGGTTGTGGCTGCGGCATGCTGCCCGGCGTATGGCCCATGGCGAAAAAGCGGGCACGTCGGCGCGCTTCGGCCTCGTTGGCATTGACCGGGAAGGTGTCGTAGCTGCGGCCGCCGGGATGCACGACATGATACGTGCACCCGCCAAGCGAGCGACCCGACCAGCGGTCGAACAAATCGAATGCCAGTGGCGTGTGAATGCCGATGGTCGGATGCATGGCACTCGGCGGTCCCCAGGCCTTGTAGCGGATGCCGGCAACATATTCGCCCGGCACACCGGTGGCGCGCATCGGCACGGCGCGGCCGTTGCAGGCGATGACATGCCGCTCGTCCACCAGGCCTTTCACCTTGACCTGCAGCCGCTCGACCGAACTGTCGACATAGCGCGCCGTGCCGCTGCCGGTGGCTTCCTCGCCCAGCACATGCCAGGGCTCGAGCGCATGGCGCAGCTCCACCTCGATGCCGCGCACTGCCATCTCGCCGATCTGAGGGAAGCGGAATTCGGCATGCGCGGCAAACCAGGCCGGATCGAAGCCAAATCCCTGCTGATTAAGTTCGTCCAGCACGTCGTGGAAATCCTGCAGGCAGAAATGCGGCAGCAGGAATTCGTCATGCAGCCGCGTGCCCCAGTGCACCGGTTTGCGCTGATAGGGCCGGCCCCAGAACCAGGCCAGCAGGCCACGCAGCAGCAGTTGCTGCGCCAGGCTCATGCGCAGATCGGGCGGCATCTCGAAGGCGCGCAGTTCGACCAGGCCGAGGCGGCCGGTCGGGCCGTCGGGCGAATAGAGCTTGTCGATGCAGAACTCGGTGCGATGCGTATTGCCGGTGATATCGACCAGCACGTTGCGGAAAATGCGGTCGACCAGCCACGGCGGCGCGTTGTCGCCATACTGCGCGGCCTGCTCGAAGGCTATTTTCAGATTGATCAGCGCATCGTCGCGTCCTTCATCGGCGCGCGGATGCTGGGATGTAGGCCCGATGAACTGGCCCGAGAACAGATAGGACAGCGACGGATGATTCTGCCAGTAGCCCACAAGGCTGCGCAGCAGATCCGGCCGGCGCAGGAACGGACTGTCGAACGGCAGCGCCGCCCCCATCACCACATGGTTGCCGCCACCGGTGCCGACATGGCGGCCATCGAGCATGAATTTTTCGGTGCCGAGCCGGGTCTGGCGCGCCTCCTCGTACAGGATCGTCGTCTTCTCGGCCAGTTCGCGCCAGCTGGCGGAGGGATGGATATTCACCTCGATCACGCCGGGGTCCGGCGTCACGCTGAAATGCAGCAGGCGCGGATCGCGCGGCGGCGCATAGCCTTCGATCACCACCTTGCGGCCGAGTTTGGCCGCCGTGTCTTCGACGGCAGCCAGCAGGTCGAGATAGTCTTCGGCGAGATCGAAGGGCGGCATGAAGACATGCAGCAGGCCGCCGCGCGGCTCGATACACATCGCGGTGCGCACCACGGATGCATCGGACTGCTGGTTGGCGGGCCGGGTGGCGAGCGGTTCCTGTTCGCGAATGGGCGGCGCCGGTGTGTGCAGCCCGGTCGGTCCCGGCGGGGTGGCGGCGGTCGTGTTTCTGCCGCCGCCGGAGAACCAGTCCTGCAGGCGCTGCATCAGGCCGCGTTCAGACGGCAAAGGCTGCGGCGCTGCGACCGGGCTTGTCTGTTGCGGCTGATCGCGCGGCGGCAGCGGCGGCCGCGCCACCATCGTATCGGGAATGTGGCGGCCGGAATCATCCCTCGCCACCACCCAGGGCAGGCTGTCGAGCGGCAGGCGCAGGCCCATCGGGGAGTCGCCGGGCAGCAGATACATCGCCTGCGGCCGCAGGAACCACACGCCCGAGCGCCAGCGCTTGTGGCCGTTGACGCTCCATTCCCGCGTCAGCGGAATGGCATAACCCACGGTCTTGTCGAGCCCCTGCTCGAAGATGCGCGCCAGCCGGGCGCGTTCCTGCTCGTCCTTCAGATGCGACTTGAACGGATCGACATTCACCGGCAGGCGGCGCTCGCGCCACAGATAATACCAGATGTCCTCGAAGCCGGGCACGCGATGCACCGGATCGATGCCGAGCCGGTCGGCCAGCGTGGCCGCGAAAATATCGGCATCATGCGCAGTAGCACCATCACCAGCGTCTTCATCGGCCGCCAGCAGCGCGCGGTCGCGCCAGACCGGTTCGCCGTCCCTGCGCCAGTGGCACGACAGCGCCCAGCGCGGCAGCTGCTCGCCGGGATACCATTTGCCCTGGCCGTAATGCAGAAGGTGGCCCGGCGAAAAGCGGTCGGCCAGACGGCGGATCAGCTTGCCGGCCAGTTCGCGCTTGTTCGGACCGAGCGCCGCGGTGTTCCATTCCTCACCCTCCATGTCGTCGATCGACACGAAGGTCGGTTCGCCGCCCATGGTCAGGCGCATGTCGCCGGCATTGAGCCGCGCGTCCACCGCGTCGCCCAGGCGCAGCATCTTTTCCCAGTCGGCGTCCGAAATCGGCTTGGTGACGCGCGGCGTTTCGGCAAAGCGCGTCACCTTCATGTCGTAGTCGAATTCGACCTCGGCCTTTTCGATGGCACCGCTGATCGCCGCCGCCGATTGCGGCTCGGGCGTGGCGGCCAGCGGGATATGCCCCTCGCCGGCCATCAGACCCGACGTCGGATCGAAGCCGATCCAGCCCGCCCCCGGCAGATAGACTTCGACCCAGGCATGCAGATCGGTGAAATCGGCCGGCGGGCCCGAAGGCCCGTCCAGCGCCTTCACATCGGCGACCAGCTGGATCAGGTAACCCGAGACGAAACGCGCGGCGAAGCCGAGATGGCGCAAGGCCTGCACCAGCAGCCACGACGTGTCGCGGCAGGAACCGCTGCCGAGCTGCAGCGTCTGTTCCGCCGTCTGCACGCCGGGTTCGAGGCGGATGAGATACGTGATCTCGTTCGACAGGCGCTGGTTGAGCCCGACGAGGAAATCGATGGTGCGCATCTTGTCGCGCGGCACATCGGCCAGCCAGCGGCTGAGCAGCACGCCGGGCGGATCGACGCGGTGGAACGGTGCGAGATCTTCCTTGAGCGCAGGGTCATAGTCGAAGGGAAACTCTTCCGCCTGCGGTTCGAGGAAGAAATCGAAGGGATTGATCACCGCCATGTCGGCGACGAGATCGACGGTCACCTCGAAATGGTCGGTGCGTTCGGGGAAGACCAGGCGGGCGAGATAGTTGCCCTGCGGATCCTGCTGCCAGTTGATGAAATGGTCCCTGGGCGAGATCTTGAGCGCATAACTGACGATCGGCGTGCGGCAATGCGGCGCCGGCCGCAGGCGAACCACCTGGGGGCCGAGGCTGATCGGCTTGTCGTAACGATAGGTGGTGCGATGATGAAGGGCGACCTGGATGCTCATGCGGCTCTCGGGCGGGAGATCTCTGCAGACGATGCAATCGACATGCCGTCGCGCTGTCCAGAGAAAACGACACAGGCGCCCGAGAGTTGCCCCGGCCGAGGCGGTTGGCGCGAATTTTAGGCAGAGACCCTAGAATCCCAGAATTAGTATCCTTGGGCGGCACCGTCACTGCGCGGGTCGGTGGCGCCTTCCAGCACGCCATCGGCATACCGGACAATCGCGCCGGCATGGCCCATCGTGCCGGTGAAGGCACCGAGCAGTTCCACATTATGGCCGGCCGCTGTCAGACTGGCCACCAGCGCCGGATCGAACCGGCTTTCCAGCTTCAGCGTGACGCTGTTCTCGCCCCAGGTCTTGCCCAGCAGCCAGCGCGGCGCGGTGATGGCCTGCTGCAGCCCCTGCCCGAACAGTCCATAGCGCGTGAACATCGCCGACTGGGTCTGCGGCTGGCCCTCGCCGCCCATGGTGCCGTAAACCATGACGCGGCCATCGGCGAAGCGCGCCAGCGCCGGGTTGAGCGTATGGAACGGCATGCGCCCGGGCCTGAGCAGGCGCGGCGAGTTCCCCTCAAGCAGGAAGCTGGAACCGCGGTTCTGCCAGTTGATGCCGGTCTCCTCCAGCACGCAGCCGGAGCCGAATTCGAAATAGATCGACTGGATGAAGCTGACCGCCAGCCCCTGCCCGTCGATAGCGCCCATCCACGTCGTGTCGCCGCCCGAGGCCGGCTGCGGCCAGGGCAGCGCGCTGCTGCGGTCTATCTTCGCCGTCAGCGCATCCAGAAGAGCAGCGTCGAGGTATTTCTCCGGCGGCTCCGGCATCGCCTCGGGATCGCCGACAATGCGGTCGCGCACGAGAAACGCCTGTTTGGTCGCTTCGACCAGACCATGGATATGGTCGAAACCTTCTGCTTCCGTCACCCCCAGCCGCTCGAACAGCGCCAGGATCATCAGCGACGACAGCCCTTGCGTCGGCGGCGGGAAATTGAACAGCCTGGCCGCTTTCAGCGCCACCGACAGCGGCGCCACGCGGCGCGCCTGGTGCCGCGCCAGATCCTCACCCGTCACCGGGCTGCCGGCGCGGGTCAGATCGGCGGCGATCTGCTTCGCCAAGGCGCCACGATAGAAATCTTCTGTGCCATTCGCGCCGATGGCTTTCAGCGTCGCGCCCAGCGCCGGCAGTTTCATCAGGCTGCGTTCGGCCGGCGGCTTGCCGCCGGGCAGGAAACGCGCGGCGAAACCCGGCGCGTCTTTCAGTTCGGCCAGTTTCTCGGTCGTCAGGTCATGCTGGCTCTGTGTTACGGCAAAACCGTGTCCGGCATGCCAGACGGCCTCTTCCACCAGCCGCGACAGCGGCAGCCGGCCGCCGAGTTCGGCCGAGAGTTTCAGCGCCTCGCCCCAGCCGCTCACCGTGGCGGCCACGGTATTGGCGGCCAGCGGCCCGCGCCAGGGAATGCTCGCAAGACCCTTCGATCTGTAAAGCTCGGGCGTGGCCGCCATGGCAGCGCGGCCGCAGGCCTCGATGGCGACGGGATCATGGCCGGGTGCGGCGATCAGCCAGAAGCCGTCGCCGCCGATGCCGGTCATATGCGGGTAGACGGCCGTCAGCGTCGCCGCCATCGCTACCGTCGCCTCGATGGCGTTGCCGCCTTCGCGCAGCACGGCAAGACCGGCTTCAGAGGCCAGATGATGCGGCGCGGTGACCATGCCCCGGCGGGCGCGCGGTGTGTTCAGCATGATGCTTTCTTACGACAAGCCCGCCGGCATTACCAGCCAATCGCCCGCGGCAGCCAGGTGGCAATGGACGGCGTGTAGAACAGGATCACGACTGCCAGAACCTGCAGGGCGATGAATGGCACCACGCCCTTGTAGATATCGAGCGTGGTGACCTGCGGCGGCGCCACGCCGCGCAGATAGAACAGCGCCCAGCCGAACGGCGGCGTCAGGAACGACGTCTGCATGTTGAGCGCAATGAGCGTCGCGACCCAGACCAGGTCGACATT
>JAEYSS010000118.1 GCA_023434425.1 Pseudomonadota bacterium | reverse complement strand
TTCCAGCGCCGGCAACGCGGCCAGCAGTCCGCGGGTATAGGGATGGCGCGGCCGGTCGAAGACCCGGCCCGACGGCGCTTCCTCCACCAGACGGCCGGCATACATGACGCAGACGCGATCCACATTCTCGGCCACCACGCCGAGATCGTGGCTGATCAGCACCATCGCCATGCCGGTGTCGCGGCGAATTTCCTGCAGCAGCGCAAGAATCTGCGCCTGAACGGTGGCATCCAGCGCCGTGGTGGGCTCGTCGGCGATCAGCAGTTCCGGCTCGCCGGCCAGCGCCATCGCGATCATGGCGCGCTGGTTCATGCCGCCGGAGAGTTCATGCGGATAATCGTTCAGCCGCCGCGCCGCATTGGCGATGCCGACGCGATCCAGCAGCCGTTTGGCCTCGGCTTCGGCGGCAGCGCCCTTCAGGCCGCGATGCAGGCCGAGCGCTTCGGCGATCTGCCGGCCGATGCGCAGCACCGGATTGAGGCTGGAGGATGGATCCTGAAAAATCATCGCGATCTGGCCGCCGCGAATACGATCCAGCGTCCTGCGCGGTGCATGCAGCAGCTGCCGGCCGCCCAGCATCACGCTGCCGGCGATTTTCGCCTTGCCGGGCAGCAGCCCGAGCGCCGCCAGCCAGGTGATGCTCTTGCCGGAGCCGGATTCACCGACCAGACCGACCGCCTCGCCGCGGCGGACATCGAGGTCGACGCCATGCAGGGCTCGGATGCTGCGCTGGCCTTGCGGAAAATCGATGGTCAGGTTGCGGATTTCGACCAGGCTATCCATGCCGTCTTCCTTATGGGGACAGATAAGGAAACGGCGGCAGGTTGCCCTGCCGCCGCATGGTGACGTCAGCCAAGCTTGAAGTTGTTGGCGCGGAAATCCATCGCAAAGGCCGGCGCCGACTTCCACTTGATGTCCTTGCGCTTGGCCGTGAAGGTGGCGTTCTGGTGCAGCACCGTATAGGCCGGGTCTTCGCGTTCGCAGATTTCCAGCATGCGCTTGAACATTGCCTTGCGCTTGGGAATGTCGGTCTCGGTTTCCATCGCGACTGACAGGCGATTCATCTCTTCGTTGGCCCATTCCTGGGCCTGCTGCTGCTGGCCCTGCGGACCATGCTGGTTCACGATGGACGAGATCGGATCGGTGAAGGGCGCGCTGTTCGACCAGTCGCGCACGGCACGCTGGCCGTTGTTTTCGAAAATCTGCTGCCAGTTTTCCTTCATGTCGACATGCACGTTCAGGCCGACCTGACGCCACATCTCGACCAGGATCTGCGCCGTGGAATTCTGGTTGGTGTAGTAGTTGCTGATCAGGCGATAGGGGATCGGATCGCCCTTGTAGCCGGCCTGCTTGAGCAGATCCTTGGCCTTCTGCGGATTGAATTCCGGCACCGTCCAGCCCTCAACGAACATCGGGCCGTAGAATTCCCACTGCAGCCCGGCGGGGACGCGGGTACGGCCGGCCCACAGGCTGTCGACGATGGCCTGGCGGTCGATGGCATGAGTGAAGGCCTGGCGCACGCGCGGGTCCTTCAGCTGGGCATGGTGCTTGTCGAACACCGTCAGGCGGTGATTGGCAATCAGCCCACCCTGCACCTCGAACTTCGCGTTTTTCTCGATGCCGGGAATCTGGTCCGGCGGCATGTCGCAGACAAAATCGAACTGGCCGGAGAGGAGCCCGTTGATGCGGCTGGCCACTTCCGGCACCACCACAATACGCACGGTCTTCACCGGCGGGCGCCCGCCCCAGTAGTCGTCATGCGCATCCAGCACCAGCTCCTGGTCGGGCTTGAAGTCGCGCACTTTGTAAGGGCCGGTCGAAACCGGCTTGCGTGCCCAGTCGAGCCAGGTCTTGGCTTCCTCGAAGGCGCGGCGCGAGATGATTTCGCTGCCATAGCGGGCGATGCGGCCCTCCATCGTCACATCCGGTGTACGGTTGACGAAGCGCACGGTGTATTTGTCGATAGCTTCCACCTTTTCCAGCGCCGGCCAGGCACGCTTGGCCACCGCCATCACCTCGGGCGGCAGCGCCTTGCCTTCGACGCTGTCGCGGATCAGCACATTGGCGAACAGCGTCTTGCTGCTGCCGATGTCGTAATCGGGGCCGAACATGCGTTCGCGGCTGAAAGTGTAGACCACGTCGTCAACGGTCACTTCGTCGCCGTTATGAAACTTCACACCCTTGCGGAGCGTGAGTTCGACGGTGCGGCCGTCGATGCGCTTCCAGCTTTCGGCCAGGCCCGGGATCGGCTCCATACCCTTGAGCAAATCGCGACGGATCAGGCCTTCATACATGAAGGAGAAGGTGCGCTCGCCGACATTCGACTGTTCGCGCAGCGGCTCGAGCGAGGCGCTGTTGGAAATCTGCTGAACCGCGATGGTGATGGTCGGACGGTTATCGGCCTGCGCGATAGCGAAGCGCGGCAGGGCCAAAGCGCCAGCCGCGGCGCCGGTGCCTGCCAGAAAATGACGACGATGAATAAGCATGACTTCCCCTCCATGATGCAGAGTCGACTGCAGAATCGAGGGGAGACGCTAGGCAGGCGCCATGACCGGCAGGTGACACGGCTATGACCTGTCAGTGAACCTGACGGTATGCAGATGCAGTTGCGCCGACCTCTGCAAGAGAGGTCGGTGCGAGATCGGTCAGACCGCGATTACTGCGTGCAGTGTGACGGAGCTGTCATGCAACCGGACGGAAAGCGCCGGCGGCGGCATCCCATTCGACCAGCCAGGCATCGATCTGCTTCTCGCCGCGCGGAATTTCCAGCGCGATGCGCCAGCAGGGCCGCGCACCGTCGCTCTGCGCCGCCGCGACCGACCAGCGCGTGGCGGCGGCCGAGTCATCGCCGCGATCCGGCCGCACCAGAAAACCGATGCTGCCGCGCTGTTCGGCGGCGGCCTGCAGGCGCTGCGTCATGTCGTGATCGGCCTGTTCGATCTCGGCCACCACGGCGCCATAGCCGAGCTTCTCGGCCAGCGCGTCTTCGGCCGCGCGGCAGCGGTCGCCGGCGCGCGGCGTGGTGACGACGGTCAGCCGGCGATGATCCAGCCCGAGCTGCGCCAGGGCGGGCGCATGCAGGCCGGCGCCGGACGTCACCCAGAGAATATTCGACTGCCGCCGGTCGCGCCCCAGCAGGGCGGCGAGGAAGCCGGCCACCGCACCACGCTCCCCCACGATTTCATGCAGGGCGCCGCGGGCGAAACCGTCGGTCAGACCGTCGACCCGCGGCAGGCCCAGCGTCAGATTCGACTGGCCGAACCCGATGGAGCGGCGAAACGCCGCAAGGCGCGAGGACGGCGCAATAGAGGAAGCAAAACGCGGCTGGACGGCGGGAAGCGGGGCAAAACGCGGCATCGGCGGGCTCCTTCGGGTTGACGCCTATGTTCTACCTTCGATCCTGCAGGTACGCTATATGTTCTTATTCCTAGCCTGGGGGAGCAGAATTTTGTTGGAAACCGACACTTACCGTAAGAAAGTCTCGTCATCCCCGCGAAAGCGGGGATCCAGACACTGGGAAGACTGGGGCTCCCCCCCCCAAGAAAGATCTTCTGGCGCGGGGATGACGGCTGGAAATGCCGGCCACTCCCACACATCGCGAGCTTCCGGCCTGTCCTGCCGCATATAGATGTATTCGAGATTGCGCCCTTGACCCCAGAGCTAAACCATTCAGGGTATTCCTGGTGTGATGACTATTCTCTAAAGTAGAGTCAGCATTGATCCGGAAGCCTGCATGGTTTCCGCGCCCGTCAGAATGACAGGCCGTGAAAGGAGAAGCCGATGACCACGATCAACAGCTCCGCCGCCAGCAATCTTCAGGCGGCCCTCACCCTGCTGAAATCCAGCAAGCTTGAGATAGGCCCCAGTGGCGGGGTCTCGGCCGCCAGCGCCAGGTCCAATCTCTCCGAACCGAAGGATCACGTCGCGCTCAGCGAGATCGCCAGACTGGCTAACGCGGATGGCTCAGCGAAAGAGTCTCCCACGCGCGCTATCATCCTCAATGCAGAGGGTAGGCAGATTGGTCGCCTTTTCGACGGCGGGGCCAGCGTCATAAATGTCGAGGCGGTATTACGAGAACTCGGTGAACCAGTTCCAAGTGCCGAGGAAATTGATGCTCGCAAGATGGAGTTTCTAAAAAGCGGTAGAGGTTCTGAGGGATTTCTATCCCTCATGCGCCATGTATATGGCGACACGGTAGGGGATTTGTATCGAGACATGGAGGCTGCGAAGAGTAGCGGAAACCCGCTTGATGGGGTTGTCCAAATCATACGCAAGGCGAAAATTGGTCATCTGAAATTCACAATAGATGACTCGAACTAAATTGTGCGTGCTTAGCAAGGCTACCAATCGCCTTGCGGGGAAGCTATTGGGATCGCGATCAGCGACGATGATAGTGGGAATGTGTTGCCGGAATGCGCCCGGCGGTATGGCCGCCTCATATATACTGTCGCGCAAAACGCGATGGGCGGGAACCCAGTCTTGGCGTGGTCTGGATCCCCGCTTTCGCGGGGATGACGGATGAATGCTGACCACTCCCACACAGATCGTCACCCTCGGGCTTGTCCCGAGGGTCCATCTGCGTGTTCCGATGCGCGGAGGGTTGGGATGGATCCTCGGGACAAGCCCGAGGATGACGGTTTTGGTGTCAAATTCCTTTGATACCCGCCACAGATAGTGCTAATATTCCTATAATTGAGAACATCTGTTCGTATGCCGAAATATGCGCCCGGATGCGCCTCACGGCCGAAAGGCCGCCGCTGTTGGACATCGTGGATCGGGATATCAATGCCTTGGCACGGCATGCCAAGGGTTTAGCCTGGCTGAAACGGGTCGGAACAGGACGAAACGGCCCGGAACAGGCCCGAACGGGATGCAACAGGCCCCGAACGGGACGGAACGGGCTCTCCAACGGGACGAAACAGGCTTGAACGGGGCGGACCAAGCCTTCGTTTTTCGTCGTCCCCGCCCCCGGGCGCGGGGGGGCCGCGGGGATTAAAG
>JAEYSS010000044.1 GCA_023434425.1 Pseudomonadota bacterium | reverse complement strand
GCTTAAAAAAAACGGGGCCCCCCGGCCGCTATCGGGCGGTCCCGGCGCATTACATCTTCATGCCGGTGAAGCGCACCAGGCCGTCCGGATATTCCTTGAAGCCGGTCAGCTTGGCGTTATGGGCATAGAGCCACTTGCGATGCAGCAGATAGATGATCGGCCGCTCGGCCAGCACGATCTGCGCCGCCTTGTTCCACGACGCCTGGCGCTGCGCCATGTCGGTGGTCAGGCGGCTGTCGTTCAGGATCTCGTCCAGCGCCGGATTGCACAGGCCGGAATAGTTCAGCGGCTGTTTGCAACCATGGAAGCTGTAGAGATTGCCGTCCGGATCGGGGCGACCGCTCCAGGCCAGGATATAGGCCTCGAAATCGCCCTTGTCGGCCATGTTCAGCGAGGTGGCAAACTCCGTCGCCTGAATGCGCACGTCGAAACCGGCCTCCTTGGCCATCGCCTGCACGACCTGCGCGATCTTGCTGGCATCCGTCGTGGTCGGAGTCACCAGGTTGACGACAGGGTTCGGGTTGCCGGCTTCCTTCAGCAGCGCCTTGGCCTTGGCGACGTCGCGCTTCGGCACCGGCACCGACTTGGCATAATAGGCGCTGTTCGGCGCGACCCACTGGTTGCCCGGCGTGGCCAGGCCGTCGAAGACCACCTTGTTGATGCCGTTGCGGTCAAGCGACAGTTCGAAGGCTTCTCGGATCTTCGGATTGGAGCCCAGCGCCGAGGTCTTCGACTTGTCGCTCTTGCCGATATTGATGGTGATGCCGTAGTAGCCGATCTCGGTGATCGAGGCGAATTTCAGCTTGCTGTCCTTCTGCACGCTGCCGGCATCGGTCGCGGCCAGACGCTCAAGGAAATCGAGCTGACCCGAGCGCAGGTTGGCCAGGCGCACGGTGGCATCGGTAAAGGGCCGGAACTCGATGCGCGAGAAATGCACATTGGTCTTGTTCCAGTAGCCGTCATACTTCTCGACCACGATACGGTCCTGGGCGAGGCGTTCGACGAACTTAAACGGGCCGGCGCAGACCGGGGCGGTGGCGAATTTGTCGCCCAGTGCCTTGCCCGCCTTGGGCGAGATCATCATGCCGGCGCGGTCGGTGAGCGTCGCCAGCAGCGGCGCAAACGGCGCCGCCGTGTTCAGCTTCACGGTCAGCGGATCGACCACCTCGACCGAGGTGACGGCGGAGAGTTCGCCGCGGCGCTGCGAGCCCTGCATCGTCTTGTGACGCTCGATATTGTACTTCACCGCTTCGGCGTCGAACTTCTCGCCGTCATGGAAGGTGACGTTCGGGCGCAGCTTGAAGGTCAGGCTCTTGTTGTCGTCGGCCCATTTCCACTCGGTGGCCAGCTGCGGCACGACCTTCAGGTCGGGCGAGATGTCGACCAGCTTGTCGCACAAAGCCGCGAAGACCAGGCGGCCGACGAAGGTGCGCGCCAGCGTCGGATCCAGCGCATCCGGATCTTCGGCCAGGCCGAATTTCAATGTTTGTGCAGACGCAGTGCCGGCCCCCAGCACCATCACTGCGGCCAGTGCCGCAAAAGCAGTCTTCCTCATCATGTCAGCCTCTCCTGTTTATGATTGCGTCGTGGTTTCAGTAAATCTGGCCTGCAGCCGCGCCAGCCGCGCGGCCCCCGCACTGTCGGCTTCGACCGGCAGCGGTGCGATCTCCGGCAGGTCGCGCCAATGGTGGCAGGCGACGCTGTGGCCATCGGACGTCGTTTCCATCGCCGGCTTTGTCTGGCGGCAGAGATCGGTCGCAAACGGACAGCGGGTATGGAAACGGCAGCCCGACGGCGGATCGATCGGGCTTGGCACGTCGCCGCTCAGGATCACGCGCTGGCGCGCCGCCCTGGGCTGCGGCACCGGGATGGCCGAGAGCAGGGCGCGGGTATAGGGATGCTGCGGTTTTGCGAAGAGCTCGGCGGCCGGTGCGATCTCGACGAGATTGCCGAGATACATCACGGCGATACGCTGCGAGATATGGCGCACCACGGCCAGGTCATGCGCGATGAAGACCATGGCGATGCCGAGCCGGGCCTGCAAATCTTTGAGCAGGTTCAGCACCTGCGCCTGCACCGAGACGTCGAGCGCGGAAACCGCCTCGTCGCAGACGATCAGGTTCGGCTGCACGGCGAGGGCGCGGGCGATGCCGACGCGCTGACGCTGGCCGCCGGAGAATTCATGCGGATAGCGGCGTGCATGGCCGGCGCGGAGTCCGACCAGGCCGAGCAGTTCCTCGACACGCGCCTTGCGTTGGCCCGGGGGCACCAGGCCATGCAGCATCAGCGGCTCGGCCAGGATGTCGCCGACCGTCATGCGCGGATTGAGTGAGGCGTAGGGATCCTGGAAGACCAGCTGCATCTCGCGGCGCAGGTCGCGCAAGGCCGTGCCGGTCAGGTTGGTGATATCGCGCCCATCGAAGCGGATCGTGCCGGCGGTGGCGTCGATCAGACGGAGCAGCAGCCGGCCGGTGGTCGATTTGCCGCAGCCGCTTTCGCCGACCAGGCTGAGCGTTTCGCCGGCCCTGAGATCGAAGCTCACGTCGTCCACGGCGGAGACATGACTGACCGGCCGGCCGAACCAGTTGGTACGGGCGGTAAACTGCTTGGTCAGGCCGCGGACTTCCAGAAGATTGCTCATGCTAGCGGCGCCTTCCAGCAGGCGACCGCATGGCCAGAAGGCTTATTGGGCAGCACGTCGCGCAGCACAGGCGCTGCCGTGCGGCATTGCTCGACCGCGAAAGGACAGCGCGGGCTGAAGCTGCAGCCCGGCGGCGGATCGCCCGGATCCGGCACGCTGCCTTCGATGGCGGCGAGTCGGTCCCTGGTCTGGTCGAGGCGCGGGATCGAACCGAGCAGCCCGATCGTGTAGGGATGCTGCGGCGCGTCGAACAGCTGCTCGACCGGCGCCTGTTCGACGATCCGTCCGGCATACATCACCGCGACATGGTCGGCCATCTCGGCGATCACGCCCATATCGTGACTGATCAGCAGGATCGCGGTGCCGAGATCGCGCTGCAGTTCGCGCAGCAGGTCGAGGATCTGCGCCTGCACGGTCACATCCAGCGCCGTGGTCGGTTCGTCGGCAATCAGAAGCTGCGGACCGCAGGCCAGCGCCATGGCGATCATGGCGCGCTGGCGCATGCCGCCGGACAGCTGGTGCGGATAGTCGTCCACGCGCCTGTCCGGCGCCGGAATCTTGACCTTGTGCAGCATGGCAATCGCCTGCTCGCGCGCCTGCGCCCCCGTCAGCCCCTTGTGGCGCAGCAGGCCTTCCATGATCTGGTCGCCGATGGTGAAGGCCGGATTGAGCGAGGTCATCGGCTCCTGGAAGATCATCGCCAGCCGGTTGCCGCGCAGATCGCGCAGGGAATCGGCGGAAAGTGCGCGCAGATCCTGGCCGTCGAAACGGATGCTGCCGCTGGCAATCCGCGCGCCGCGGCTGGGCAGCAGGCCCATGACGGTGAGCGAGGTGACGGATTTACCGCAGCCGCTCTCGCCGACGATGCCGAGCGTCCGGCCGGACTCGACCGCGAAACTGACGCCGTCGACGGCGCGGAATTCGCCGCCGCCCTCGGTGGCGAAATGCGTGCGCAGGTCGTCGACTTCCAGCAGGGCCATCAGCGCTGCTCCGCCTCTAAACGCGCCACTTCGGCTTCGATCACGCTGCGGTCCCAGATGCCGCTGGGATTGGCGCGCGTGGCGTAGAATTTCGCAAAGGCCGCCGCGCGGCCGCGCGACACATCATACAGCCGGCGCAGTTCCACGAGCGGCTCGGCATGGTCGTCGACGCGTAAAGACAGCGCCGGATACTCCTGGTCGGTATGGACGATCAGCGCCGCCGACTGTTTGCCGCGCTTGTCACCGCCCTCGGCCTGGCCGGCATCCAGCGCATCGAGGAAGCGCTCCGCGAATGGCTTATGGCTGTTGGCGAAGGACGCGAAGGTCGCTTCCACCACGCTTCCGCCGGCCAGCATGTTGCCGGCGACCGAGAAACCGTCGCCGGTTTTGTGGCCGCACCAGCCGATGCAGGCGGCACCGGTATAGGCGGCGGTGTTGCCGTCGCGATCCACCACCTGCAGCTGGCGCGCCTCGCGGCCGTCGTCGGAGGCGATCAGCCAGCGCACGACTTCGCCGGCCGGCAGTTCATCCACCAGCATGCGCAAGCCGCGCGGGCCGAAGGTGGGATTGATCAGCGCCTGCGTCGCCAGCGCCCCCACGCCGCTCATGGCATGCGGGCAGAGCGCGCCGACGGCGAAGAATTTGGTGGTGACGGCAACTCCGAAGGCGCCGGTGGCAGGATCGCGGGCGACGATCGACCAGGTCATTGCTCTCTTACCGCCCCACCGCGTAGCCCTGCATGCCGCGCGGATTGGCGCCGGCAGTGAGAAGCGTGCCTTCCGGCGTTTCGGTGGTGCCGCAGGCGGTGAGCCGGCCTTCCGACCAGTCGCCGCCGACTTCCACTTTATGCCCGCGTGCCTTCAGCGCCTCGACGGTCTCTTTGGCAAAGCGGCCTTCGAGGCCGAGATGGCCCGGCTTGGCGGCGCGCGGATAGAAGGAGGAGGGGAAATGCTCGCTGTGCCAGGCCGGGCTGTCGATGGCTTCCTGCAGGTTCATGCCGTGATGCACCACTTTCAGGAACAGCTGCGGCGACCACTGGTCCTGCTGGTCGCCACCGGGCGTGCCGAAGGCCAGCGCCGGCTTGCCGTCGCGCAGGGCCATCGAGGGCGACAGCGTGGTGCGCGGCCGCTTGCCGGGCACCAGCGAATTGGGCAGGCCGTCTTCGAGCCAGAACATCTGCGCCCGGGTGCCGAGGCAAAAACCAAGCTCCGGGATCAGCGGCGAGGATTGCAGCCAGCCGCCGGACGGCGTGGCCGAAACCATGTTGCCCCATTTGTCGATCACGTCGATATGGCAGGTGTCGCCGCTGGCCGCGCCGCGCGCCGTCACCTTGCCGTCGCTGCCGGCCAGACGCCCCACGGTGGGTTCGCCGACACCGACGCCGCCGGC
>JAEYSS010000041.1 GCA_023434425.1 Pseudomonadota bacterium | reverse complement strand
ATCCGCTCGATCCGGCCTATAACCGCTTCGTCACGTTGCCCTATGGTGCCAGCCACGAAAAGCTCTGGCGCGAAGATGCGGTCTACGACCTGATCGTCGTGCTGGGTCATAACGACGATCCGCCCGTGCCGGGCTTGGGCAGTGCCATTTTCATGCATGTCGCGCGGCCCGATTACAGCGGCACCGAAGGCTGCGTTGCGCTGGCACTACCCGATCTGCTGGCGCTGCTGGCCGTATTGCGGCCGGCCACGCAGATCGAATTGCGGGTGGACTAATACCCCGCTTTCGCGGCCGCCCAGTCGATGGCCGCCAGCACACTGGCCGGCCGCGAGAAATGCAGCGGGTGTCCGCCACCATCGGTGACGATCAGTTCAGCATCCGGCAGCATGGCGGCCAGCGGCCGGCCATGCACCGTCGACCAGACCGACGTGTCCTCGTCGTTGACCACGATGGCGACCGGCATGCGCAAGCCGGGATATTGCGGCACCTGCTGGCGCAGGAAGGCATCGAGGGCACGGATCTCGCGCGCGGTGGCGGCGTAGTCGTCCGGCCGCAGGCCGAGCGCCACCGGGGCGCCGCCGAAGGACTGCGGCACGGCGCCCGGCGCGAAGATGGAGGCAATGGCACTGTCTTTCAGCGCGGTGCCAGCCGGCGCGATGACGGTGTGTTTGAGCAGCGGGCCGACCAGCGGCGCATCGGCAACGCCGAACGGCATCGGCGGGCTGCGACGCCAGGGATGCGTGGCCGGACTGACCAGCACCAGCGCCGCCACCGCGTCGGGATATTGCAAGGCATAGCTCAGTGCCACCGCACCGCCATAGGAAAAACCGAGCAGCACCGGGCGGCGTACGCCGAGCGTCTCCAGTGCGGCATGCAGCAGCCGGGCCTGTGCATCGGGTGTGTCGGCGTCGGTGCCTTCGCTGTAGCCATGACCCGGCCGGTCGACGGCGATGGAACGGAATTGCCGCGCGGTCTGCGGCATCAGGCTGGCCTCGAAATCGGCCGCCGCGCCGTAGGCGCCATGGATCATCACCAGGGCCGGCCCGTCGCCGCGCTCTATCACATGCTGGCGGATGCCGCCGGCGGTGATGAAGCGCCCCGAGGGTGGAAAATCCCGTTCGGCCTGCCTGACGATATGCTCGCTGGCCGCGCCAAGGCTGAGCAGGGTGGCGCCGAGTATGAGCAGAGCTGTCAGCATGGCTTCCGTCCGGTGGTTTGCACCATTCTACGCAGGAGCGGGGCGGCCGGATGACTGCCGTAGCGTCAAGCGTGACGGATTCACACGCGGCGCGATTGACGGCACCAAAGGCCTGTCGGATCATTCGGCGACAAATTCCTGGAGGAAACCAATGACCCTTCCTGCCGTCGTTCAGGGCCGTCTGTCGCTGCCGGTGATCGGCTCGCCGATGTTCATCGTGTCCGGGCCCGAACTGGTGATCGCCCAGTGCAAGGCCGGCATCGTGGGGTCGTTCCCGGCGCTGAATGCGCGTCCGGCCGAGGTGCTGGAGCAGTGGCTGCAGCGCATCACCACCGAACTGGACGAGTACCGCGCCAAGAATCCCGACAAGCCGGTGGCGCCCTTTGCCGTCAACCAGATCGTGCATCAGTCGAACGACCGCCTGCAGCACGATGTGGAAATGTGCGTGAAGTACAAGGTGCCGATCGTCATCACCAGCCTGCGCGCGCCGAACGAGGTGGTCGATGCCATTCATTCCTATGGCGGCATCGTCCTGCACGACGTGATCAATATCCGTCATGCCAAGAAGGCGCTGGAAGCCGGCGTCGATGGACTGATTCTGGTTTGCGCCGGTGCCGGTGGTCATGCCGGCACCCTCAGCCCGTTCGCGCTGGTCTCCGAAGTGCGGCAGTTCTTCGACGGGCCGCTGGCGTTGTCCGGCTCGATCTCGCATGGCCGGCAGGTTCTGGCAGCACAGGCGATGGGCGCGGATTTCGCCTATATGGGAACGCGCTTCATCGCCACCCAGGAAGCCAATGCGGCGCCGGGCTACAAGCAGATGCTGATCGATTCGGCGGCTGGCGACATCGTCTATTCCTCGCTGTTCACCGGCGTGCACGGCAACTACCTGAAGAAGAGCATCACCGCGGCGGGCATGGACCCCGACAACCTGCCCGAAGCCGACAAGAGCACGATGAGTTTCGGGTCGGGCGGCAGCTCGAAGTCGAAGGCCTGGCGCGACATCTGGGGCGCGGGGCAGGGCGTTGGCCTGATCCAGGATTCGCCACCGGTGGCCGAACTGGTTGCCCGGCTCAAGCGCGAATACGACGCCGCCAAGGCCGAGCTGCTGGGCAGTGGCCGGTCCGCCCAGGCGGCGGAGTAGCGTCTCGCTACCGTTTACAGCGTTTAGACCAGGGTCGTAGCCATCGCCGCGTGGCCTTTGTCAGGCGCGATCTGCTATAGATCGGGCAAGGACAAAGCAGGGAGGCGCGGATGGCTGGCCGCTACGAACAGGTCTATGCAGCAGCAAAGGCCGATCCGGAAGGTTTCTGGGCCGAGGCGGCCAGGGCGCTGCACTGGAGCAAGCCCTGGGACCGGGTACTGGACGCCTCCAATCCGCCATTCTATCGCTGGTTTGCCGGCGCCGAGTGCAACACCTGCTACAACGCGCTTGATCGCCATATCGAAGCCGGCCATGGCGACCGTATAGCGCTGATCTACGACTCGCCGGTCACCAATACGATCCGCAACTTCACCACGCTGGAACTGCGCGACAAGGTCGCGAAGCTGGCCGGTGCACTGCAGGCGCAGGGTATCGCCAGGGGCGACCGTGTCATCATCTACATGGCGATGACACCCGAAGCTGTGATGGCCATGCTGGCCTGCGCCCGTATCGGTGCGATCCATTCCGTGGTCTTTGGCGGTTTCGCGCCGCGCGAGCTGGCCACCCGTATCGACGATGCCAGGCCCAAGCTGATCATCGCCAGCTCCTGCGGCCTCGAAGCCGGCCGCGTTGTGGAATACAAGCCACTGCTCGATCAGGCCATCGAGATGGCGACGCATAAACCATCCGCCTGCCTGGTCTTCCAGCGGCCGATGTATGCCGGGCCGATGACGGCAGGCCGCGACTACGATTTCGAGGCCGAGATCGCCAAGGCGGCGCCGGCCGATTGCGTCGCCGTGCAGGCGACCGATCCGCTGTATGTGCTCTACACCTCCGGCACCACCGGGATTCCCAAGGGTGTGGTGCGTCAGAACGGCGGCCATATGGTGGCGCTGAACTGGTCGATGAAAAACATCTATGGCGTCGATCCGGGAGAGGTGTTCTGGGCGGCCTCCGATGTCGGCTGGGTGGTGGGGCATTCCTATATCGTCTACGCGCCGCTCATCGCCGGCTGCACCACGCTGCTCTACGAAGGCAAACCGGTGGGCACGCCCGATGCCGGCGCCTACTGGCGCGTGATCGAGCAGCATAAGGTGGTGGCGCTGTTCACCGCGCCAACCGCCTTCCGTGCGATCAAGAAGGAAGACCCCAAGGCGGAACTGCTGAAAAAATACGACCTGTCGCATTTCCGCACGCTGTTCCTGGCCGGCGAACGTGCCGATCCGGATACGGTGAAATGGGCGGAAGATGCGCTGGGGAAACCGGTGATCGACCATTGGTGGCAGACCGAAACCGGCTGGCCGGTGGCTTCGAACTGCATGGGGATCGAACAATTGCCGGTCAAGCATGGTTCGCCCACCCGCATCGTGCCGGGCTACGACGTGCAGGTGCTGGACGACGACGGTCATCCGGTGAAAGCCGGCGATATCGGCAATATCGTGATCCGGCTGCCGATGCCGCCGGGCTGCCTGCCGACGCTGTGGAACAACGACGACGGCTTCAAAAAAAGCTATCTCGCGCGCTTCCCGGGCTATTACAACACCGGCGATGCCGGCTTCATCGACGAAGACGGCTATATCTTCATCATGAGCCGCACCGACGACATCATCAATGTCGCCGGCCACCGGCTGTCGACCGGCGGCATGGAAGAAGTGCTCGCCTCGCATCCCGATGTGGCGGAATGTGCCGTGGTTGGCGTGGCCGATGCGCTGAAAGGCCAGGTACCGCTTGGCTTCGTGGTGCTGAAAGCCGGCGTGACCAAGCCGGAAGAGCAGATCCTGCGCGAACTGGTGCAGCTGGTGCGCGAGCGGATCGGGCCTGTCGCGGCTTTCAAGCAGGCCACCGTGGTGAAACGGTTGCCGAAAACACGCTCCGGCAAGATACTGCGCGGCACCATGCAGAAAATCGCCGATGCACAGGACTACCGTATGCCCGCCACGATCGACGATCCTGCTATCCTAAGCGAGATCTCCGAGGCGCTGCAGCCGCTCGGTTACGCCAAGCGGCCCTGATCGGTGCCGCTCGGCTCGCGCATTTCAGCCGGGCTGTCAGCGCTTGCGGTCTATCGTGACCGTCGCGTGCTGGCGATTCTGGTTCTGGGTTTCGCCTCCGGCCTGCCGCTGGCGCTCACCGGACAGACGCTGCAGGCCTGGCTGAAAGAGTCGGGCGTGTCGCTGCAGTCGATCGGGCTGTTCGCGCTGGTCGGCGTGCCCTACACGCTGAAATTCCTCTGGGCACCGCTGATCGACCGCCTGCCACTGCCGCTGCTGACGCGCTGGCTCGGTCGCCGGCGCAGCTGGCTGATCTTCGCCCAGGCCCTGCTGATGGCGGCCATTGTGGCGCTGGCGTTCAGCAATCCGGGGCAGGCGCTGGCGCTGACCGCGATTTTCGCTGTCGGTGTCGCCTTCGCCTCCGCCACCCAGGATATCGTCATCGACGCCTGGCGCGTCGAGATCCTGGAGCAGCGCCAGCTGGCCGCCGGCGCGGCCTCCATCGTCTTCGGCTATCGCCTCGGCATGCTGGTCTCCTCGGCCGGCGCGCTTTACCTCGCCGACCAGTTCGCCTGGCCGCTGGTCTATCTCTCGATGGCGGCTCTGCTGGTGGTGGGCGCAATCACCGTACTGATGATCGGCGAACCGCCCATGCAGCCGCGCGGCGATGCCGAGCGGCGCTTCGCCGAGGCGCAGGCATGGCTGGGTCAGCGCCCGCATCTGTCGGGGCCTGTGGCCGCCACGATGGCCTGGTTCTATGCCAGCGTCGCCGGACCTTTCCTGCAGTTCATGTCGCGCAAGGGCTGGGTCGGCATCCTGCTGTTCGTCATGCTGTTCAAGCTGGGCGACAGTCTGGCCGGTGTGCTGGCCACCAGCTTCTACCTCGATATCGGTTTCACCAAGACCGAGATTGCCGAGATCAGCAAGCTCTATGGTTTTGGCGCCACCATGGTCGGGCTGTTTCTCGGCGGCTGGATGATGCAGGCGCTGGGGCTGTATCGCTCGTTGTGGATCTGTGGCCTGCTGCAGATGGGCTCCAATCTGCTGTTCGCGCTGCTGGCGCTGCGCGGCCACGATCCGTGGTTCCTCGCGCTCACCGTCGGCGTGGAAAACCTGGCTGGCGGCATGGGCACGGCGGTGCTGGTCGCCTATCTCTCGGCGCTGTGCGACGTCGCCTATACCGCCACGCAATATGCTTTGCTGTCGTCGCTGACGGCGGTGGCGCGCACGCTCCTGTCGTCCTATGCCGGCTTTCTGGCTGGCGGGCTCGGCTGGCCGGTCTTCTTCCTGCTGACCACCGTGGCGGCTTTGCCCGGGCTGATCCTGCTGGCCTGGCTGACCCGGCGCGGCGCCGAGACCCGGCTCGACACGCGCAGGGCGGGTAGCCAGGGGCCGGGGACGGAGGACTGACCTGCCGAATCGGCAGTGGGCCAGCCGAAGCCTGCAGGTCAGAGTCCACTATATTTAGGGGTTGCCGCACCTGAGCAACCGCAACATATTTTTCTTGGATACGCGTTTTAATATATCTGTCATAGATTTGACACTGTTGCATCATCGTGTATAGCGATAGTCGGAGCATGAACATGCAGTTGCCTCTCTCCGTGCCATCGGTCATCCCCCAGCCCCGCGCCACCCGCCGCGGCTGGCAGTGCACGTCTGCCGATGGCCGGTTCGAGGTGCGCCTGACCCGCAGCCCCGACGATATCGCCGCGGCGCAGCGTCTGCGCTACAAGGTCTTCTACGAGGAGATGGCCGCCGAGCCGTCGCCCGAGATGGCCCGGCTGGGCCTCGACTTCGACCGGTTCGACCGGCTCTGCGATCATCTGATGGTCTTCGACCGCCGCCATCCCGATGGCGAGCAGGCGGTCGGCACCTATCGCCTGCTGCGTCGCGAATTCGCCGAGACCCATGGCGGCTTCTACTCAGCCTCGGAATACGATCTGCAGCCGATGCTCGATTATGTCGGCGCCGGCGGCGGGTTGCTGGAACTCGGCCGCTCCTGCGTGCATCGCGATTACCGCACCAATGCAACGATCCAGCTGCTGTGGCGCGGTATCTCCACCTATATCACCGACCATGACATCAGCTTCATGTTCGGCTGCGCCTCCTTCCCGGGTACCGATCCGGCGCAGCATGCGGTGGCGCTGAGCTACCTGTATCACAATCACCTGCCGCCGCCGGAATGGCGCGTGCGCGCATTGCCCGAGCGTTTCGTGTCGATGAACCTGATGCCGGCCGACCAGGTGAATCTGCGCACCGCGCTGCACGCGCTGCCGCCGCTGATCAAGGGGTATCTGCGGCTCGGCGCCTATATTGGCGATGGCGCGGTGATCGACC
The DNA here is from genome assembly GCA_023434425.1 of Pseudomonadota bacterium. Lineage (GTDB taxonomy): Bacteria > Pseudomonadota > Alphaproteobacteria > Ferrovibrionales > Ferrovibrionaceae > Ferrovibrio. The sequence continues at coordinate 2,259 of JAEYSS010000041.1, read as the reverse complement.
AGCAGTTCGGCACCACCGACGTCTTTATCCTGCTGCCGGTCGACCGCATCGCGCCGAAATACCAGAACCGTTTCTCGGCCGATGAAGGCCTGACGGTCACTGAATATCACGCCTGACCCGAAATCACGCCTGACGTTGCGTAAACTGCATTCCGATCAACGGCGCCGGCTTCCGGCGCCGTTTTTCTTTGCGTAAGATTCGGCTCTGAGGAAACGGAAACCCGACAGGGATCACTGGGGCGCGACCATGAATCTGGCGCATCTGCTGCATCGTGCGGCAAAAGTCTGGGGTAACAGGCCGGCTTTGTCGGTCGGCAAGGCCGTGCGGTTCAATTATGCCGAGACCGGCGGGCGCGTATCGCGCCTGGCTGCCGGACTCATCGCCGCCGGCGGCCTGCAGCGCGGCGATCGCGTGGCGCTGCTGCTGAAGAACTGCCCGGAATACTGGGAACTGCTATTTGCGCTCTGGCATGCCGGCATGGTGGCGGTGCCGGTCAATGCCAAACTGCATCCGCGCGAGGTGGCCTGGATTCTCGACAATGCCGGCGCCAGGCTGGCGGTGGTGTCCGGTGCGCTCGCCGATGAGCTCAGGCCGCTGACACCGGTGACGCTGATCCTGCTGGAAGAGCCGGCGTTTACCGCGCTGTATGACGTTCCGGCCATGCCGGTGGCCGATGTGGCGCCCGACGATCTGGCCTGGCTGTTCTATACCTCCGGCACCACCGGCCGGCCGAAAGGCGCGATGCTGACCCATCGCAACCTGCTGGCGGCGACCATGAACTACTTCGCCGACGTCGACCATGTCGGGCCGCAGGACTGCATCATCCACTGCGCGCCGATCAGCCATGGTTCCGGGCTCTACGGCCTGCCGCATGTGGCGCGCGGCGCCAACCAGGTGATCCCCGCCTCCGGCGGTTTTGATCCGGCCGAGACGCTGGACCTGATCGCGCACTGGCCGGGCTGCAGCTTTTTCTTCGCACCCACCATGGTGCATCGCCTGGTGCATGCGCCCGAAATCGCGACGGCCGACACCGGCAACCTGAAGACCATCGTCTATGGCGGCGGGCCGATGTATGTCGCCGACCTGCAGGATGCCATGCGCGTGCTGGGACCCAAGCTGGCGCAGATCTATGGCCAGGGCGAAGCGCCGATGACCATCACCGGCATGGACAAGGGCATGCATGTCGATACCGGCCATCCGCGTCACCTGCAGCGGCTGGGTTCGGCCGGTGTGGCGCGCACGGATGTCGAGGTGCGTGTGGTCGATGCGGACGACACTCCGCTGCCCAGTGGCCAGATCGGCGAGATCATCTGCCGCGGCGATGTGGTGATGGCCGGCTACTGGGGCAACCCGGATGCCACGGCGCAGACCCTGCGAAACGGCTGGCTGCATACCGGCGATGTCGGCAGCTTCGATGACGACGGCTACCTGACTCTGAAAGACCGCTCCAAGGACATGATCATTTCCGGCGGCAGCAATATCTATCCGCGCGAAGTGGAAGAGGTTCTGTTGCAGCATCCCGACGTGGATGAAGTCTCGGTGGTCGGCAAGCCGCATGCCGACTGGGGCGAGGAGGTGGTGGCCTTTGTCGTGCGTCGCGCTGGCGCCGCGGTCGATGAAACCACGCTGGATGCGCTCTGCCTCGACCATATCGCGCGCTTCAAGCGCCCCAAGCAGTACCGTTTCCTGCCGGCCCTGCCGAAGAATAACTACGGCAAGGTGCTGAAGACCGATCTGCGTGCCCTGCTGCAGAAGGAAGGCTGATGTGTCCGACCTTGTCTATATCACCGAGCACGCGCAGAAGACGCCGGACAAGCCGGCCATTGTGATCGCCGAAACCGGCGCGGTCACCACATATGGCCAGCTGGAAGCGGCCTCGAACCGGGCGGCGCAGTTGTTCCGCAGGCTGGGCCTGGGCCAGCGCAGCCATATGGCGCTGCTGATCGAGAACCGGCCGGAATTCTTCGAGGTCTGTTTCGGCGCCGACCGCGCCGGGCTGTATTATACGCCGATCAGCACGCGGCTGAGCGCGCCCGAGATCGCCTATATCTGCAGCGATTCTGGCGCGCGCGTGCTGGTGATCACCGACGAATTCCGCTCCATCGCCGCGGAACTGCGAGGCGCCTGCAAAAGCGTAGAACATTTCTACATGATCGGCGGAGCGCCCGAGCCGGGCTATGAGGGCTGGGAGGCCGCGGTCTCGGCCATGCCGGCGACGCCGGTGGCGGACGAGATGCAGGGCCGCGACATGCTGTATTC